>CAYYCN010000005.1:0-64490 GCA_964470355.1 uncultured Sphaerotilus sp.
CCAGGCACAGGACGTGGTTGCCCATTTCCGACAGGCACGCGCCCGTGACCAGGCCGACGTAGCCGGTGCCGATGACTGTGATCTTCATGTGCTCGCTCCCTCCCTGACTGCAAAAGACGCCCGCAGAATGCCGGGTTCATCTGGTGAGCGTGAGTGCAGATTTCACACTACAGGGAGGGTGGCTTGGGGTCATCCCTTGGTTGTGGGTTGATCCCGTTCACATGGGCTGTGTCGGCAGTTCTGAAAGGGGCGAATCCGCTCGGTTGCGCGATGCGCCCGCCCGCAGTCGCGGCAGGCTCATCCCCAGCGCCCATTCGGCCGCACTGACATCACCTGGCTGATCGCCTACCGCCCGGTAGCCGCGGGCCAAGGCACGGCGCACCTGCATGCGGTCGGTGCGGGTGGCCATCAGCACCTGGCCGAGCACGGGCAGGCACACGGTGGCCACCAGGGTCAGCCCGGCCAGTGGCCACTGGCCGCGCCACATCAAGGGCAGGGGGCCCAGTAAAGCCACGGGCAAGTCAAATCCCAAGGCGATTGGCATCACGTGTTCGGTGCTGGGGTGCACCAACTTCAGGATTCGCCGTGCACCACGGCGCTCACCGGGGGCCTCGGTGCTGGGCGAAGGGGTGGAATGCATGTGCAAGGTCCGCTGAATAGGGGGTGGGTAGGCACTGCTGGGTCGTGAATCTGGGCAAACGCCAGCAAGTTTCATGACCGAATGTGACGGTAGCACCCACGTTGCGGCCGCAATCCCCCGATGAAGCCGGGTATTTGCAGGGACCTGAGCCCGTTATCGGCGCTTGGCCGCCAAGTTGGCGGCGAGTGTGCCCAGCCGTTGCCCGGGCACTTCCACATATTGGTAGGCCAGGTGGCAGGCCAGCAGCAGGGGCACGGTCAGGGCGGCCATGACCAGCCAGTGTTGGCTGGGGCTCCACAAGGCGGCCTCGGCCGTGCCGGCCCACAGGCGCAGCACCAGGGTCAGGGCCAGGCCGTGCAGCAGGTAGAGGCTGTAGGTGAGCTCGCCCAGGGCCCGCAAGGTGGCGGTGCTCAGCAGGCCGAACAGGTCGTTGCCCGCGGCAATCAGGATGAACGCCACCCCCAGCAGCACAGTGGCTTCGGGGGTGTAGGCGGATTCGGTGCCCAGCACGGTCAGGGCCAGGCCGCCCAGCACGATGAACCCGCTCCAGCGCCGTGCCGCCACTTTCTGCACGGTGGGCCATTGAACGGCATAGGCGGCGGCCACGCCGCCCAGAAAGGGCAGGGCCAGTTCAACCCTGAGCAGCCACGCACTGCCGAACAGGGCCACGTTGATCAGGGCCAGCACGCTCCAGGGCATCTGGATGCGCCGTTTGAGCAGCACGGCCAGCAGCGGCAGGCTCAGGTAGAACCACCATTCATAGCGCAGGGACCAGGTCACGCCTGCAATGAGCTGGTAGGTGTCGGTCAGCCCGTTGAGGTTGCCCGCGCCACGGATTGAAAAGGCCAGCCAGCCCAGGGTGTTCAGAAGCAGTTGCTGGGGGGGCTCTTGCAGGGTGGCGCCAGTGAGGATCCAGGCCATGCCCAGCATGATCGCGATGGCCAGGGCGTACAGCGGCAGCAGCCGACCCAGCCGCGAGGCGTAGAGCTGCACCCATTGGATGGGCCGCTCGTCCATCTGCAGCACCTTGCGGGTGAACAAGAAGGCCGTGATCATGAAAAACAGGGCCACGGAGGTTTCACCCATGTGGCTGAACGCCCGGGATGCGGGCGGCTCCCAGCGCTGCGTGGCCAGGAACACTTGCCAGACGCTGCCGTGGTGGATGAAGACAAACAGGGCCAGCAGGCCGCGCAGGCCGTCGATGCTTGCAAAGCGCCCGGCGCCCGTGGCCGCAGCGGACCGGCGGGCCAGCATCCACCCGGTGAGCAGGGCCAGCGCCACGATCAGAGGGACGGCCCAGGCGGGAACCAGGATGGGGGAGGGAGCGGCGCCGGAAAGCGTCTGCAAAGCGAGCATGAGGGAATGTCGGCGGAGCGCGGGGATTATTCAACAGCACAGGGCGTGCACACTTAACGGCAGGCACTGGCGCATCGTGTGGGCCATGCTTATGGGGGGGGGGACAACGCCAGAATCGACAGACCCGGCCGCTAAGATGCGCCCGGTTACATCGGATGGGAGGCCCGGGAGAAGGTCCTGCGAGCCGGTCGATGTACGAACTTCAGTGGCGGGTCATGAGCAATCTTCAATCTTCTTATGGGTTCCAGATGGGGCGCGCGGGCGCCTGGTTGACGGCGGTGTCCGCAGCGGTGCTGCTGGCGGCTTGCGGCGGCGGCGGGGGCGGCGACAACACCCAGGTGGCGGCCAAGGTCAACAAGCAGGAGATCTCGGTGCATCAGGTCAACCACATGTTGGCCCGTCAGCCTGGGCTCAAGCCGGAGCAGGTCAACGGTGTGGCCAAGCGTGTGCTCGAGGGCCTGATCGACCAGGAGCTGGCCATTCAGCAGGCGGTGGACCAGAAGCTCGATCGTGACCCCCGTGTGGTGGCGGCCATCGAGGCGGCACGCCGCGAGATCCTGGCCAAGGCCTACACCGACAAGCTGGCCGAAACGACCGCCAAGCCTTCGGACGACGAGATCCGCAAGTACTACGAGGCCAATCCGGCGCTGTTCGCCGATCGCCGCATTTATGCGCTGACCGAATTCACGCTCAGTGGCCTGACAGCGGAGCAGTCCAAGTCGGTGGGCGGTGTGGTGCAGACCGTGAAGACGGCCGAGGAGTTTGCGGCGGCGATGAACGCGGCCGGGCTGAAGTTCGGGCAGCGCTCGGTGCAGCAGGCGGCTGAGAACATTCCGCTGGCGGTGCTCAATGCGCTGTACAAGTCGGGCAACAAGCCGCTGGCGGTGCAAGGCGGCGGCGGCATGACCGTGATGGTGCCCACCAGCACGCGTGCGGCCCCCGTGACGCTGGAGCAGGCCAAGGGCCCCATCGCCCAGTACCTGGTCAACGACCGCCGTCGTGTGCTGGTCACCGGCGAGATCAAGCGCCTGCGTGAGTCCGCCGCGATCGAGTACAAGGGCCAGTTTGCCGCGCCGGCAGCCTCTGCGGCATCGGCGGCTTCAAGCTGACGGGTTTCGGGCCGATATCGCCAATGCCATGATGGCATCATGGCAAGCCGTGACCATACGTAACGACTGCTCTCAGACACAGGGTGTCCTCGAATCATGACCTTTTCCCAGTTCCTCTCGATTCTCCGCGCCCGGTGGCTGATGGTGCTTTCGGTGTTTCTGACGGTGGTGGTGGTGGTGCTGGGGTTCAGCCTGTGGAGTCCCAAGCAGTATTCGGCGGTCTCGGATGTGGTCATCGACATGAAGTCGAGCGACCCCATCGCTGGGGCGATGGCCCTGAGTTCGATGGCCGCGGGCAGCTACATGGCCACCCAGGTGGACATTGCCCGCAGCGATCGGGTGGCCGTGCGGGTGGTGCGTGAGCTGCGCCTGGCCGACAAGCGCGAGTTCCGCGAGATGTGGCTCAAGGAGAGTGGCGGCCGCGGCGATTTCGAGACGTGGCTGGCACGGCTGGTGCAGCGCAAGCTGGACGTGACGCCCTCGCGCGAGAGCACGATGTTCTCTATCAAGTACACCGCGCCCGATGCGGCGCTGGCCGCGCAGATGGCCAATGGCTTCGTCAAGGCCTACATGGACACGGCGCTGGAATTGCGCACCGATCCGGCGCGCCGCTATTCGACGTTTTTCGAGGATCAGGCCAAGGCCCTGCGCGAAAAGCTGGAAGGGGCCCAGGCCAAGCTGGCTGAATACCAGCGCAGCAACAACATCCTGGCCACCGACGAGCGTGTGGACATGGAAATGCAGCGCCTGAGCGAGTTGTCGACGCAACTGGTTCAGATCCAGGCCATTTCGGCCGAGTCGCGTGCACGCAGCGCCAGTGCGCGCAGCAACCAGGACGTGCTGCAAGACGTCATCAACAACCCGGTGGTGGCCAACCTGCGCGCGGATGTGACGCGTGAGGAAGCCAAGCTCCAGGAAATGCAGGCTCGGCTGGGCGAGGCCCATCCGGCCATCGAGCAGCAAAAGGCGGTGATTGCCGCGCTCAACCGTCGCATCGCTTCGGAGGCTCGCCGTGCGGGTTCGAGCGTGGGGGTGACCAGCTCGATCAACAGTGGCCGGGAGGCGCAGGTTCGCGCCGCGCTGGAGGCGCAACGGGCCAAGGTGCTGCGCATGCGTGAGCAGCGGGGCGAGATGAATGTGCTGGTCAAGGAAGTGGAGTCCGCACAGCGGGCCTACGAGCAGATTCAGCAGCGTCAGACGCAGACGGCCCTCGAGAGCCAGTCGAATCAGACGAACATCGCGGTGCTGACGCCGGCTTCGGTGCCGTCTGAGCCTTCTTCGCCGAATGTGCCGCGCAATGCGCTGATCGCTGGTTTTGTGGGGCTGCTGCTGGGGGTGGCTGTGGCGTTTGTGCGGGAGCTGATGGACCGCCGTGTGCGCTCCACCGCCGATGTGTCCGAATTGCTGGGGCTGCCGGTGATTGGCGTGATTCCGGGGCCGACGCGTTCGCTGATGGGCGGCAACCAGGATCGCATGGTGCTGCCTGCCAACGTGCTCAGCCGCCTGCCGGGGCCCTCGGGCCAGTGACCGGGCTGTCCCACCACGAAGAACCAACGCAAGGATCAAGATGACCGGAAAGATCGGGATCGATACGGTGTATTCGGCGGAGAAGGATGACCGCTCCATTGGCGACATCATCCGCAAGAGCAAGGGCCTGAGCGACGAGCAGGTGCAGCAGATCGTCGACCATCAGCGCCAGAATGGCGGCCGGTTCGGCGATGCGGCGATCGCGCTGGGTTTGGCCTCCGAGTCGGATGTGCTGTTTGCGCTGAGCCAGCAGTTTGATTACCCCTATGCCTCGGCGGGCCAGCAGTCGCTCAGTCCGGAGCTGATCGTGGCGGCGCAGCCGTTCGGCAAGCAGGCGGAGGGCTTTCGGGCCATTCGAAGCCAGCTGATGATGCAGGCGCTCAACCCGAACGAGCCGCGTCGTGCGGTGGCGGTGATCAGCCCCGACTCGGGCGACGGCAAGACGTTTTTTGTGGCCAACTTTGGTGTGGCCCTGGCCCAGCTGGGCGGGCGCACGCTGATCGTGGACGCGGACATGCGCGGGCCGCGGCTGCATCAGGTGTTTGGCGTGCCCAACACCTCAGGGCTGAGCGGCATCCTGAGCGGGCGGCGCGAGTCGAACGTGGTGTTCCAGGCGCCCGACATCCCCAGCCTGTACATCATGCCGGTGGGCATCACGCCGCCGAATCCGCTGGAGCTGGTGGAGCGCCCGGCGTTCCGGGTGCTGATGTCGGAGCTGTTGCGCAAGTTTGACCACGTGATCGTGGACACGCCGGCGGCCAAGTTCGGTGTGGATCCGGCCGTGATTGCGGCGCGTTGCGGGGCGGCCATCGTCCTGTCCCGCAAGGGGCACACGCGGGTCGCGGCGCTGCAGGAGTTGACGGCCATGGTCGCTTCGGCTTCGGCCAAGGTGGCAGGCGTGATCGTCAACGAATTCTGACTCGCGGGTCGGTGACATGAACATGAACCTGGGGCGGGTCGGGCAGGCGGGAGCACCGCGTCTGGCACCGGGCGATGCGTCGGTCTGGTGGATGGCGGTGGCGGCACTGGTGCTGCTGTACGTGCCGTCTTTGGTGGATCTGTTTCGCGACATCTGGGGCAACGGCGAACAGTCGCAGGGGCCGATCATCCTGGGGGTGACGTGCTGGCTGCTGTGGCAACGCCGCGAGGCTCTGATGGCCCTGCAGACGCCGGGTTCGGCCACCGGCTGGTGGGTGCTGGTGGGCGCGCTGCTGCTGTTTTTCGTGGGGCGCACGCAGAGCATCTATTTGTTCGAGCTGGGGGCCTTTCCGCTGGTGATCATGGGTGCGCTGGTGGTCCTGAAGGGCTGGAGTGCGCCGCGGCTCGTCTGGTTTGCGTTGGTGTTTTCCTTGTTCATGGTGCCGCTGCCTTCCCAGGTGGTGGACACGTTGACGCAGCCGATGAAGATCGGTGTGTCGATGATGTCGGAGTGGGTGCTCTACCAGTTTGGGTATCCGATCAGCCGGGTGGGGGTGCTGTTGCATCTGGGGCAATACCAGCTGCTGGTGGCCGATGCCTGTGCGGGCCTGCACACGATGTTCACGCTGGAGGCCATGGGCCTGCTGTACTTGAATCTGGTGCAGTACGCCTCGCCGGCGCGCAACATCGCGCTGGCCATTGCGGTGGTGCCCATCAGTTTCTTGGCCAACTCGATCCGTGTGATCGTGCTGTGCCTCATCACGTATCACTTGGGTGACGAAGCGGGGCAGGGCTTCTTGCATGGCTTTGCGGGCATGGTGCTGTTCATGGCCGCCCTGATGCTGATCATCGGGGCCGACACGCTGATCCGTCTGTTCGTGAGCAAACCCGTGCCGACCCGGCCGGCTGCGGAGGTGCGTCCATGAAGGGGTCCTTGATGCAGCGGGGACTGGTCATCCTGGCGCTCACCGCTTCGTTCAGCGTGGCGGGGACCTTGCTCAAGCCGTCGCGCCTGCAGGCCGATCTGCGGCCGCCCGAACGCATCGAGTCGGTGTTGTCGCAGGACTTTGGCGGCTGGAAGCTCATGAGCGATGGGGGGCAGGTGGTCAATCCCCAGGCCAACGCGCTCATCAACCGCATCTACGCCGAAACGGTGAACCGGCGGTTCGTGGATGCGCAGGGCAATGTGGTGATGCTGGCCGTGGCCTACGGTCGGGATCAGAGCGATTCGTTGCAGGTGCACGAGCCGATGGTGTGCTACCCCTCGCAGGGGTTCAAGGTGCAAGACCATCACATCGACGTCCTGCAGACGCAGTGGGGCACGATTCCGGTCCATCGGCTGGTGGCCAGCATGGGTCGCCAGCGCATCGAGCCGGTCACCTACTGGACGACGTTGGGCGACCGCTCGGTCGATCACGGCACCCTGGCCAAGAAGCGCATCAAGTTCGACTATTCGTTGCAGGGGCTGGTGCCCGATGGCTTGCTGTTCCGGGTTTCGACGCTGGACGCGGACCCGGTCAAGGCTTTTGCGGTGCAGGACCGTTTTGTCAACGAGTACCTGGCCCAGGTGACGCCGCAGTGGCGCCTGCGTCTGGCGGGGTTGTGAGCGTGGCCGCGTCTGTCCGGCGGGCAGGCTGGCTGCGCGCCGGAGGCGCGGCGTGAGCGCGGGCACTTCGGGGCTGGGCGGCGCCAGCGTCAGCGCCATGAAATGGGAAGCGCTGCTGACCGTGGCGCGCTACGGCCTGCAGCTGGGGGCGCAGATCCTCCTGGCCCGGATGCTGGGCCCCGACATCTACGGGGTGTTCGGCATGGCGCTGGTGGTGATGACCTTTGCGGGGTTTGTCACCGAGTTCGGTTTCAGCATGAACCTTGTCCAGCGCGCCGACCTGACGGACGAAGACATCCGGCTGGTCAATACGTGGCAGTGGATCCAGGGGCTGGTGGTGGCCGGGGGGCTGTTCTGGCTGGCGCCTGAGGTGGCAGGCTATTTTGGCGAGCCCCGGGTGGAGCCCGTGGTGCGCTGGCTGGCCGTGGTCGGATTTCTCAATGCCGTGGCGGGAACCCCCAGCGCCTTGATGGCCCGGGCGATGAACTTCCGTGCGCGCGGCATGGTGGATGTGGCGGGTTACGCAGTGGGGTACGTGGGGGTGGCGCTCCCGATGGCCTGGATGGGGTTTGGGGTGGAGGCGCTGGTGGCGGCGTGGCTGGTGCAGGCGGCGGTGAAGTGGCTGGGCCTGTGCTGGATGCAGCGGTTTCCGCAGCGGTTTCTGCTGTGGTCTCCACGCGCCCGGGCGTTGATGCAGGTGGGCGTGACCGCGTTTTTCACGAACGTGGTCAATTGGACGCTGACCAACGTGGACCGGGTGCTCATCGGTCGCTTGATGAACGCGCACGCGGTGGGGGTGTACACGGCTTCGTACAACCTGGCGAACACGCCCAATTCGCTGTTGATCGGGTCGTTGCAGGGGGTGCTGCTGTCGGCCACCGCCCGGCTGCAGAACGAGCGCGAGCGGATGCAGGGGGTGTATGTGCAGGTGGTGGCCGCCGTGCTGGTGTGCCTGGCCCCCGCGTTTGGGGTCGCGTCGATGCTGGGGCCGGAGGTGATCCGGGTGCTGTACGGCGATCGCTGGGACGGCGCCGGTCCGGTGTTGGGCATTTTGCTCGCGGGAATGCCTTTTTATGTGCTGTGGGGGGTGTCGACGCCGGTGTTGTGGAACACGGGTCGTCGACACTGGGAAGCGATGCTTCAGTTGCCTGTCCTGGTGATCGCGGTGCTGCTGCTGTTCTTCGCCGCCCAGAAGGGGCTGCTGTGGATGGCCTGTGTGGCCAGTGGGGTGTTCGTGGGGCGTGCGCTGGTCGTGTCGGCGGCCGCGGCGCATCGGGTGGGGGTTCCGGCCCGGCGGGCACTGGGTCTGGTGGCTCGGGCGCTGGGTTTGTGGGGGGGCCTGGCGGCGTGGCTGTGGCCCGCGCTGGGGGCGATGCGGGCTCAGGGCTGGCCCGCGGGTGGCGTGTTGGTGGCGGCTGTGCTGTGGACTCTGGCGCTGGTGGCGCTGGGGTGGCGGTGGCGCACGTCGATCATGGGGGCCGATGCGATGGCGGTGCTGGAGCGCGTGTTGGCACGCCGGCGACGCTCGGCGGCTTGAGGCGATGAGCAGGTTGAACTCGACGGAACGTGTCTGATGAGTGTGCTGATCCTGACGATCGTGGGGGCCGTGGCGGCGTTGCTGCTCGTCATGGGCGTGTTTGCGACGCTCCATGCTTCGGGCAAGCGGGGCGTGGGGTTCATGCATTGGACCCCGGTGATGATCATGCTGGGGATGGCCGTGTCCTCGCTGGCGAGCGGTCGCACGCTGACAACCAGCTTCGATTCGGTGTCGCAGATGGTGGCCAGCGGGGGCGGGGTGTCGTCGTGGATGTTCCGGTTGAGCACGGTGGCCATCATGCTGGCCAGTGGCGAGCGCCTGTTGTCGTGGCTGATGCGGCGTTTTGACGACGGGGTGGCGCGCACCCTGTTCGTCTCGGTGTTTGCCTATTTCTGGCTGACTTCGGTGCTGGCTGCGGGGGTGTGGGGGGCACGCGCCTATTTCCAGCACGACTATCTGTATCCCCTGGTGATCGGGCTGGCCGTGTGTGTGCTGACCGACGAGGACGTGGAGAAGTTTCTGGTCTGGTATCGGAATGCGGTGGTCGTGTTTGTGCTGGCCTCGTTTGCCGTGCTGCCGGTTCTGCCGTCCATGGTGCTGGACCTGGGGTATTCGCAGGGTTTGATCTCGGGGTTGCCGCGCATGGCCGGACTGGCGCCTCACGCGATCACGCTGGGTGTGCTGGTGATGACGGCGATGCTGGTGCTGTGGGCCCGGCCCTTTGCGACGGTCTGGAAAAACCGCATGGCCTGGGGCCTGTTGATGTTGGCGTTGGTCCTGGCGCAGTCCAAGATGGTGTGGATGTCGTGGACCCTGTGTGTGCTGGCCATGGGGCTGGTGCGCAATGGGGCGCGCTGGTGGAAGGCGATGTTCGATCCCCGTCACCGCGTGGCCGCCACCGGGTGGATCCTGGGTCTCTCGGCGCTGGTGATGCTGGCAGGGGGCTTGGTGATGTTCGGCGGGCTGGGGGGGCGTGTGCAGGCGCTGCTGCTGTCGGATGAAGGCGCGCAGCTGATGACCTTGACCGGCCGCGACCAGATCTGGGCGGTGGCGTTGGCGGAGTGGCGGCGTCACCCGGTTTTCGGATATGGGCTGACGGCTTGGGACCTGAGTTATCGCGTCAGCGTCGGGATGTTGTTCGCCACCCATGGCCACAACCAGATCTACGACACCTTGTCCCGGGCGGGGACGGTGGGGCTCAGTGGGGTGTTGCTGCTGTTTGCGCTGCTGCTGTGGGGCGCGTTTCGCAGTGCCCGCAGCAGCGGTGGGCTGAGCATCGCGCTGTTGTTGTTCTTGACCATCCAGAGCATGACGGAGGCCCCGTTCACGCTGCTGGGCTACGGTCCGCTGACCTTGCCGCTGCTGATCCTGATGATGTTGTCTCGGCCGCTGGTGAAGGTCGATGTGCCGCTGGGCAAGGTGCGAGGATGATCCGCTACTCCGTGATCGTGCCTCTGTACAACAAGGGGCCCTATGTCGAGCAGACCGTCCGTTCGGTCTTGCGGCAGACCGTGTCGGCGCTGGAAGTGCTCGTGGTGGACGACGGCTCCACCGACGACGGGCCCGAGCGGGTGTTGCATCTGGCGGCACAAGACGATCGGGTGCGGCTGCTGCGGCAGGCCAATGCGGGGGTGTCGAGGGCTCGCAACCACGGCATCGAACAGGCCCGGGGTGAGTGGGTGGCGTTTCTGGATGCGGACGATCTCTGGCACCCGCAGGTGCTGGAAGGCCATGACCACATTCGGCAGCGGTGGCCGCAGGCCGAGTTCACGGGCATTTCCTACCGGGAGATCGAGGAGGGCCAGGAGACCTTTCATCTGGATCCCGCACCCGTGGCCTCGGGGTCCTGGCCGGCGCCGGCGCCATTGCAGGACATGGCGGGCTTCATGAGGGCGGGTCTCGAGTTTTTCACCGGATCGGTGGCGGTGGCCGCGTCATTGCTGAATCGCACGGGCATCCGTTTTCCCGAAGGCGAATCGTTTGGAGAGGACCTCGACACCTGGCTGCGTCTGGCGGAGCACCGCGACATGGTCTTCATGAGGG
Organism: uncultured Sphaerotilus sp.; assembly: GCA_964470355.1. Lineage (GTDB taxonomy): Bacteria > Pseudomonadota > Gammaproteobacteria > Burkholderiales > Burkholderiaceae_C > Sphaerotilus. Next base: position 10,737 of record CAYYCN010000005.1, read on the forward strand.
TCCGGTTGGTCGAGTATCTGCACGTGCCGGGCAGCTTGGGCGTTGTCAACCACAAGACGCTGACCATGGAGGCTCCGTTCATCGAGCGCCTGCGCTTGCGCTCCCTGGACCCCCAGGTGCCAGAGCGGTTTCGGCGCTCCTACACACACTACGTGCGGCATTGTCGTGTGACGCGGGCGAGGCAGTTGCATGCGGCCGGCCGGACGCGAGAGGCCTTGCAGCACTTGTGGTCGGCGGGTGTTCCCAATGCGGACCGGCGGTGGTGGGTGACGCTGGCGTTGTTGCTGGTGCCCAGGGAACTGGCCGGATCGTTTTTCCAGCGCCGGATGCGCGGCACCCGACGGTCCGAGGCAGATCCGGCGGGGCCTGTCCGCAGCAACGGATGACGGGGATGCAGGTGCACGAGTCCAGAGGAGACGTTCCAGTGAGGCGTGGTCATTTTCTTGAGGATTTGTCGGTGGCTCAGGAAGGGTTGCTGTCGCTCGGCTTCTGGGCCCTTCAGGTCTACCGGTTCGGGCGCCTGCGCTACCGGTTCCAAAGCAAGCTCATCCGCATTCCCCTGGGGGTCGTGCATCTGTTTTTGGCCAAGTGGGCCGAGATGTGGTGCGGCGTGACGCTGGGGGTGGGGGCGCAGATCGGTCGCCGGCTGACGATCGAGCATTCCGGGGCCATCGTGGTCCACGGCAACACGGTGATGGGGGACGACTGTGTCATCCGCCAGGGCGTGACCATCGGCAATCGCCAGATGTCGGACCCCCTGGCTGCGCCGGTTCTGGGGGATCGGGTCAATGTCGGGGCCGGGGCCAAGATCCTGGGCCGGGTGCGGATCGGTTCGGACGTGGACATCGGTGCCAACGCCGTGGTGGTTCATGACTTGCCCGACGGGGCGGTCGCGGTGGGGGTTCCGGCCCGGGTCATTCGCATCAAGAAAACCGCATGAATTTTTCAATGCTCGAGAGGGATCGTTTGTCATCCGGTGCGTCGTCCGAGCGGCACCACCGGTGCCGCGTCAGCGTGGTCATCAAGACGCTGAACGAGGAGAAGAACATCGCGCGTGCCGTCGCGAGCGCCGTGGAAGCGGCGGATCGGGTTTCGGGCGAGGTGGTGGTGGCGGATTCGCTTTCGACGGATCGCACCGTCGAGATCGCGGGGCGCTATCCCGTGCGTGTGGTGCAACTGTCCCGGGCGGAGGACCGATGCTGCGGGGTCGGTCCCCAGCTGGGTTATCTGCACTCACGGGGTGAGTATGTCTACATCATGGATGGTGACATGCGCATGCATCCGGACTTCCTGGTGCAGGCCTGCGAGTTTCTCGATCAGCACACGGAGTATGGCGGCGTGGGCGGTCAGATTCAGGAGCAGAACACCACGAGCATGGAGTACGTGGCGCGCGTGGAGCGCGGGATGGGGCACATGCAGCCGGGTGAGGTGGACCGACTGGACATGGGGGGCCTGTATCGCCGCGAAGCTTTGGAGCAGGTGGGATACATGTCGGATCGCAACCTGCACAGCTACGAGGAGTTCGATCTGGCGGTTCGTTTGCGTGCTCGCGGGTGGCGGCTGTGGCGCATGGATGTGCCCTCGTGCGATCACTGGGGCCATGATCTGTCGCCCTACGAGTTGTTGAGGCGCAGGTGGCGCTCGCGTTACGCGCTGGGCATCGGAGAGGTGCTCAGGGCCGGGATGGCGCAGGGTTTGTGGAGCCGCTCCGTGCGCGATCTGCATGAGGTGCGGGTCTACGCCGTGGTGATGGTCTGGTGGCTGGCGGCGGTTGTGCTGTCGATTCTGTGCGGATGGGGCCAGGTGGGTCTGGGCGCCGTCGCGGCCGCGTGGTGGAGCCTGCCGATGCTCATGGTGTTCAAGAAGCGATCTGTTCCCAAGGCGGCGTATGCCGTGGTGGCCTGGTTCTACAGCGTGGCCGGGCTTTGGCGGGGACTGTTTCAGGCCCGTCGGGATCCTCGTGCACCGGTGGATTCCCGGGTGATCGTCGACAACGTGGCGGCCTGAGCGGGGTTTTCTCCGGGGCCATGGCGCAGCAGGCAGTGCAAGCGATGAAATATCGAGGGGAAATCGACGGGCTGCGGGCTTTTGCGGTCGTGCCCGTGGTGCTTTTCCATGCAGGATTCTCTGGCGTGAGCGGAGGATATGTCGGCGTGGATGTGTTTTTCGTGATCAGTGGGTATTTGATCACCACCATCCTGATGAGCGAGCTGGCCAGCGGCAAGTTCAGCGTCGTCAATTTTTATGAACGGCGCGCACGGCGCATTCTGCCGGCGCTGTTTCTGGTCATGGCGCTTTGCATTCCCGTGGCGTGGATGTGGATGTTGCCGCAGGAGCTCGATCAGTTTGCCAAGAGTGTGGTGGCGGTTTCCGTGTATGCGTCCAATGTTCTGTTTTGGCGCTCGAGTGGATATTTTGAAAGTGCGGCCGAACTGAAGCCGCTGCTGCACACATGGAGTCTGGCGGTGGAAGAGCAGTATTACCTGTTCTTTCCGCTGATGCTGGCCGCTGCGTGGCGCCTGGGCCGGCGGTGGATCGTTTTGTGTTTGGCCCTCTTGGCGCTGGGAAGCTTGTGGCTGGCCCAGCAGCAATCCACCCATTCGCCGGATGCGGCGTATTACCTGCTCCCCACACGGGGGTGGGAGCTGTTGGCGGGATCGTTATGCGCTTTTTATTACCCGTCACGTTGGCGGCGAGCCCAGACCCTTCGGTTCAATGAGTGGGGTGGGTGGGCCGGCATGGGCATGATCCTGAGCTCGGTCTTCGTCTACGACCGCCAGACGCCGTTTCCCGGCATCTATGCGGTGCTTCCTGTGGCTGGAACGGCTTTGGTCGTGATCTGTGCCTCCGGACAGACGCGGATCGGGCGGCTGCTCTCGATGAAGGGATTGGTGGGCCTGGGGCTGATCAGTTACAGCACCTACCTCTGGCATCAGCCGCTGTTTGCTTTTGCACGGTTGCGTTTTCCCGGAACCGAGGGGGGGGCGCTTCTGGGGACCCTGGCGGTCTTGTCGTTTGTCCTGGCGTACTTCAGCTGGAAGTATGTGGAGGTGCCTTTCCGAGACCGACAACGGTTCAGCCGCGCCACGATCTTCGGATATTCGGCGGTGGCGAGTGTCGCGTTTATCGCTTTCGGCTGGGCCGCTCACGGTGCGGACGGGTTCCCGAACCGGTTCGATGCTCAGACACTGGCGTTGATCCGCACATCGGATGATGGTCGTTTGCCGGCGTGCCAGGAAGTGCTGGAAAGCGTGACCGGCCAGACCTGCCGGATCGGGGCCGATGGGGTGGCACCTTCGGTGGCACTCTTGGGGGATTCCCATGCCGTGCGCCTGACGCGTTCCTTGTCTGAAGAACTCCGTCGCCGGGGGCTTTCCGCGGTGGTGTATTCCAGGGCGTGGTGCCCCCCGCTGATGGATGTGGCCACGGACAATCCCCGGAAGTTTCCAAACTGCAGGGCCTATCGGAAAAACACGTTTCCGGAAGTGCTGCAAAACGAGAGGATTCGTGTGGTGATGGTCACCGCGGAGTGGCCGCTGTACATCCGCGGCCAGCGGGGTCGAGAACACGATCTGACCTACTACTCTGATGCAGAAAGCCGAGCCTTGGGGGTGGAGGAGAATGTGAAGGTGGTTCGACGGGGTCTGGATCGAACCTTGGAGGCGTTGTCGGTGGCCGGAAAAAAGGTGGTGCTGATGGGCACCTTGCCAGAGTACGGAGAGAATGTGCCGTATCTTCTGGCCAAAAACCGGATCTTTGGAGAGGGGCCGGGTTTGGCGGGGTTTGAGCAGTCTGTGCCGGATTATCGGGCTCGCAACCAGGAGTTCTTCGAGATGATGGCGGACCTTGACCGCTTGCATGAGGTGTCTGTGGTGGACATGGAGGGGCTGTTCTGCGCTTCAGGTGTGTGTCGCTTCATGGATGACCAGGGCGTGCCGCTGTATTTTGATGACAATCATCTGACCCGATCGGGGGCCGATTGGGTTGTGAGCCGCTTGACGGCATTTTTGCCTCCGGCGTTGCCAGCCCAGGAATTCCCGCGATGATTGAAAACAAGGGTCGGTTGCGCGTCTTGTTGGTGTATCCGACATTCGACCTCGAGATGAACGAGTTGGCCATGGCCTGGAAGGTCGCCGTGGAGCGTTCTTCGCTGGATGTGCGGGTGATCTGCAGTTCCGGCGATGTGCTCAAGGGGGGGCGCAACGCTTTGAAGGTCGAGCAGCATGAGCGCCTCGACATTCGCCGTTTCGAGCAGGATGTGACGAGGGGTTTGGCCGATGACGCCACCATGGCCTGGGCGCAGGAATGGCGTCCGGAGGTGATCGTGTGTGGCTTTCCGTGTGCCACTCTGGGGCATGCCCTCCGACGTTTGACGGGGGCGCGGTTTGTCCTGCACACGGAAAACTGGTTCGATGATCGGGTCTTGCCGCGCAAGCTGTATTTGGGGTTGAAGCCGATTCGTCCGCTTTCAGGGTGGGTGCGCCGAGAGTGGCTGTCGCGTTCCACGGACGCCGTGATGATTGCGGATCCGGTGGAGGGCCAGGCGCATTGCCGGCCCGGGTCTAAGCATGTGTTTGTGCCTTGGCCGCATCCCGGACCGAAAGGGGATGCAGCGCCGGTGCCGTTCCCGTTGCGGGATCGCAGCGAAGTCATCTACATCGGATCGATTGCATCGTGGAAAGGGGCGGACCGCTTGGGGCAGTACTTGTCGTTCCTGCTCGAACACGATCCGCAGTCACGGGTGACGGTGGTGGGGCCGCTGATCGACAAGGCGGCGCGGCGGGCCGTCGAGCAACTGCGGCGTTGGCCGCAGCGGTTTGAGCATGTCACTCATTTGCCGAGAGCCGCGGCGCTGGATCGCATGTCTCGGGCCCTGTGTGTTTTTGGGCCGAGCGAGTTGCGCGGCTGGGGTCAGATTGGAGATGCCTTCGGCACCGGCACACCTTTTGTGGCGCTGTCGGCGTTTTATGAACTGCAGGCCGGCACCAATGCGGTCGTGGTGGGGTCGCCGGAAGCGTTCGTGAAGGAGGTATTGAACCTGCGCGCGGATGAGGCCCACTGGAGCCGACTGGCCAGCGCCGGAAAAACCTGCATGCTGCAGCGGCATTCGTTGCCGCATGTGGCCGATGCGTTTCTGACGGTGCTGAAGGGGGTGTCGCCATGAAGATTCATCGCAAGATCGAATGGGCTTGCTGCTGGATGCTGGCATTGAGCGGTGTGGTGTACACGTTGCCCGCGCAATCACAGGTTCCCCTCGGGCAGGTCAAGACCTCCACGAACCAATGGATGCCCAACAAGGTGGTGGGGGCGTACGCGGCCATCAACAATCCGTGGGGATCGGCTGGGATTGCCGAGAATTGGGCCCTGTCGGTGGGAATGGTGCGGTCCGACGCACAGAAGTCCTCTGCGGTGGATGTCCGGTTTTTCTGGAAGTACCCTGAAAAGTACCCGGGCAAGGACGTGCTGGCCTATCCGCAGGTGGCGTTTGGCCAGGCGCACGGTTTTTCAGGATCGACCACGGGGGCATTGCCGGTTCGGGTGGCGGATGCCTATGCCATTCGCAGCCGATACAGCGCCGTCAAGGGTCACGCGACAGGTGCCGGACAACTGGCCTACGATCTCTGGATCACTTCAGCGCCTGGTGATCCAGCGCACTCTAAGGTGGCGGAAATCATGTTGCCGACCCTGAGCTACGGGGGGTATGGGATTCCCGATTCTCCCAAGGCTGCCGCTGCGGGGCGCAAAGGTCCCAAAGGGGGACGCAGTCCGGGCATGTACCAGGGACGCGAGGTGATAGACGGCCGGACGTATGACGTTTACCACGGCCGAGCCAAGTCAGCCAGTTGGCCGTTGCCCTGGGATTTCATCGTGTTTCAGCCGGTGGAGATGCCCGATCGTGAGGCCGTGGCCGTCCATTGGGGGCCGCTGCTGAAGTTCCTTGTCGGCAAGGGATGGATTCAGGAGCGGCAGTTTCTGAACTCCGTCGAGTTGGGTGTGGAGGTGATCAACTCCGATGGGGGAACCGCCGGTGACCTGGAGGTGACCGGGTTTCAGGTCGAGCCTTGAGCGAGGAGGCTCTGGCCTTCTTTCAAGTTTTGATCCAGCGGTTCAGGCGAGCCGTGAGGGGGTCTTCAACCCATCTGTAGGCCACATATCCCACCACCGCCGATGCGGTCAGGCCGGTCAGCACGAACAGCCAGGCGCCCAGCGGCCCCTCCTTCGGCAACGCGGGTGTCTTGTTCCACACCGTGCGGAGAATGGCCAAAGTGAAGACGTGGGTGAGATACACCGAATAGGAGGCATTGCCGACTTTGAGCAGCCAGTTCAGCCCGGAAGGTGCCCGAATCTCGAGGTGGCAGACGCCCCACACAAGCAGGGTGGCCGCGACGCCGGCACCCACCAGGCGTGAAGGTGCGCCCAGTTCATTGGCGGCCATCCAGTACAAAACCCCCGCCGCCACGGTGGCCCAGGCGATGCTGCGCTGGCGGATGCCCTGTCCGCGAGAGACCAGTTCCCCAAGCAGGGCTCCGGCCACAAATTCAAAGACGATCGGATCAGCGTAAAAGGACAAAGGGGTGGCCCGATCGTGGGGCAGCGCAACCGATGCGGTTCCGATCAGCACGGCCAAGGCCGGCACGCGCCAAGCTTGTTTCAGGAGCAATGTGGCTGAGAACAGGAGGTAGAAATACATCTCCAGGTTGATGGACCATCCTGGGATGAGCACGGGCCAATATTCCCCGGGCATGCTGGGAGATGGCCACGCCAGGAATGCGAGACTCGCCAGCAGGTGATCGCCTTGCAGCACGGTGCTTTTGAGCGCACTGGGCATGACCAGCGCAACCGCCGCAATCAGAAGGGTCGCAAGCCAATACAGCGGAACGATCCGTGTGAGCCGTTTGACCATGAACTGTCGCGGCGTCAGGGACTTTCCGTGCGTGGTGTGCACCATGATGAAGCCGCTGATGACGAAGAACAGGTCCACGCCATTGGCCCCGTGGTCGAACGGCAGGAGGGATTCAAACGCGGGAAACTGGTGGCGTGCATGCGTCCACACGACCATGAGTACGGCGATGGCGCGTAGATACTGAATCCCGATGAGTTTCATTGGCAGAGGTTTCTGGGAAATGCGGTCAGGCGGAGGCCGCTGAACGACTTCCGGATCTCAGGAGATACCCCGCACCCGCGAACCGGATCAGCGCACTCACGCTCGGCGCAACCTGGGTGAACTCGTAGAGGTCGTCTTCGTTGAGATCGAAGTGTCTGACGAGCAGGCCCAGAGAGTAGAGATCGACCATTTTCAGATCCGCACAGTTCACCTCGATGCGGCCCTGCGGTCGATGGCGATTCAAAGCTGTTCTGAGCGGCTCCAGATGGTTCCGGTCGAGGATTCCCTTCAGCACGAGTTGGGCTCCATCGCGTGTCTCGCGCCAAAGCGCGTCGCCCGGCAGCGTGTCCACACCTGAGATCTTGTGGAGACCGTTCAGAACCGATTTGCCAACGACATAGGGCGCAACCTGGGTTGCCATGAGTTTGGCAAGGCTTAAGGCGTCCGTCGCATAACGTTTCCACAAGGTCGGTTCTTGTTGGATGCGAAACAACCACTCCAGGTGTGCCTTCTGGACCCATTTGGGCGCACGCCGAACCCGTCCAGAGACAAAATTGACGACGGCCCCCAAGTGGCTGATGACCGGGACGTTCAGCTTGGGCAGGTTGTGCATGATCCACTGCTGACCTTTGGCCGCTCCCAGCGACACCACCAGAAAATCGGCCTCGCATTGGTTGATCTTGTCAATGGAATGGGGTGGGCTCATGTCGAGCACGCTGCCAAAACCCGCTGGATCAGAACCGACACCCACGCATTGGTCGGCCCCTTGCCCCATCGAGGCACAAGCTTGCTCTGCAGCCCCCGGGGGGCCACCGAAGAAGAAGACCCTGACCTTCGATTTTTTCTCGTCGGGCTGATGAAAACGCACCGACTCAAAAAGGTCTGCCCCGGACACCCGTTCTGGTAATTGGGCGCCCATGAGCCTAGACAGCCAGACCACAGGAGAGCCGTCGGCCAGAACCAGGTGGCTGTTTTGGATGGATCGTCGAAAGCCGACGTCTTTCTGAGATGCGACCAGGAAATTGACGTTGGGTGTGGAAATGAAGCAGGTTTCCCGTGTTTGGGTACTGGCGACGACCTGCCGAACCGCGTTGTCCAGCGAGATTTCGTCCACAGGAATGCCGAGCAGGCAAATCACAGGGTGATCCGCAGGAGTGCTGCGCCTCGTTCGCGGCCAGGGCGCTGGTTCGGGTGTCCCAGCGTTGTTCTTGATGGTCATTCCAGTTGTGCTCTCACTTCGGTTCGTCGCCGGGAAGGGGCGAGGACTTCTGCAGCGGCTTTGTGTGCTTCAAAGGGTATCGGCTGGTGGGCGAGGCTGTTGAGTTCGAGCAAGCATCAATTCTGGATTTGTGAGAAAAGTGACAAATGGCATCCGCAGGATCGTGTGGATGCGACTTTCCCGGTCCGGGTGGTACCGCACATTTCACACCTTTTCACATCAAGACTTTACGTCACGCTTTGGCCGCCAGAGCGTGAATTTGTCGAGAGATGGGCCCCACTGGCGTGGAAAGCCCCCTGTTGGGTTAGGGGGTGAATGTTACATTGTGCTTCGGCCGCGCATGTCTCAATGCGTCGCGCTCAGCAGGTGGACATGTGTTTTGCACTTGGCCGAAGGTGAGCAGAAATTCACGGACGGAATGAATGAAGAAGGTTCTGCATCTGATCAATGGTGAGTTCTACGCAGGCGCGGAGAGGGTGCAGGATCTTCTGGCCATGTCATTGCCCGATCATGGTTTTGAAGTGGGATTTGCGTGTACGAAGCCGGGTGCTTTTGCACGGTTGCGTCAGGCTCAGCATGTGGCCTTGCATGAAGTCGCCATGTCCTCACGCTTCGATCTGTCCATCGTTCGCCGCATGTTGCAACTGGTGGCACAGGAGCGGTATGTGGCCGTACATGGGCATACGGTGCGTTCCTCGCTGATTGGTCGATTTGTCGCAGCGCAGTCCGGAATCCCTTTTATTCATCATGTGCACAGTCCGACCCGGCGTGAAACGGAAGCTGGGTTGCGCAATCGTGTCAACGCCTGGGTGGAAGAGCGGGTCGTGTGGCCGGCTGCCACCCGAATGCTGGCGGTTTCGGGCAGCTTGAGAGACTACCTTCTGGCCCACGGGGTGCCGGACGCCCAGGTGCGTGTGGTACCGAATGGGGTGCCTGTTCGGGAGCACCGTCAAGGTGGCTGGTCTGCGCCAGTGCCCGGCCAGGATTGGACCCTGGGAACGGTGGCGCTGTTTCGTCCCCGGAAAGGTCTGGAAGTGCTGTTGCCGGCGCTGGCGGAGTTGCGGCGTGCGGGGGTCGCGGTGCGTTTGCTGGCCGTCGGAGGTTTTGAAACGCCATCCTACGAGCAGGAGATGAAGAATCTGGCGGTGCAATTGGGCATCGCGGAGGTCATCGAGTGGACGGGGTTCACTTCGGATGTTCCGGCTCAACTCGAGCGCATGCACCTGTTCACATTGCCCAGCCTGTTTGGCGAGGGGCTGCCCATGGTGGTGATCGAAGCCATGTCGATCGGCGTGCCAGTGGTGTCGACCGATGTGGAGGGCATTCCACAGGTGCTGTCTGGCCATGGCGAAGCTGGGCGGGTCGTGGCGGCTGGCAGCTCCGAGGCCCTGGCGCGTGGGCTGCGGGATGTGATTGAGCACGTCGAACTCGCGGCATCGTTGTCGGTGCGCGGGCAACAGGTGCAGCGCGCGCACTATTCGGACCGATCCATGGCCGCTGGGGTGGCCGCCGTCTATCGGGATGTGCTCGGGATGTGAGGTCTGTGGCTCAGTACACGTTCCCGCGGTCCAGCAGGGTTTGCTTGATGGTTCGCGCGATGATGCGCAGGTCCAGCGACAAGGACCAGTTCCGGAGGTATTCGAGGTCGTAGGCGACGCGTGCTTCCATCTTGTCGACGGTCTCGGTTTCTCCTCGGCAGCCATTGACCTGAGCCCAGCCCGTGATGCCGGGCTTGACCTTGTGGCGGACCATGTAGGCCAAGATGATGCGACGGTACTCGTCGTTGTGGGCGACTGCGTGCGGCCGCGGTCCCACGATGCTCATGCGCCCTTGCAGGACGTTCACGAACTGAGGCAACTCATCCAACGAGGTTTTGCGGATGAAGGCGCCAAAAGGCGTGATTCTCGGATCGCCTTTGGTGGCTTGTTTGACAACAGCACCGTTGTCCATGCTGCGCATCGACCGGAACTTGTAGACAAGGATTTCCCGGCCATCGAGACCATGGCGACGCTGTTTGAAAATGATGGGGCCTGGAGAGCTGCGCTTGACACCAATGGCCACTCCGATCAAGACCGGAGAAATCAGGACGAGGATGATGCTGGCCAGCACAATGTCCGACAGCCGCTTGACAACACGGTTGACCCCTATGAACGGGCTCTCCAGCAGGCTCACCACGGGCAGACCATCGAGGTTGCGCACACGGCCCTGAATCAGATTGACCCCGAACACATCTGGCACGAAGTAGATCGAAACCGTGCTGTCTTGCAGGCGTGAGAGGAGGTGGGTGATGCGTGGTTGCGAGCTCAGCGGCAGGGTGATGTAGACGTCTCGGATGGCGTGGCGACGAATGACGTCGACCACATCGTCGATGCGTCCGATGATGTGTCCCCGCGCGTTTTCCGCACATCTGGATGGGTCGCGATCTTCCAGGTGTCCGATGTAATCGTGTCCGACCGGGTGTCTCTTGACCAGCATGTCCGCCACCCGTTGTCCGAGTGGGCCGGCCCCGATCACCAAGGCCCTGCGTCGGGCTTCCGGATTGGCCGCCATCGTGCGCAGCACCTGACGCCCGGACCAGTTGGCCAGCAGGTGGGTCAGGGGGGTGGCGAGTGCCCACGAGAACAGCACGGTGGGCTCGAAGTATCGGAAGCTGTCGGTCGCAATGCCGCACAAGGCCAGAATGGACAGCGCCGCCAACCACGACAAGCAGGTGTCGATGATGGCGTGCATGGGCGTGACGTGAAACCTGTTGGTGCCCGGATAGACCAGAGCCAGCGTGAGGATGCTCAGCAGCATGATGGGGCGGTCAATGACACCACCGAACCACAGCTGGGCGAGCATCAGCACCACCACGGCGATGACCGGCTCCAACAGGGATGCCACGAAAACGGAGATCGACTGCGGCGGAGACGCAAGCAGGCGCATGCCCGACACCGTCGGACGATTGGCGCTGTTCATAGGCACATCAGGATCTTGTGGGGTGGCAAACATGGCACTGTCTTGATCATCATCCTACCGATCCCACCGGTCGTTCGTTTCGATGGCAGGCATTTTCCAAAAGAATGGTCGCTTGGAATGTTCGGCTTGCATAGTCCTGGATTCCGAATCTCTGCGAACTATGCCCATATCTGCACACGCGTTCCTGGGGGGGCGCAGGTCAGCAGGGGGCCCTGCAGGAAGTGGGTTTTCAGTGGGGTTGGAGTCAGAGGCGCCAAACCCTGAATCTGGCGACGGACAGTGCGTGAGTATCGAACGCGGCTTTGACGTCGATGAAGCACCCCCCTTCGACCAGTTTCGCGGCGAACGCGTCGACCGGCCGCTTCTGTAGAGATCGGTGCGCCACCGCCGCCACCATCGCATCCGCCCTCGGCAGGTCCTCCCACGCCAGCAACTGCACCCCATACTCCTGCAGGGCCTCATGCGGATCCGCCTCCGGATCGTGCACGAACACCTCCACCCCATAGCTGCGCAGCTCGCGGATGATGTCGATCACCTTGCTGTTGCGCAGGTCCGGGCAGTTTTCCTTGAACGTCAGCCCCAGCACGTTGACCCGCGCGCCCTTGATCTGGCTGCCTGCGGCGATCATCTGCTTGACGGTCTGCTCGGCGATGTACTTGCCCATGCCGTCGTTGATGCGCCGCCCGGCCAGGATCACTTCAGGGTGGTAGCCCAGCATCTGGGCCTTGTGCGTCAGGTAATACGGGTCCACGCCAATGCAGTGCCCGCCCACCAGACCGGGGCGAAACGGCAGGAAATTCCACTTGGTGCCCGCCGCTTCGAGCACCTCGGTGGTGTCGATGCCGATCTTGTCGAAGATGATGGCCAGCTCGTTCATCAGCGCAATGTTGAGGTCACGCTGGGTGTTCTCGATGACCTTGCAGGCTTCGGCGGCCTTGATGCTGCTGGTGCGGTGCACGCCCGGCCGGACGATGGTTTCATAAAGCGCCGCCACTTTTTCCAGCGTGTCGGGGGTGTCGCCGGCCACCACCTTGATCACGTTGGTCAGCATGTGTTCGCGGTCGCCCGGATTGATGCGTTCGGGGCTGTAGCCCACGAAGAAGTCGCGCTTCCAGACCCGGCCCGAGGTTTGCTCCAGCACGGGGATGCACACCTCTTCGGTGGCTCCGGGGTAGACCGTGGACTCGTAGATGACGGTGGCGCCCTGCTTCAGGTGGGGCCCGATGGCGCGGCTGGCCCCGATCAGCGGGCTGAAGTCCGGGATGTTGGCTTCGTCCACCGGGGTGGGCACGGCGACGATGATGAAGTCGGCTTGGGCCAGATCGGCGGGGTGGCTGGAGTAGTGGGCGTGCACGGCCGCGGCCATGTCTTCGTCCGGGATCTCGCGTGAGGGGTCGGTGCCCGCGCGGCACTTGGCGATCTTGTCCTCGGCGATGTCAAAACCGAGGGTGGGGAAGTGCTTGCCGAATTCGACCACCAGCGGAAGGCCCACATAGCCCACGCCGATCACGGCCACGGTTGTTGTCATGCTGTACTCGAAAAGGAAAAGACCGGCGCGGTGCCGGTCGGGGAGCGGTGGGCTGTGCGCAGGTGGACCTGGGCCATGTGCCGGTGGGGTTGGGCTCAGCCCGGCCGGGCCATCATGCGCCGCGCCAGGGCATGCACCTGGCCCATGGACACGAGGTGCGTGTGGATGAGTCCCAGGATGCCGTTGCGGTGCAGTTCCAGCACCACTTCGTCCGGCAGTTGGGCGAGCTTGGCTTCGTCGATCATGAAAAAGCCCGTGGCGTTGACGTCCATGCCGTTTTCCAGCTGGCCCTTGACCTCGCCGCTGCGCAGCAGCTCCAGCTCCACCAGTCGCGCGCACATCAGGCGGGTGCGCAGCACCTCTTCCTCGAAGCGGTCGAGGAACTGGGTCATGGACTTCAGATAGGGCGTGGGCTCGCCGGCTTCGTCGAGCAGGCGTTCGCCGTCGGGGGAGGCCCAGCCGGACCAGGCCTCGTCGAGCGCCAGGCTGACCTGCGGCGAGTCGCCGGTGCGCACGTAGGCAAACGGATAGCGGCGCAGGAAGGCGGGCAGGTAGCTGGCGTCCCAGCGGCCGTCTGCACTCACGTAGACGTTGTCGCGGTCACGCAGGCCCAGCAGGGCCACCGGGGTGACCACCGGGCGCCCTTGGTCGTCCTGGTCGATGGGCACGAAGGCGATGGGGTACTCGCGTGCCACATCGCCGAATTCCAGCGCCGACACGAACACCGCGTTCATGTCGCGGGCAATGCCCCAATCCTTCACGGGGGCGCAGCGGTGTCCTTGGTGGCGGTCCTTGTCGAGGACGGCCAGGGACTGGTAAAGGTTGGAGTGGGCCTGGGCGGTGGTGGAGGCTTGGGTCATTCTTCAGGGCTTTCGGTCGAGGACATCTGGCTGACGAGGACCTTGTCCACACGCTTGCCGTCGAGGTCGACCACCTCGAAGCGCCATTGGTCCCATTCGACGACGTCGGCGGTGGCCGGCAGTCGTCCGAGCATGAGCATGATCATGCCGGCCAGGGTGTTGTAGCGGCCGCGGTCTTCCTCGGGCAGTTGGCGCAGGCCGATGCGGTCCTTGAGCTCGGGGATGGGGATGAGGCCATCGATGAGCCAGGAGCCGTCCTCACGCTGCACGGCCCAGGCGTCTTCGGACTTGTGGGGCGTGAACTCGCCTGTGATGGCTTCCAGCACGTCACGCAAGGTGATGGTGCCCTGGACCACGCCGTACTCGTCCACCACGAACACCATCTGCACGGCCGAGGCGCGGAAGTGCTCCAGCAGTTCCATGCCCGAGAGGGTCTCGGGCACGAACACGGCCGGCTGCAGGGCGTCCTGCAGCGACAGCACGCTGGATCCGGCCAGCTGCATCAGCAGCTGTTGGGCGGTGATCACGCCCAGCACGTCGTCCAGGCCGTCGCGGCACACCGGGTAGCGGGAATGGCCGTGGGCCTGCAGTTCGGCCAGGATTTCGTCACGTGTGGCCTCGATGTCCAGCCAGGCGATGTCGCCGCGCGGAATCATCATGGAGTTGATCTGGCGGTCGTCGAGGCGGAACACGTTGCGCACCATCTGGTGCTCGTGCGCCTCGATGACGCCGGCGTCCAGGCCTTCTTCCAGGCTGGCGGCGATTTCCTCTTCCGTCACGCCGCGTCCGCCCGTGTCGCGTGCGCCCAGCAGGGTCAGCACGGCGGTGGTGCTGCCCGAGAGCATCTTCACGAAGGGGCTGGCGATCACGGACAGCCAGTTCATCGGCTTGGCCACGCGGCGCGCCACCGTTTCGGGGTACATCTGGCCCACGCGCTTGGGCACCAGCTCCCCGAAGATGATGGTCATGAAGGTGATGATCACCACGACCAGACCGGTGGCGATGAGCTCGCTGGCTTCCGGGGTAAGGGGCAGGTGGGCGTGAATCCAGGTCGCCAGGGGCGGAGAAAACGCGGCCTCACCCACGATGCCGTTGAGCACCCCGATGGAGGTGATGCCGATCTGGACGGTGGAGAGAAAGCGCGTGGGGCTGTCGTGCAGCGCCATGGCGGCCTTGGCGCCGGAGTCGCCGCTTTCGACGAGCACCTGCAGGCGCGCCTTGCGGCTGGAGGCCAGCGCCATTTCCGACATGGCGAACAGGCCGTTGAGCAGTATGAGAAATCCGAGTAAGGCGAGGTCCATGGCAGGCACGGCGGGAGCCGCACCAAAAGTCAGTTCGGGGCGAGCGTAGCAGAATCCGCACCATGATCTATCTCGTCGGAGACCTGCAGGGCTGCCTCGATCCCCTGGATCGGCTGTTGGCCCAACTCGATTTTTCGCCGTCCCGGGACCATGTCTATGTGTTGGGCGACCTGGTGAACCGCGGGCCGGACTCGCTGGGGGTGCTGCGGCGGCTGGCGTCGCTGGGTGGCGCGGCCACCTGCTTGCTGGGCAACCACGACCTGCACCTGCTGGCGGTGGCGCACGGGGTGCGCAAGGTCCACCGCAGCGACACCTTGGGGGGGCTCCTCGACGATCCGCAGCGCCCGATGTGGATCGAGTGGCTGCGCCGACAGCGCTTGGCGGTGCATGCGCACGGCTGGTTGATGGTGCACGCGGGCGTGGTGCCGCAGTGGGACACCGGGCTCACACTGCGCTTGGCGGCCGAGGTGGAGTCTCTGCTGACGAGCGAGGACCTGCACGAGTTCCTCACCGTGATGTACGGCAACGAACCGGCACGCTGGAGCGGGGCGCTGGTGGGCGCCGATCGCCACCGTTTTGTCGTCAACACGCTGACCCGCCTGCGGTTTTGCCAGGCCGACGGCACCCTGGACTTCCAGGTCAAGGAAGGGGCGGACGCCGCCCCGCCGGGCTTGATGCCCTGGTTTGACGTGCCGGGACGCCTCAGCGCGGGCCAGCCCATTGCGTTTGGCCACTGGTCGACGCTGGGTGCCCTGGATCGGCCCGATCTTCTGGCCCTGGACACGGGGTGTGTGTGGGGCGGGTGCCTGACGGCCGCCCGCATCGACGGGGGGAGACGTGAACTTCTGAGCGTGAAATGCCCGCAGGCGCAGGTGCCGGGCTGATCCCGGACGAACCGGCCACGAAAATCTGCCACAATCGCGGCCCTGCAAGGAAGTGTGGCCGAGTGGTTTAAGGCTCTAGTCTTGAAAACTAGCGTAGGGGAAACCTTACCGTGAGTTCGAATCTCACCGCTTCCGCCAGAATTCCGCCAAATCGTGCCGGTTTGGCGCCACCAAGTGGCCCCGATCACCGGGGGATTCGGCCTTCAAGGGGCGATTCGACGTTCTGTTGAGGTATCTTGTCGGCGTTCAAATCGTTACAAGGGAAGCCCAGATGTCGTTGCCCCGTCTTCAGCCGATCGCTCGGAAGACCTCTGTTCGCCGTTCTGTCTCGACGGCCCTGACCGCCGCCATGCTGGCCGTGTCGGCGCTGTATGCGGCGCCTTCGATGGCCCAGGCCACGGGTGCCGCCGCGGCAGACTACGTGATCGGCCCTGGCGACGTGGTGCGTGTGACGGTGTTCCAGAACCCCGACCTGACGCTCGAGACGCGTGTGTCCGAGACCGGCATGATCAGCTATCCGCTGCTGGGCCAGGTCAAGGTGGGAGGCATGGCCACCCGCAAGGCCGAGGCCGCCATTGCCGAAGGTTTGCAAAAGGGCAACTTCGTGCGCTCGCCGCAGGTGTCGATGCTGATCACGCAGGTGCGTGGCAACCAGGCCAGCGTGCTGGGCCAGGTCAACCGCCCGGGGCGGTATCCCATCGAAGTGTCCGGCATGCGCCTGAGCCAGTTGCTGGCTTCGGCGGGGGGCGCCGCGGTGGGGGGCAGTGACATTGCCACGCTCACGGGCCTGCGCAATGGGCGTCCGACGCGCACCCAGGTCGACATCGGCGAGCTGTTTGCCGGCCGCAGCACGACCACCGAGGATCCGGTGGTGCAGGACGGAGACACGCTCTACGTGGACCGCATGCCGATGGTGTACATCCACGGTGACGTGCAGCGCCCGGGTTCGTTCCGGCTGGAGCGTGACATGACGGTCACGCAGGCCCTGGCCACCGGAGGCGGCCTCAACGCCAAGGGCACGCTCAAGGGCCTTCGGGTGCACCGCCGCGACGCCAGCGGCAAGGTCACGGTCGTGGAGCCGAAGATGACCGATTCGCTGCAGCCCGGCGACGTGATCTTTGTGCAGGAGAGCCTGTTCTGAACGGGCCTTGAAAGGACTCGGCCGGCGCGGTTTTCCTCGGAGGACTGCGGTGGTGGCTCAAACGCCGGCAGCGGAATCTGCCGGCGTTTTGCATTCCAGACTGCAATCGCAGCCGCTGCCCGAGGAGATCATGCGCAGCGCCAGGCGGCGCAGGGGGCGGGCTGCCCAGCGCAACGACCTGGGCAGGTGATCCACTGGCCGGGACACCAGACCACATTCGTAGCGCAGCGAGGTTTCGGACCAGTGCAAGGCGGCGCAGGCACCCTCTCGCCGACCGCTCCACGCCATGCCCAGGGGGCAGGGTTCCGCCAGGCAGCACACCCCGCAACCATTGCAGGCCTGACCCTCTGCAGGCTTGGCCGGGGCCTGCAGCTCGACGTGCAGCCACAGGATGTCGCTGTCCGTGGACGGGCTCATGCCGGGTGGGTGTCAGTGTCGTGTATCCGCCGATTCCGATCCGTTTCGGCGGCGCGTGTGGGCCAGGGCGAGCACTCCCGTGGCGAGTGCGAGGCCCCAGCCGAGGGGGAGGGCGCCGCCGCCATCGTCATCGTTGTCACTTGAGCTGGTGGACTCCTGCTGCTGGGATGCACCGTCGAGTACACGAACTGTCTGGGTCAGTGAGTCTACTTGGCCTGCACTGTCTGTCACAGTCAGCTGAACAGACGCTTCTCCGAGTGCCGTGGCGCTTAGGGCGGTGCTCGCGGTAGATGTGGAGCCTGACAGTGACACAACGGAACTTCCCGAAACGATCGACCAGCGGTAATTCGCAATGGATCTTCCCGTGGGGGCCAGCGACGCGGCTGCGTTCAGCGTCAGGATTGATCCGACCGTGGTGGCTGAACTTGTCATAGTGAACAACGCCACAGGTGCTGTCGAGATTGAGGCCGCTTTGACGGCTAATCCCGCATCGAGCATGCCCGCTCCGCAGGTACTGGTCGTGCAATAGCACTCTGACTGTCCTGTAGTCCCTGGTGTCGTGCATTTGCCGACGGAACTGTCAGCTCCTGCCGTGGGGAATGTCCGTGCAGTCGCTTTCAGCAGCGTGGCGATGCGATCCGGTGTCAACGTTGAGTCTGCTGACAGCATGAGTCCAATCGTGCCGGCGACCAATGGGGCTGAAAAACTGGTTCCCACCGCGTAATCGGCACCGCCTGTCGTGTAGGTGGGGCTGACTGGTCCTGTTGTGCCAGTGTTGCTCGTGCTGAGGATCGGATACAGGCATTCCCCGGTGTCGTTGACGCAGTTGCCGCCGGGGGCACTGATCGTGACAGCTGAGCCCAGGCTGGAATAGCCGATCTTGGTGCCGATGTGACGCACGCCGGCCACGGCGATGGCGCCGGAACAGTTGGCGGGCATGTTGGTGGCCAGGCTGTCGTTGCCTGCCGAGGCCACCACCGAGACCCCCGCCGCACGCACAGCACTGACCGCTTCTGCGTAGGCGGTGGAGCAGGTGGAGGCCGAGCCGAGGCTCATGTTCAGCACTTTGGCCGGGGTCGGGTTCACGCTCACGCCCGAGACCGACAGTCCGGCGGCCCAGCGCATGCCGGCGATGATGTCCGACTGGTATCCACCGCACTTGCCCATCACCCGCACGGGCTGGACCATGACGTTGCGTCCGATGCTGGCCATGCCCACGGCGTTGTTCGTGGAGGCGCCGACGAGGCCGGCGGTCTGGGTGCCGTGCCAACTGCTGGAGGAGACGCCACAGCCCTTGAGCACGCCCGAACTGTTTTCGGCCGTGGAGACCCAGTCCCCGGGGTCGGAGGGATCGGCGTCCCAGCCGTCGCCGTCGTTGGCTGTGGTGAAGACGTTGCTGCTGTCCTCGCTGACGAAGTCGCGGCCCTCGACGAGCTTGCCGCTCAGGTCGGGGTGGTCTTTGCGAACGCCGGTGTCCAGCACGGCCACGATGACGGCGGCCGAGCCGGCATTCAGGCCCCAGGCGGTTTCAGCGTTGATGGCCGAGACCAGCGACGAGCTGGCGGTCTGCAGGTACCACTGTCCCACCACGGGGCTGTAGCCGGAGCCGCCCAGGTACAGCGGATCGCTCGGGGCCGCCTGGGCGCGCATCTTCAAATCGGGCTCGGCCCACTCGACGTCGGAGTCGGCTGCCAGCTGGGTGGCCAGGGCTTGGCTGGTCAAGCCTGTGGCCTGGAGCACCTGCATGCGAGGCGCCAGTGTGAGCCCGTCGGTCAGCGGCAGGCCCAGGCGTTGGCCCAGGACCTGGGCGCGCTGTTCGTTTGCCACGGCAGTGCTGCCGGCCGAAAGGGCCTGGCTGCGCGTGTCGGTCCGGTATTTCACGATCACCCGGGCGACGTTCTGGGGCGTTGCGGCTGTGCGCGCCGGCATCTGTTCGGCGTGGGCTGGCAGAAGGCAGGCCGATCCCAGGCCCCCCACGAGCCCAGCCAGGGCGAAAGGTTGGGCGACAGCCCGGAGGCCGCGGCGAGCAAAGAAAAAGGCAGAACGGATCGGCTGGAGGGGCATGGTGTCAATCCCCGGCAAGGGGGAGTCTGGACTTGCCCGCAGTGTAGGGGGGCCTGCCTTGCTGCAATGTTGCCGCCCCGGCGGTGGGGTCATGCCGCGTGGCGATCCGTGCCGTGTGCCGCACGGACGCGACTGGGCAGGTGGTGCACACGGGCGGGGGTCGGGCGTTCGACGAAGCCGCGCGTGTCCAGCGACCAGCCGGCGGTGGACTGCTCGGGGCTGTGGCGCAGCACGTGGGCGCCGGCCAGACCGAGGTCCACCAGCCGGTCCAGCATCTGTTCGGCGCTGGCGGCGTCCAGCGCTTCGGCCCAGTGGGTCCAGGCGCGGGTCAGGGGACCATCGGCCCAGGCGTCCTCCAGTGCCCAGCGCAGGTCCGGGGCGCTGTGGGGCGCGGTCGCTGCGATGCGGTTGCGGGCGTGGTGCAGCGCTTCGATCAGGACGG
This sequence comes from uncultured Sphaerotilus sp., assembly GCA_964470355.1. GTDB lineage: Bacteria > Pseudomonadota > Gammaproteobacteria > Burkholderiales > Burkholderiaceae_C > Sphaerotilus. The sequence goes on from CAYYCN010000005.1 coordinate 30,656, forward strand.
CCAGGCGATCGGCGCCAGCGGCTGCGGTGCGCAGGGTCTGGGCCAGCAGGTCCCAGGCGTGTTGTGCGTCCGGGCGAGGGGCCAGCAAGCGGGTGACCACGGCCTGCAGCCCTTGCACCGGGTTGAGCAGGTGCAGCCGGTTGGGTGGCAGCACGCGCATCGGCAAGCGGGCGGCCTGTGCGTGCGGGAGGGGGGTCACGAACGACATCAGCACGGCCAGGCGGGCCCATTCGGCATGATCGAGACCGTCCATGCGGGCCGGAGTGCCGGCCAGCGCCTGGGCGGTCTGGTGGGCTTCTTCCAGGTCGAGGCCCGACTTCACCGCGTCGGCCAACGCACCCATGTGGGCCAGATGGCCTGCGGCGTAACCGGCGTCTTCGCACAGACGGGAGAACACCGCGTCGCTGGGTCGCAGCGGGGCTTCCTCGCGGGCGGTGGTCAGCGCTTGACGGGTGATCGGGCAGTGGGTGTTGCGGATGTGCTGGAGGTAGGTCGGGGTGACGTTGAGTGTCTCGAAACAACGTCCGCGCAGCCAAGCCTGCACACGCAGGTTCAGCCATTCTCGGGCGGCGGGTGTGGCCTGGCGCGCCCGCAGGCCGAACGCGTCACGGCCGGCTTCAAATCCGAGTCGCACCGGGTGACCGTCTTCCCGACAGGCCGTCGGAGGGCACACCGAGTGACGGGCGTGTTCCCAACCGAGTTCAAAGGCGATGTCGTGTTCCAGCATGGAGGTCTCCCGATCGTTCAGGCCTGCAGGGGTCATTCTGAAATGTGTCAGGCTCAGTGGGTGAGCCTGATTTGCAGGGCCGGATGATTCCGATGCCGCAATGTGCCGGCTGGGTCGGGGGGATGGGCAGTCCGTGGGCCGGGGGTGGGGGCCCGAAAGTGAGGGGAGGGGCCAGGGGACTCCCCCGGGGCGCGGGGGAGGGGTGGGGCCAGTCGTGACAAACCTCTCGGTCCATGGGCGTGGGGCGAAAGCCTGCCGGTGGGTCTCAGCATGCGAGCCCGAAAATCCCGTCGACGGACCGACGAGATGTCCGCGCAACCTTCACACAACCAGTACCCGGGGGACACGGTCATGGACCGAACCGAGCGTTTCTACAAGATCGAGCTGCTGATTCGCGCTCGCGGCGCCGTCAGTTTTGCCACCTTGATGGAAGAACTGGAAGTTTCGCGTGCCACCCTCAAGCGCGATCTGGACTATTTGAGAACCCGCATGTCCGCGCCCATCGTCTACGACCGGGAGCGCAATGGCTATCGCCTGGATCCCCAGTCGGGCGGGAGTGCCAAGGGCCAGGGTGCGGCGCACGAGTTGCCGGGGGTCTGGTTCAGCGAGCGCGAGATCCACGCCCTGCTGTCCATGCACCAGCTCATCAATGGGCTGGACATCAGCGGCACGTTGGGCCGCCACCTCCAGCCCATGCTCGACAAGCTGCACGGCATGCTGGGTGCGAACAACCCGACGGAGGCGCTCGAGCTGATGAAGCGTGTGCGCATCGTGCATCCCGCGCTGCGGCCGGTGGAGGGCAAGGTGTTCGAGCGGGTCTCCAGTGCGCTGATGTCGCGCCGACGGCTGGTGCTGGTCCATCACGCCCGGAGCACGCAGACGGACTCCGAGCGCAGCGTGTCCCCGCAGCGGCTGACCCATTACCGCAACACCTGGTATCTGGACGCGTGGTGCCACACACACGATGGCCTGCGTCGCTTTGCCCTGGATGCCGTCCGCTCGGCCACCGTCGAGGCCCTCAGGGCGAAGGACGTGTCTCTGCGCACTGTGGAGGCCGAACTCGACAGTGGCTACGGCATCTATGGCGGCAAGTCGGTGCACACCGCCACCCTGCGGTTTTCGCCCCAGGCGGCGCGCTGGGTGGCCAGCGAGCAGTGGCACCCGCGCCAGGAGCTGCGTCTGCAGCCAGATGGTTCTCTGGTGATGAAGCTGCCCTATGCAGACGACACCGAACTGATCATGGACCTGATGCGCCACGGCTCCGAGGTGCGGGTCGAGGCGCCAGCGGATCTGCGGGACAAGCTCGCGGCCCGCCTGCGCGAAGCCGCGGCGCAATACGCCGGCTGAAAGCGGGACGGGGCGGCGTCACCCTGCGAGCCTGCACTTGAGGGATGATGCGGTCCCGCCCCGACCGACCCGACCCTTGAACGCCGACTCCCCCCTGAACGCGTCCACGCCCGACGCCCCCGACGCCCGAAGCACCGGTCTGCTGGTGCTGCATGGTCACCGGCTGGAGTTGCTGCGCGAGGCCGTGTTCCGGTTCGTGTCCTCGCAGCCGCCCGGTCCGTTGGAGGAAGAGGTCTATCTGGTCCAGTCCAACGGCATTGCGGAATGGCTGAAGATGGCCTTGGCGCGTGACCGCGGCGTGTGTGCGGCCACGCGGGTGGAGTTGCCGGCGCGTTTCCTGTGGCGGGTGTATCGGGCGCAATTGGGCGTGGCCGGCGCTCCGACCCATTCGCCGTTGGACGAGGCGCCGCTGGTGTGGCGCCTGATGCGGTTGCTGGATTCCGCGCTGATCCACTCGGACGGCTTCGAGCCGCTGGCCGGTTTCCTGGCACCGGGCGATGTGGAGCGACGCTTGCAGCTGGCCCAGCGCTTGGCCGACTTGTTTGACCAGTACCAGGTCTACCGGGCGGACTGGCTGCAGGACTGGTCGGAGGGGCGCGACGTGCTGAGGGCGTCGCCTCAGGGTCTGGGGTTGGCCGGCTCCCTGTTGCCGGTGCCGGCCGATCAGGTCTGGCAACCCCGTCTGTGGCGGGTGCTGCTGCAGGAGCTGGAGGTGCCCGACCCGCAGGGCGTGCCGGGGCCGGGCCGCGACACCCTGCGCCCGGCGGTGCATCGCCGTTTTGTGGAAGCCCTGCACCGGGGCTTGGCTCCGGCGCGTCCGCTGCCGCGCCGGGTGGTGTTGTTCGGGCATTCGCATCTGCCGCTGCAGACCCTGGAGGCACTGGAGGCGCTGTCGCACCGCTGCCAGGTCATTCTGGCGGTGCCCAATCCTTGCCAGTTCCACTGGGCCGACATCATCGATGGTCGGGAGTTGCTGCGGGCTCAGCGCCGACGGCAGTCGCCGCGGCCGGCACCGCAGGGGCAGCCAACCCTGTCGGAGTTGCCGCTGGAATCGGCCCACGCGCAGGCCCACCCCCTGCTGGCGGCCTGGGGCCGGCAGGGGCGCGACTTCGTGCGCCTGCTCGACGAATTCGACGATGCCCAGCTGGCACAGGCCCGATTTGCCGTGCCGCGGGTGGACCTGTTCGATGTCGACGAGGCCGAATCCGAACCGCGCCCCCCCCTCCTGCTGCAGGTGCAGGCCGCCGTGCGTGACCTCCTGCCGCTGGCCGAACACCCGCGCCGGCAGGGCGTGGCGCTGGCCGATCGGGTGGCCCCCGACGACCGTTCCATTGCCTTTCACGTGGCCCACGGACCGCAGCGCGAGGTGGAAGTGCTGCACGACCAGTTGTTGCGCCGCTTCCAGGAGGCCCAAGCCAGCGGCCGGTCGCTGAGTCCGCGCGACATCGTCGTGATGGTGCCCGACATCGAGCCCTATGCACCGGTCATCCGGGCCGTGTTCGGGCAGGTGCCGAGGCACGACCGCCGGCACATTCCCTTCGAGATCACCGACGTGCGTCAGCGCGGGCGACAGCCTCTGCTGGTGGCCCTCGAGTGGCTGTTGCGCACGCCGCAACGGGCCACGGCGTCCGAGTGGCGCGACCTGCTGGAGGTGCCGGCTCTGGCGCGCCGTTTTGGCCTGGCCGACACCGATCGCGCGCTGGTGGTGCGCTGGCTCGACGGTGCGGGGGTGCGCTGGGGGCTGGACGCCACGCACCGCGCCACACTGGGTCTGCAGGCTTGCGGAGAGGCCAACACCTGGGCCTTCGGGGTGCGCCGCATGCTCATGGGCTTTGCGGTGGGCCGGGGGACGGAGGCGTCCACGACCGCCTTCGGGGTGGCGGAACCCCGAGATCCCGACACCACGGTCTGGGAGGGTTTGGCACCCTACGACGAAGTGGGCGGGCTGGACGCGGCGCTGGCCGGTGCTCTGGCCGAGATGATGCACCGACTGGGCCGTTGGTGGGCCCAGTCGTCCCAACCGGCGGATCCGCTGGCCTGGGCGGAGCGGGCCCGGAGCCTGCTGGACGACTTCTTTGCCCCTTCGGACGAGCGCGAGCGGTTGTGGGTGGCCGGCTTGCACGATGCGCTGGACCGCTGGGTCGACCAGTGCGACGCGGCGGGCTTCTCGGAAGCGGTGCCGTTGGCGGTGCTGCGGGAGGCCTGGCTGGGGGCCCTGGACGAAGGCGGTGTGCAGCAGCGTTTCCTGGGGGGCGGCGTCACGTTCTGCACACTGATGCCGATGCGGGCCATTCCCTTTGAGGTGGTGTGCCTGTTGGGAATGAACGACGGGGACTATCCCCGCCGGGCCCCGCGCAGCGACTTCGACCTGATGGGGCTGCCTGGCGTGCGGCGTCCGGGCGACCGCGCGCGGCGCGACGACGACCGCTATCTGCTGCTCGAAGCCCTGCTGTCGGCCCGGCGCGAGCTCTACATCAGCTGGGCCGGGCGCAGCCCGAGGGACCAGAGTCACCAGCCGCCTTCGGTGCTTGTGGCCCAACTGCGCGACTACCTGGCCGCCGGCTGGGACGAGACCCTTCCGGAGCGCCTGACCACCGAACACCCGATGCAGGCGTTCAGCCGACGGTACTTCGAGCCCCAGGCGCTGCAGCAGGGGCTCTACACCTATGCCCGCGAATGGCGGGACGCGCACACGGACCTTCCGGACGCGTCGGCGGATGGTGAGACGTCTGCAGGGGGGGGCGGGGGCGCGGCTTCCCGCTTCGAGGCCGGAGAAGGTCCGGACAGCGGGGCGGGTCCGGTCGAAGCCTCGGTGCTGGATCTGGCGACCCTGCTCGATTTTCTGCGCCAGCCGGTTCGGCACCACTTTCGACACGTGCTGCGTGTGGATTTCCAGGACGAGGACGACGCGACCCTGGAGGACGACGAGCGGTTCCTGCTGGAGGGCCTGGCGCACTGGCAGGGCCTGGACGGCTTGCTAGACGCGGCGGTCGGGCCCGATGACGAGGCCGGTGGCGTGGACACCGGCCAGATCCGGTCGCTGCTCCAGTCGCGCCTGCACGCCGCGGCAGACACCTTGGCGGCCCAAGGCCGATTGCCGCTGGCCGGTCTGGGGGAGCGTGTGCGTCGGGAGCTGATGGCCCAGGCCGAGCCCATGGCGCAGGCCTGGTGGCGGTTGCGCCAGATGCATCCCGACGCCGCCCGGGAGGGCGAGGGCCGCGGTCGTTTGCGCATTGCGCTGGAGTGGCCGGATCCGTCGGGAGGCGACCCGGGCGGGCCGGCGTGTGTCCGCCTTGAAGACTGGATCGAAGGGCTGCGCAGCGGTCCCGAGGGCGATCGGGTGCGGCTGGCGCGCAGTCCGTCGTCGTTGGTGCGTGAGGACGCTTCCGGCGGACGCCGGGCGGCGGGTGCGCCACCGGTCCGGATGCCCCGTGTCGAGCGGCTGTTGGAAGACTGGCTGTTCACGCTGGTGGCGGCCGCCCAGGGCGAGCGCGTGCATGCCGTGAGGTTGGGTCGGGACGCGGTTGTCCGGCTGACGCCGCCTTCCCGCGAGGCCGCCTCCGAAGTCCTGGCGGGTTTGCTGGCGGCCTGGAGTGCGGGCCGTTCCCGGGCCTTGCCGCTCGACCCGGTGACGGCCCTGGCTTGGTGGCAGGCGTTGGAGCAGGGGAACGAGGACGATGCGGACGCGGCGGCCCGGGCCGTCTACGAAGGGCCCCCCGGGCGCCGCGAGGTGCTGGGGCGGCGCGACCGGGATGCGGCCTTGCGCCGGGCCTACCCGGATTTCGACACCCTGCTGGAGGGGAGGGACGGTCCCGGACTGCGCGCGTGGGTGGGGGTCTACGAGTTCCTGTGGTCACACGTCACCGCGGCGGCGCAGTGCACGCCTCTGGGTGAGGTTTCCGGCGACGCGGAGGGCGACGCATGAGCCTACCACTGCACATGCCCTTGAAGGGCAGCCACCTCATCGAGGCCAGCGCCGGCACCGGCAAGACCTGGACAATCGCGGCGCTGTACCTGCGTTTGGTGCTGGGTCATGGTGAGGCCGACACCGCCCCCCCGCGGGCCTTGATGCCGGGGGAGATCCTCGTGATGACGTTCACCCGGGCGGCCACGCGGGAGTTGTCGGACCGCATCCGGGAGCGTCTGGCCCAGGCGGCCCGTTGCTTCCGGGGCGAGCCGGGCACCGAGGGCCTCGTGGCGGGTGATGCCTTGCTCCAGGCCTTGTGGGCGGCATTTCCTGAGGGGCCGGCCCGCGAGCGTGCCGCCCACCGGCTGGCGCTGGCCGCCGAGGCGATGGACGACGCGGCCGTGCACACCATCGACGCCTGGTGTCAGCGCATGCTGCGAGAACACGCCTTCGACAGCGGGAACCTCTTCGATGAGGAACTGGTGGCCGATGAAGGCGCCCTGCTTGAAGAGGCGGTGAACGATTTCTGGCGCGCCGAGGTGTACCCACTGCGCGAGGCGGCGCTGGACGCGGTGCTCGAGGTCTGGCCGGCACCGCAGGCTTTGCGCCGAGAGGTGGCGGGCCTGCTGGCGCGGCTGGACGCGCTCCCGGCGGCGCCGGTCTCCGATGTCGAGGCGCTGATCCACGGCCGCGTGGCGCGCCTGAACGCGTTGCGGGCCGGCTGGCTCCCGCGCGCCCAGGCCTTGCGTGCGTGGCTGGAGGACACCCTCGGTCGCAAGGACAACCCGTTCAACGGCAACCGCCTGCGCAAGACCAGCGTCGCGAGCTGGATGGAGCGGTTGGTTCAGTGGACCCGACAGGAGGGCGGCGAGGCGCTGCAATTCACCGAAAAAGCCGCCGACCATGCCAAGGTGGCCCACCGGCTGTCCCGGGTGGGGCTGCACGAGGTGTTGAAGGAGGGCCGCTCCGTGGATCTGCCCCCCGAGTGCGCCGACCTGGAGCACCTGCTGGACGCCTTGGAAGATCTGGGCGCTCTCGGAGCGGCCTTGCGACAGCACGCCGCCCGTCAGGTGGCGGTGCGTCTGCAGGGGCTCAAGCTCCGGGCCGGGCGCTATGGGTTTTCCGATCTGCAGGCCCGCCTGGAAGCGGCGCTGTCGGGCCCCCGCGCAGATGCCTTGCGCCAGCGCATCGTGGCCCAGTATCCGGTGGCGCTGATCGACGAGTTCCAGGACACCTCTCCGCTGCAGTACCGGCTGTTTGACCGCCTGTACCGCATCGCCGAGAACCGACCCGACACCGGTCTGTTCCTCATCGGCGACCCCAAGCAGTCCATCTACGGCTTTCGCGGGGCGGATATCTACAGCTACCTGAAGGCCCGCCACGACACCCAGGGGCGCCACCACGTGCTGGACACGAACTTCCGTTCCACGCAGGCGGTGGTCGAGGCCGTGAACCAGTTGTTCGGCCGGGCCGAGCGGGCGCGTCCCACCGGGGCGTTTGATCTGCCCAAGAACGGCCCGCTGGCCCTGCCTTTCGAGCCGGTGGGCGCGAGGGGGCGGCGCGAGCGCCTGGTGTGCGGTGAAGGCGGGGTGCCGGCCCTGGACATCGCAGTCGACGATGGCCCGCTGCCGGCCGAGGGCCTTCGCAAGGTCTGGGCGGCCCGTTGCGCCGAGAAGATCGTGGGGTGGCTCAACGATCCGGCCTGCGGGTTGCAGGAGGATGGACAGCCGCTGCAGCGCCTGAGCCCGGGCGATATCGCCGTGCTGGTGCGCAGCCGCCACGAGGCCGACGCGGTGAGGCAGGCGCTGGCCGCGCGCAAGGTGGCGTCCGTGTACCTGTCCGACCAGGAGTCGGTGTTCGCGTCGCCGGAGGCGGTGGAGTTGTTGCGCTGGCTGCGTGCGGTGGCCGATCCCGGGGATGCGCGTCTGGCCCGCGCGGCCCACGCCGGCGCGGCCATGGGCCTGACGCTGGAGGACTTGCGCCGCTGCAGCACCGACGACGAGGCCTGGGACGTGCACTTGGTGCGGCTGCGTGAACTGCAGGGCATCTGGCAGCGCCAGGGGGTGCTGGCCATGCTGCGCCGGACCTTGCACGACCTGAGGCTGCCGGCGCGCTGGCTGGCCGAGCCCGGTGGAGAGCGTGTCCTGACCAATGTGCTGCACCTCTCGGAGTTGCTGCAGCAAGCCAGCGTGCAACTGGAGGGCGAAGCGTCCCTGGTGCGCTGGCTGGGCGAGCAGATCCGCGACCACCTGGCCGGACTGGGCGAGGGCGGCGAAGACCGCATCGTGCGCCTGGAAAGCGATGCGGCCCTGGTGCAGATCGTCACCGTCCACAAGTCCAAGGGCCTGGAGTACCCGGTCGTGTGCCTGCCGTTTGCGGCCAGCACGCGCCAAGTGGAGAGGCGCCTGCGTTCCTGGGTCGAGGTGGTGCAGGCCGATGGTGGTCGGCGCCTGGATTTCGACCTCGACGAGGCCAGTCTGGACGGCGCCGACCGCGAGCGCCTGCGTGAAGACCTGCGCCTGCTGTATGTGGCGCTGACCCGTGCCCGGCACGCGCTGTGGCTGGGCGTGGGGCTGGCCGGCGGACGGGGCGTGGCGGGCTCGGAGACGACGTCGTTTTCCGCCTCTGCGCTGGGGCATCTGCTGGGGTTGTCCGGGGACAAGGTCGAGGTCTCGGTGTGCCGGCAGGCCTGGGCGGCACTGTGGCAGGACTCGGGGGCCATCTCCCGTGCAGAGGTGGGAGCGCCTGCGCGGACGCGGCTGATGTCGCGTGGGGCCCCGCCGGCGCTGCAAGGCGCAGCCCCCTTCGACGCCCGCATCGAGCGGGACTGGACCATCGGCAGCTTTTCCGCGCTGGTGAGGGATCTGCCCCCGGGCGGAGCCACCCGGTCGGCCGAGGTTTTGGAGCGGACCGATCCCTTTGATCCGGTTCCCGATCCTGCTCTGGACCTCGGGGAGGCCGAGTCACCGGTGCTGAACGATCCCTTGCGTGAAGAGGCCTGGCGCGAGGAGCAGGCGGCTGCGGCCGCGGGGGATCGGGGACCACCGAGTGTGGTGGATTCGGGAGACACCGCCCCTTGGCATCGGTATCCAAAAGGTCCTCTGGCCGGAAACTTCCTGCACGAGCAACTGGAGCGGCTGGCGGGGCCCCACGGCTGGGAGGCCTTGCACACCCCGGAGTTTCAGCGGGGCCTGGTCCGGCGCTGCGAGCGCCAGGGCCCGAACTACGATGCCGAGGGCATGAGCCAGTGGCTCGAGGCCCTCGTCGGCACGCCATTGCCCGGCCCCGATGTGCCCCTGTCGGCGTGTTTGAACCGCCTGGTCGAGATGGAGTTCTGGATGCCAGGGGCCGGCCGTCCCGTTCAGGACCTCGATCGCCTGTGCCGGACGTGGATCCTGCCGGGAGCCGAGCGGCCGGTGTTGCCGCAGCGCTCCCTGCGTGGCCTGGTGATGGGGTTTGCGGATCTGGTGTTTGAGCACCAGGGCCGCTACTGGGTGCTGGACTACAAGAGCAATGCCTTGGGTCCGGACGATGCCGCCTACACCCCCGAGGCGCTGCAGGATGCCCTGCTGCATCACCGCTACGACCTGCAGGCCGCGCTGTACCTGCTGGCCTTGCATCGGTTGCTCCGGTCCCGGCTGGGGGAGGCCTACGACCCGGCCCGGCAGGTGGGCGGGGCCCTCTATCTGTTTGCCCGCGGCATCGCGGCACCCACGCGGGGTTGCCTGATGCTGCCGGCGCCCGCTGAGCTGCTGGAGGCGTTGGACGTGTTGCTGCAATCGGACCCAGGGGTCTCGGCCGACGGTGCCGCAGGGGTTGCGGGGGAGTGCCCGGCATGAAGAACCGCACCGACCAGCTCGACCTGTTCGGGCCTGGGGAGCCGGAAGCCCCGGCCCCGGCTTTGAAACTGGCGAACGTGACCGATCTGCTGGCGGAAATGACCCGCTGGGCGGAGGCCGGCTGGCTGCGCTGGCTGGATGTGGCGCTGGGGCGCTTCCTGTCCGAGCAGACCCCTGACGTGCCGACCGGGGTGGTCTGGAGCGTGGTCATGCTGTCGTGTCTGGAGGGCCAGGGGCACACTTGCCTGGAGGTGGACGCGCTGTGCGCCACGGATGCTGCAGCCGTCCGCCGCCGCAGCGAGTGGCTGGGCTGGCCCGCGCCGGGCCTGGAGGCGTTCGAGCGCGTGCGGGCGGCATTGGGCGCGGCACCTGGTGAACTGGACGCGGCCCTGCGGGCCTCCACCGCCGTGCAGGTCGTGCCCGATGCGCTGTGTGTGGCGGATCCGACCCTGGGGGCCCAGTCTGCCCGCCCGTGCGTCTGGGTGCCCGAGGGCGGGCGCCTGTATCTGCGCCGACACTGGCGCGACGAGCAGAAAGTGGCTGGGGCGGTGCTGGCGCGTGTGGCCCCGCAGGACGCCCCGAGCCGGTCGACCGATGCGGCCGATTCGGAAGCGGCCACGGTTCGGCACTGGCTGGACCGGCTGTTTCCCGAGCCGGTCGATCTGGGGCCGGGTGAGCGCGTGGACTGGCAACGGGTGGCGTGCGCTGTGGCGTTGAACAGCCGGCTGGCCCTGATCACCGGGGGACCGGGCACCGGCAAGACCTACACCGTCGCCCGCCTGCTAGCGCTGCTGGAAGCCACGCACACGGGCCCGGCTCCCCTGCGCATGGCCCTGGCGGCCCCGACGGGAAAGGCGGCGGCTCGTCTCAAGCAATCCATCGACGGGGCCTTGTCCACCCTCCAGGCACAACTCGGGGACGAGCCGGACCTGTCCGCCCTGATGGGCCGCATCGGGGCCGCCCGCACGCTGCATTCCCTGCTGGGGGCCCGACCCGATACCCGGCGCATGGCCCGCCACGCTCGCCATCCTCTGGACGTGGACGTGCTGGTGGTGGACGAGGCGTCGATGGTCCACCTCGAGATGATGGCCTGGCTGCTCGACGCCTTGCCACCCCGGGCCCGGCTGGTGCTGTTGGGCGACAAGGATCAGCTGGCTTCGGTGGAGGCCGGATCCGTGCTGGGCGATCTGTGCCGGCGGGCCGAGGCAGGGGATTACCGGCCGGAGACGGTGGCTTCGGTGTGGCGGCGCGCGGGTCAGCGCTTGCCTTCGGCCGTGCAGGCCCGCGCGGGGGCGACCGTGTCGAACCTGTCGCAGCACACCGTGATGCTGCGGGAGAGCCGTCGTTTTGCAGGTGCGATCGGCCGGCTGGCGGTGGCCGTGAACCAGGGGCAGGTCTCCCGGGCCTGGCAGGTACTGCGCGACACCGAGCTTCAGGTTCAGGTGGAGGGCGCCCACCGGCCAGATCGCCTGAATGCGCTGATCCTGAGGGGGCGGCCGGGCGCGGTGGGGGGCTTTGAGCGTTACGCCGACTTGCTGGCCTCGGGGCCTTCCCGGCCTTCGGACGCCGAGGCGGCATTTCGCACGCCGGCGCCGGAGGCCCAGGCCGTGCAGCGACACGAGCGTTGGGTGGTGGACGTGCTGCGGGCCTTCGACGCCTTTCGGCTGCTCACGGCGGTTCGCGAGGGCGAGTGGGGGGTGGCGGGCCTCAACGCCAGGGCCGAGTCCGTGCTGGCGTCGGCGGGCCGGCTGCATCCGCGTGGAGAGTGGTACGAAGGGCGTCCGGTGATGGTCACCCGCAACGACCCTGCGCTGGGGGTCTACAACGGCGACGTGGGCGTGGCCCTGCGGCCGCCACCCCGATCACCGGATGGGTCTGGGGCAGGGCGGGGCTGGCGCGTCTACTTCCTGGACGGAGAGCAGGTGCGTTCCGTGCTGGCCAGCCGGCTGCACCACATCGAAACCGCGTTTGCGATGACCGTGCACAAGAGCCAGGGGTCGGAGTTTGAGCACACGGTGCTGGTGCTTCCGCCCCAGGGCGGGCAGGTCCTGACACGGGAGCTGGTCTACACCGGCATCACGCGGGCGCGCCAGGCGTTCACGCTGGTGGCACCCGACCCCCGGGTGTTCGATGCCGCGCTGGAGCGCCGGACCTGGCGGGCCAGCGGTCTGCCCACGCTGATGTCCGAATGAAAAAAAGTGCCATCGGCTTGTCATCCGATCGAACCGCCGGTGCGTTGAAGCGAATGTACGGCCCTCAGCGCCTCCGTCAGAGACGGCGCAGTGGTCGCTCCCTCACCGTGTGAAGCCATGAAATCCGTCCATCGCAACGAAACGAATCCGGCACACCGCAGTTTCCGACCCGAGCGTCCTTCCGAGAAGGGTCACAAGCACGAGGCTTTTGATCAGGGGCGTCTGGCTTGTGGTCAACGCGGCATCGCGTTGGCGCGGCGGATGGATCGCAAGCGCTGACAGCGGTCAACCCAGGGCGAAAGCGCTTGCCGCTTCCGTGACCTGGGCTTGGGGGCAATCCGGCGGCGTGGCGCCCTGGGCAAAGTCTCAGGGCACAAACGCCAGGAACAGGTAAGCGGCAAACAGCACCAGATGCACCGCTCCCTGCATGAGATGGGTGCGGCCGCTGCCCAGCGTGATGGCCGAGACCAGAAAGGTCATCAGCAAGAGCGCCTGGTCCTTCGCTGAGAGGCCGAGGGTCAGCGGCAAATCCAGCACCAGCGCCGCGCACACCACCGCTGGAACGGTCAGGCCAATGCTGGCCATCGCCGAGCCCAGCGCCAGATTCATGCTGGTCTGGAGCCGGTTGGCTCCCGCCGCCCGCACCGCGGCCGTGGTTTCCGGCAGCAGGACCAGCAGCGCGATGACGATGCCGACCACGGCCTTGGGCGCTCCAGCGCTCTCGATCACGGCCTCGATCCCGGGTGAGAGCCGTTTGGCCAGCCCCACCACGGCCATCAGCGACACCAACAGCAGCCCCAGGCTGACCCACGCCTGCAGGGTGGTCGGTGGGTGGGCGTGTGCGTTTTCGTCGGACGGTGTTTCGCTGGGCAGGAAGTAGTCGCGGTGCCGCACGGTCTGCACGAACACGAAGACCGCCCACGTCGACAGGGCGGCCAACCCTGAGAAAATCATCTGCGCTCCGGTGTATGTGCCTTCCGGGGAACTGGTGGTGTAGACCGGCAGCACCAGGGCCAAGCCGCAAAGCACCACGAGAGCGGCCAGGGCCGGAGCGGTTCCGGCGATGTGGAACGACTGCTCCCGATGTCGGATGCCTCCCACCAGGATGCACAGACCCACCACGCCGGTGCAGATGATCATCACGGTGGCAAACAGGGTGTCGCGCGGCAGGGCGGACGTCTGGGCTCCACCGGCCAGCATCAGCGACAGGATGAGCGCCACTTCGATGACGGTGATCGCCAGCGCAAGCACCAAGGTCCCGAAGGGCTCGCCCACCCGGTGGGCCACGACTTCGGCGTGGTGGACCGCGGCAAACACGACAGTGAACAGCGCGGCCACGCACACGAACGCCAGCGGTACGCCCAGGGGCAACACCCAGCCTGTGGCCATGATGACCATGGCCAGGACCGGGACCGAGGGGTGCGCGCTGATCGTCATGGTTGCATTATCGGAGCCCGGACTTGGACCGTGCTGGCCTGCGTGTTCTGTCCGGTGGCGTGTTTCTGTTGCACACGCGAACCGCTTGCCACGAAAGATGTGACGATTTTCACAAATAATGGGCCCTGCCCGGTTCCCCAAGGTCAGTGCGTACGCTGGGTGTCTCAACACGGAAGAGTCCCTTGATCGAATTTCCCACGCTGTCTCCCGACTTGATCTGGCCTGCGGCGCTGCTTCTGGCGTGGCTGGCGGGTGAGTACGGGCACCGGTTCATCGGCCTGCCGCGCATCAGCACCTACGGTGTCGTGGGCGTGGTGCTGGCGTTCACTCAGGTGGGCGTGCTGCCCGCTGCGCCGCCGGCGCACATCCTGCTGTTGGCCAACATCGCTTTTGGCCTGCTGCTGTTCGAGGCGGGCTACCGCCTGCATCTGGGCTGGCTGCGCAACAACCCGTGGATTGCCGTCACCAGCCTGGCGGAGGCTTCGCTCACGTTTGGTGCGGTGTATGCCCTGGGTCGCTGGGCCGGGGCCAGCGATTCGACGGCGCTGCTGCTGGCGGCGCTGTCCATGGCGACCTCGCCGGCCACGGTGGTGCGGGTGGTCCACGAGGAGCGCAGTTCGGGCCAAGTGACGGAGCGGATCCTGCACCTGGCGGCACTCAACTGTGTTCTGGCCGTGTTGGTGTTCAAGGTCGTGGTGGGGCTGGTGATCTTCGAGACGTCGGGCAACCTGTTGCAGGCGATTTCCGGCAGCCTGGTGGTGCTGGTGGGATCGGTTGCACTCGGATTGCTGATGGGCGGGTTGTTGCCGGAGGGGTTGCGAGCCTTGCAGAACCAGGGTCACGACACGACGCTGGCCTATGCCCTGGCCGTGATTTTTCTGGTGACGTTGACCCACGAATTGCATTTGTCTCCGGCGTTGGCTGCGCTGACGTTCGGCTTGATGACGCGACAGCGCCGCATGATGCTCAGCCGCGCCCGCCGGGGGTTTGGCGTCCTGGGCGAGGTGCTCACGGTGCTGCTGTTCGTGTTTGTCGGCTCGACGCTTGAATGGCGTCAGGTCTGGTCCGGGCTGGGACTGGGGCTGCTGATCGTCGCGGTGCGTTACTGTGTCAAGCTGCTGACGATTGGAGCGCTGGCGCATGCCAGCGGCATCTCGGTGCGCAAGGGTCTGCTGATCGGTACTGCCATGACGCCGTTCGCCGCATTTGTCATCCTGGTCCTGGAGCGCACCGGGGATCTGGGGCCCGAACTGGTGGATCGGGTGGCGCCTCTGGCGGCCGCTGCCTTGGTGCTGGAACTCATCGGCCCGGTGTTGACGCAGCGCGCGCTGGTGCGTGCGCGGGAAGGCAAGGAGCTCTGAAATGCCGCTCGAGTCCTTCAAGTCGTCCAAACCGTTGACCCTGGGGGTGGAACTGGAGCTCCAACTCGTCAATCCCAGCGATTACGACCTCACTGGCGCCAGTCCCGACATGCTGGCCCTGCTGGCGCGCAAACCCTTTCCGGGCATCGTCACCCCCGAGATCACGGAGAGCATGATCGAGATCGCCACGGGCATCCACACCCGTCACGACGAACTGCTCGACCAGCTCAAGCAGATCCGTGCGGCCTTGCTGGAGGCAGGGGATCGCCTCAACGTGGGGGTGTGTGGTGGCGGCACCCATCCGTTCCAGGTCTGGTCCGAGCGACGCATTTTCTCCAAGCCGCGGTTCAAGGAGGTGTCGGCGCTCTACGGATACTTGGCCAAGCAGTTCACCATCTTTGGCCAGCACGTGCACGTGGGCTGTGAAAACGGCGACGAGGCCTTGTACCTGTTGCACGCGTTGAGCCGGTACGTGCCGCACTTCATTGCGCTGTCCGCGTCGTCGCCGTTCGTGCAGGGCAACGACACGCTGTTCAACTCGGCCCGACTGAACTCGGTGTTCGCGTTTCCGCTGAGCGGGAGGGCCCCGTTCCTGCTGAACTGGCGCGATTTCGAGATCCAGTACTTCGCCAAGATGGAGCACACGGGGGTCGTCAACAGCATGAAGGACTTCTATTGGGACATTCGGCCCAAGCCGGAGTTCGGCACGATTGAGCTGCGCGTGTGCGACACCCCTTTGTCGGTCGACCGCGCGGCGGCGCTGGCCGGTTATCTCCAGGCCCTGTGTCGCTACCTGCTGGCGCGCAGCGAGCCGGCACCGGTCGAGGACGATTACCTCGTCTACAACTACAACCGTTTTCAGGCCTGCCGGTTTGGACTCGATGGTGCGGTGGTGCACCCCAAGACCTACGAGCAGGTGTCCTTGCGCGAGGACATTCTGGCCACGGTGCGACGGGTGCAGGAGCACGGTGAGGCGCTGGGGGGCATGCCTGCCCTGGAGCACATCTACCGCACCGCACATGAAGGCAGTGATGCCAGCCTGCTGCGCCGGGAGTACGGCCGCCGGGGCAGTGTCGAGGGGTTGGTGGACGCGTCGCTGAGGCGATTCCGGCAGGACCGGAGTCCGTACGAGCGCAGCTGAGCCTCTCTTCCGTGACGTGTTGCTCACCTGATCCACAGTTGCTGTGGACAACCCTGTGAACAGGGTGGGGGCCGGATGTGGCTGGGCGTCGTAAGTGGTTTTGCCCAAAGGCCCTGCCTTAGGCTGCTGCGGGATGAGGCACCTTGTGCCGGGGTGGGGATCCGGCTTTTCGGGCCACCCAGTACACCGCGCCATTCGGGCCGTAGCGCTCCGCATGAGGTTCATCGCGCGCCAGCTCGAACGGGTCGCCCGGGGTGAGGTGACGCGTTTTGCCGTTCACCGTGAGCCACATTTCGCCCTGCACCACCAGTGCTTTCACCTGGAAGGGGTGGCCGTGGTCCGGTACGTGCGCGCCGGCAGACCAGACACGCTCCAGTGCTTCATCGAATCCTTCTGCCAGAGACTGCTGCTGGAATTCGGTGAATGTCATCGTCGTCATGCATGGCCTCGTGTCAGGTGGGTGATGTCCGTCCGGCCGGGCCGGAGTCGCCGGGTCAGGCGCCGCGTGAGCCACACGACCAGCGCGACGTTGCAGACCACCACCAGCGCGGATGGCCAGGTGGGTGAGTGCCAAAGGTGGCGCACTTCGAAAGGCAGGTAGAGGCCGCCGGAGAGGGCACCGAACCCGGCACCCCACGGGCGGTCGTGCCACAGCCCCCAGGCTTCGATCCACCGGGTCGTGGCATACGCGAAGCCGACGAGGGCCACCGTCTTGAACGGTGTTGCGTTGAACTGGTCGACTCCCTGCAGAAGCAGGGCCGGGTAGTGTGCATGGGGATCGAGATCGAAGTGCCCGATCAATTCCAGCGCCAGACGGTGAAGGTCGTGGTGCATCAGGGCAAGCCAACCGGCCACGCCTGCCAGGGCTGCCAAGCCTTTCAGGGCCTCGAAGCCGGCAATCGCCCGAAGCGCTTGTCGGCCGCCGTCGGCGGTCGGGGCGGGAGGTGTTTCACAGGGCGCCATGCGAGCAGTTTGCCAGCGGTGGCATCCAGGCCGCCCTGTACTGGGGGCTTTGCCCGTGTGCGGGTCAGGGTGGAAAAACGGCCTTGGCAGTTTCCGCAATGGGGTTGTGAAAGGAGGGATTTATGGGGAGGTGAACCGACAATCGCGGAGGTGACGGGATGTCGCGCGATACGATTCCGCATGATTCAGCATTTCCAGCGCAGAGGTGAGTGTGTGACCCGTCCCGCCCTGACGGACCTGGCCCCAGTGATCACGGCCGAACGTTGCGACGGCGCCTGGACGGTGTTCTGGGACGAGCCGGAGGGGGGTGTCGATTGGGAGGCCTACACGCAGGCCGCCGAGGCTGTGCTGATCCCGGCCATGCAAGCCCGTTGGCCCACATGGAAGCTGGCCAAAGCCACCGCCCGGAGCGTGGTGCTGATGAAGAGTCCACATGGTTTGATTCGCGGCATCACCGAGGACTGTGCGAGGGATGTGGTCGCCGTGATCCAGGGGGTTTTTCCTGAGGCGCGGCTGAACTGGAGTTCGTGAGCGCAGGTCAATCGAGTATGGTGTTCCACCCAGATCCAAAGGAACACCATGGCGACGAAACCCAACTACTCCTTCGAGAAGCGCCAGCGCGAGCAGGAAAAGAAGCGCAAGAAGGCCGAGAAGGCCCAAAAGAAGGCGGCCGGTGCGGGCGTTCCGGAACCTCAGGACGACACGCCGCAAGCTTTCGAAGTGAAGTAAGCACAAAAAGCGAAACCCCCGACGTCGCCCACGCTTTGGAGGGGGAATCGGTCTCCGGCGCCCGGTTGCGCGTTTGACTCATGACAGCGCAGAGCCTGGGCGCATGGCCAGCCTGCGGCGCAACCCGTTCGTTGACGGGTAAGACCGTCCGGGCCGAGGATTGCCTAAGAATCAGATCTGTAGGGAGTAGATCAAAGCCTTGGGACGACCGAGGGGATTGAGGAGAGCGTGGGGGCTGAAAACCTGTGCAGTGGGTTGCGCCGCGACCACAAGGACTCCACAAAGCACAACGGGTCAGCCCCTTGTGAGAGCTAACCCGTTGATTTGTCTGGTGCCGGTGAAAGGAATCGAACCCTCGACCTTCTCATTACGAATGAGGGATTTAGGGTGTTTGGCACTGTTGATGGGTGTTGATAGAATCAATGAAAATCAACAGGTTGAGCGCGTTGCACTGGACGTCTGAACAGGTTCTGTGTTGATGCGTATTCGCCAAAATTGCCCGAATCTGGCTACGCAGTGGCTACACAGGATTCCCGTGTAGCTCAACCGGACCGGGCAGGAGCGCACCACATGGCCCGCCCGAAGAAGTCCGACGCACTCGACCTGACCCAGCGTGTGAACCTGACGGCTGGAGCCATTGAGCGCCTGACCTGCCGCACGGACATCAAGACCCAAGCCTTTCTTCGTGACTCGGAAGTGCCTGGCCTTCGGGTGCGTGTGACCAACACCGGCGCCAAGTCCTTCGTCTTCGAGGCCAAGCTGAACCGCCAGACCATCCGTCGCACCATCGGTGACGTCAGGTCGTGGACCATCGAGGACGCCCGAGCTGAAGCCCGCAAGCTGGCCGTGATGCTCGACAATGGCACGGACCCCCGTGAACTGGAGCGCCAGCAGGCCGAGGCCAAGGCCGCCCGGGAAACCGAAGAGAAGGCCCGCGCCCTCACCGTGGGCGAGGTCTGGCCTCAGTATCTGGAGCTGGGCCGGCCCAAGCGCAAGGCCGACTGGAAGCCCCGCTACCGCGCTGACCTGGAGGCCATGGCCGACCCCGGTGGCAAGGCGAAGAAGCGTGGCAGTGGCCTGACCCGACCCGGGCCGCTGTTCCCGCTCATGTCGCTGGCGCTGGTCGACGTGAACGAAGACTCCCTGAAGGTCTGGTTCGACCGTGAAGCTGTGGCCGGTGCCCACCAAGCCACTCGCGCCCTGATGATGTTCCGTGGCTTCCTGCGCTGGTGTGCCAGCCGGCCGGAGTACCGTGACCTGGCCGACCGAGATGCGGGGAGGGCGCCGGCCATTCTCGACAGCCTGCCGTCCAACACCAGCCGAGACGGTGCCCTTGAAACCTCACAGGTGTCCGCGTGGTGGGAATCCGTGGCCCAGATGCCGAACCCGGTGGCGTCTGCCTACCTGCGCGCGCTGCTGCTGGTGGGAGCCCGGCGGGAAGAGATGGCCGCGCTGAAGTGGGCTGATGTGGACTGGCGCTGGCGAAAGATGACCCTGGCCGACAAGGTGGGCGACACCCGCACCATTCCGCTGGGGCCGTACATGGCACAGATGCTGTCGGGGCTGCCCCGGGCGAAGCTCAAGGACGGCACGCCGAACCCCTACGTTTTCGCGGCCAACAGCGAGTCTGGACACATCGAAGACCCGCGCAGCAGCCACGGCAAGGCACTGGAAGCCGCCGGGCTGGGGGCGCTGTCGTTCCACGACCTGCGTCGCAGCTTCAACATCGTGGGCGAGGCAGCCGGAGCACCGGAAGGGGCCATCGCCCAGATTTCCGGTCATCGGCCGTCTGGCACAGCCGAGAAGTACAAGCCCCGGACCATCGAAGGTCTGCGCCCGTTCCTGGAGCGCATCGAAGCCTACATCTGCGAGCTGGTCGGGGTGGAGGTGCCCAGCGCCAGCGAGGCGACCGGGTTGCGGGCTGTTGCTTGAGATAGCAAAAAGAGCATAATATGACCACATGGACCGTTGAACTTCATCCGCAAGCCGAACCTGAGTTGGACAAGCTGCCCATGGACATGCAAGCCCGGTTCTTCCGCATCGCTGAAATGCTGGAAGAGTTCGGGCCTCACCAAGTGGGCCTACCGCATGTCCGCCCGCTGGAGGGCAAGCTGTGGGAAATGCGAATGCAAGGACGCGACGGCATCTCACGCGCTGTGTACGCCGCAATGCACGGCCGCCGACTGTTGGTGCTGCACGTCTTTGTGAAGAAGACCCAGGCGACACCAAGGAAGGCGTTGGACACGGCCCGGGCACGACTGGAGAGTGCGACATGAAGAACCTGAAAACCCTCAAGGCGGAGCGTCTGGCCGACCCAGGAATCCGCGCCGAATATGACGCCTTGGCGCCAGAGTTTGAGGCGGCCCGCGAACTGATTGCGGCCCGCTGCCGGGCTGGCCTGACCCAAGAGGAAGTGGCCGCTCGCATGGGAACCACTCAGAGCACGATTGCCCGCCTGGAGAGTGGCAAGCGCCCGCCGTCAATGCGAACAGTGCAGAGGTACGCCCAAGCCGTTGGCGCGCGCGCTGTGGTGCGCATCGAGAGTGCGACCCCCTGAGTCCAGAGTGCCCAGCATGGCCCGCATGTTCAACCCGCCGCACCCCGGTGCTGTCCTGCGTGATGACGTGTTGCCCGGCTTGGGCCTGACCGTGCTTGATGCTGCCGACCCACTGGGTATGACTGCCGGGGCTTTGTCTCGTGTGCTGGACGGCAAAGCGCCCATCACACCCGAGATTGCCGCCCGCATCGAATCGTGGCTGGGGGTCGAAAACGGCGGGTCCGCCCGGCTGTGGCTCGCCGAACAGGCAGATTACGACTCATGGCAAGCCATGCGCCGCCTGTGCCGTGCACTGTCCCGAGATGATGGTGAGGCCGTGCAGGCTACTGCCCTGGACTTGGCCCGGCTGCATGGCGTGGATGTGACGTTGATCGAAGACGGCGACCTGCTGGCCAGCGACTTTTTGCGCATCGCCCGAGCCGCTGGCGTGGCCCTGAGCGTGACCCGGGACCGTCCGTACCCGGTGGCCGTCGAGCCCGGCAGTGATTCGACCGCGTGGGGTGTCGTGGTGCCCGACCTGCCGGGGTGCTTTTCGGCGGGCGACGACTTGGAAGACGCACTGGCTCAGGCTGGCGAGGCAATCAGCGCCTGGATGGCGACCGCCAGCGAAGCAGGCCAGCCGGTGCCGCCACCGACCACCCCCGACGCACACCCAGACTATGCGGGCTGGCGGTGGGAGTGGGTGCATCCCATCGAGGCCGCCGCATGACCGCCCTGACTTTCCCCGGTCTGGCCCCGATGGTCACGGCTGAGTGCGTCGACGGCGCCTGGACGGTGTTCTGGGACGAGCCCGCGGGCGGTGCGAACTGGGAGGCGTACACCCAGGCCGCCGAAACCGTGCTGATTCCGGCCATGCAAGCCCAATGGCCCATCTGGAAGCTGGCCAAGGCGACCGCCCGGAGCGTGGTGCTGATGAAGAGCCCCCACGGGCTCATTCGCGGCATCACCGAGGGCTGTGCCCGGGATGTGGTGGCTGTGGTGCTGGGCGTCTTTCCGGGCGCGGTGGTGACCTGGCTGACAGAGGTCGAGGCCGACGACACCGAGTGAACTGAATCGCCCCAGATAGGCCCGCGTCGAAACCGGGCCGAAGAGCGGGACACCTTCACCCGCCTGCTGGGGCACCCTTTGAAGGGCACCGGAAGGGGTGCACGATGCTGAAAGCTGTAATTCAACTGCCGCACGGAACCGAAGAGTTGACCGTGGGGGAAACCGGGCCTCTTTGCAAGCGCCCTGTGCCCCATTCCAGAAGGTGAGCCGGAGCTTTCCGACGTACTGAAAGTGTTCTCCGGCGCGCACGGTAGGCCGCTACACGCCCGTCTGAAAGATGAAGAGTGGGACATCATCAAATCCGCTTGGCGCGGTCTGCCCGATGGCCCCGTGATGAAGAGCAAGTGGCCCGACTACCTTGCCGCGTTCGACGCGCTACCAAACCGGCCTGTTTGGGACTTGTGCCCCTTTTGGAATGACTCCCCGCTCAACGCCCAGATTGCCAAAATCACCGCCACGGATTTACACACCCAGCAAATCCGCGCCGCTATCTCGGGGGGAAAGCTGGTTTGCCGAGACTTTGCGGGGATACCGTCAGTTGGGCGTGATGACGACACCGTGACCGTGGAGGATTTGCGTACCTACGCCAGCACTTTCCGGATTGACGTAGAGCTGCAGCCCGCTCCGACCGCCTCACTGGCTGGCGCTGGGTCCGTGGAGCCCGAACCCGGCGCCCAGGCAGCACCAGCATCCGAACTGCAGCGACGCCCGCACTACTCCATGTTGGCCACCCGAGACAAGCTGATAGCCGCTTTCGGGGTCTTCACCGACATGGATGACTCGTGGTTCGACAACCTTAAGGACACCCCCAAGCTGCGCGCCGCACGCAAGGTGCCCGGGCAAGGCGGACGGGGACATATCAGCGAACCGTGGTTCTGCCCGTATGAGGTCATGAAATGGCTGATTGACCCCAAGCGACGGAAGGGGCGACCTATGGGCGTGGAGACCGGCTGGCGGATGTTGAAAAAACACTTCCCCAAGGTCCACGAAGCGCACGAAGCCGAGGCGCCGCAACCCGACTGACCGGGGCAAAACACCCGATTGATCGGGGTTGGTGGCCCCGATTGATCGGGGTTGTCATAGAGAGATTGGCCGGGGTTTCCAGGGCGCAAATTACCCCGCCATCGCAATGCAGCCATCTTCAACGAATCCGAGAGATTCAGACATGGCTGCAAAGACGATTCAACTTGTGCCACTGGACCAAGAAACCCGGTCGGCACTCCCCACCGCAGAAGCTGCGGGGCATCTGAGCCGCGCACAGCAAACTCTCAGACTGTGGGCGATGAAGACCGGTTCGGGCCCGATTGCCCCAATTCGGGTGCATGGCCGTCTGGCCTGGAAGGTGTCGGACCTGAAAAGCCTGTTGGGTGTGGCGTAATGAAAAACGCCCACCCCATCAACGACGAGGCAGGCGCACCCGGCACGGGCGCCCTGATTGTCGCCCACGACGCCCGGCCGGTCGAGTACGGCACCTACTTCCTGGACCCAACCGACCGCCCCAAGGTCTTGGAGCTGCTGCGCGGGGAGGTCGCACGATGACCCCAAAAAGCACGACAAAGCATGCATTGAAGCTGTCCGCAGGGCCAATGCTGGTGACCGTCACAGAGACTCCTTCCGGGGTGTTCTTTGCCTTCGATGGCGTGAAGCCGAAGGATTCCGAGCTGCCCAAGGTTTCGCGGTTCCTGTGGCCTCTCGTGGACGCCTACCGCGACGACACCCGACCCATCGAAATCAGCGGGGTGAACGCGCCGTGGACGGGCCACGTGAACACGCTACCCGATGGCTCATGCGTGGCATACGCCACTGAGCCGGGAGTCCAAGCATGACGGCGCCGCTGAACTTCACCAAGCTGACCAATCATAAAGGCTTGCTCACCAAGACATACGCCCTGGACGGTCACGGCACCTTGCACAAAACCACCACCGCCAACCTGTATGACGGCAGGGCCGAGGCGGTGGCCTGCGACGACCTCGAAGGCTTCCTGATCCTGCGCGCTGGACTGAAGCCGAACGAGGCGCTGACCTACGGCATCACGGGTAAGGCGTCGGTCGGCATCACCACGCAGCGCGACTTGCGCGACAAGCCCGCACCTTCTGGTGACCGGGTAGCGCGGGACTCGGACGCCTTCCACTTCGCCCACGCGCCCGGTGTCCTCATGCTGGACCACGACGCGGAGCACATGCCCACGTCCTACCACCGTGACAGCCTGCGCGCTGCACTGCTGGAGGCGGTGCCTGAGTTGGCCCTGGCGCCAATGGCCTGGACCACCAGCGCCAGCAGCCACATCATCAACGCAGAAACAGGCGAAGAGCTTCAGGGCCTGCGGGGACAGCGCCTGTACATCCCGGTCCTTGACGCCACAGACGTGCCGCGCGTCGGTCGGGTGATTTATGAGCGTCTGTGGGCTGCGGGCATCGGCACGTTCATCGTGTCGAAGTCCGGCGCGCTGCTGGACCGCAACTTGGTGGACGCCAGCGCCTGGCAAGCCGAGCGCATTGACTTCGCCGCTGGCGCTGAGTGTGTGCCCCCGCTTGAGCAGCGCCCGGCGCCCTGGTACATCTGGGAAGCGGACCTGATCGGAGGGACCTCGCCGTGGGACTCGCGGGAGGGATTGGCAGACCTGAGCGCAGAGCACAAGGAAGCCGCCGCCCAGCACCGCAGCACAGCACGCGCCCGGGTTGCCGACGAGGCCGCCACGGTGCGGGTTGGCTACATCGAGGAACGGGCGCTGGCGCTGGTCGAATCCGGCACGGACATCGAAGAAGCCCGTCGCCTGGTGCGCGAGGCCGTGGGCCACAGCCTGCTGTTCGCCGAATGAGTGTTGTACCCCGAGCACGGCGAGCCGGTCACGGTCGGCGCTGTTCTGGACTGCCCCGAGAAGTGGCACGGCAGGCGCTTTGCCGACCCACTGGAGCCGACCTATCGCAACGACCGCCGCATTGCCTGGCTGAACCTGCGCAGTGGTGGCAGGCCTTACCTGTTTTCGTGGGCGCACGGCCTGGAGCAGCGGTATGAACTGGTGCGCCAACCGGCCCAACTGTCGGTACAGCCCGGCGAAAACGCCCGACTGGCTGACGACTGCCTGCGCATCATCCGCGAGCGGGGCGACCTGTACGACTTCGGCTCTGTGGACATGGCCCGCGTGGCAGAGGGCCGGATTCACACGGTCACGCGGGGCTACATGCTGGACTACCTCGGCCGGCACGTCCGGTTCACTCGCTTCGACGCCCGCGCTAAGAAGGGCGAGCAGGTCAAGCCGGCCGACTGCCCGTTGCCGGTGCCCAATGCCATCGTGGACCGCGTGGGTGAACGGCACCTGCCCAAGCTGAAAGGCGTCATCACGGCGCCCACAGTGCGCGCTGACGGCTCGCTGGTGGACGTGCCGGGCTTCGACAAGGCTACGGGCTTGCTCTACGTGAGCGACGACCCCGCGCCCCCGCGCGTGGCGGTGCGCCCGGCAGAGGAAGACGTGGCAGAGGCTCTGCGCGAGTTGATGGAGCCGGTGGCCCTGTTCCCCTTCGCTGATGCCCCGTCGCGCGCCGTGGCGCTGTCGGCCATGTTGACGGCCTGCGTTCGCCGGAGTCTACCCACGGCCCCGGGCTTTGCCATCGACGCACCGACGCCGGGCACCGGGAAAAGCCTGCTGGCGAAGGTCGTGCTGGCGCTGGGCGGGCACTCGACGGCATCCCACAAGCCGCCGCCATCGGATGAAGAGTGCGGCAAGGTTTTGTTCGCAGCGCTGCGCGAGGGCACGGGCGCCTTGTTCTTCGACAACTGGGCAACGCCCATCGGCGGCCCCGCCCTGGACCACTTCCTGACGGCTGAAGAGTACGCCGGGCGTGTGCTGGGTTCGAGCGTGAACGCGGGGAGTTTGCCCAACGGCGCCTTGGTCCTGTTCACGGGCAACAACATCGCGGTCATGGGCGACACCTGCCGGCGTGTGCTGACGTGCCGCCTGGACGCCCGCGTGGAGCATCCCAGCCGCCGCGCCTTCGCCTTCGACCCGGTGCAGTTCGTGAAGGCTCGCAGGCCCCGCCTGGTGCGTGCTGCGCTCACCCTGCTGCGTGGCTACCTGACCTCAGGCGCTGCCCCCAAGGGTCGGCCGCTGGGCAGCTTCGAGGCGTGGGACGCGTTGGTGAGGCAGACCGTGTGCTGGCTGGCCGACACACAGAGCGATGTGGAGCTGTCTGACCCGAACGTCACAGCCGAAGCCGCAGACGCGGTGGACGAGTCCAAGGGTCAATTGGCCGAAGTCCTGAGCGCGTGGTCGGCCGTTTTCGGCGACAAGCCGCTCACCGCCCAGGCTGCGATTGAAGCCGTCGAATCGATGGACTTTGACAGCAACAACGGAGGGGGTGCAGCGCTCCGGCAGGCGTTCGCGGGGTTGCAGCGCCGCCCGCACGACACGATTACGGCGGTCCGGCTGGGTCAGTGGTTGCGCGCGAATAAGGACAAGGTTGCAGGAAATCGCAGGTTCGAGGGATTCCCGAACCGCGACAAGGTGACTCAGTGGCTTGTGGTGGCTGTATGAGCAGAAAACTGCACGTTCGGCGAGTTCAGCCCTGCGGGGGTTGCGGGGGTTGCGGGGGTTGTTTGACCTCCAATCTCTTGGAAATGCAGAAAAAACAGTCTCTTTTACACATCTACAGGGACATGGGCCGAAATCAACCCCCGCAACCCCCGCAACCCACCAATCTACGGAATCTCGCAAGGAGCACCGCATGAACGCGGAGAACGAAGACGTCAGTGCACACAAGTTGGTAGACCCTCACATCACGCGCACAGCAGGGGGCCGGTTCGCGCCGGGCCGAAGCCCCAACCCTGCGGGCCGCACCCGCAAGAGCGCAGAAGCGAAGGCCGTCGAAGCATTGGCGCGCACCTCATCGGCGGAGGCCCTGGCCGTGGTGCTGTCCTTGATGCGCTCAGGTCAGGAGCGCACCAAGCTCGCGGCCGCGCTCGCTGTGCTTGAACGCGGCATAGGCAAACCGGGCGAACTGGTGGCCGGGCCGGTAGACGTCCCGCCAGGCGCCACGCTGGCCGACCGTGCCCAGGCCATTGCAGATGCCGCCATGTCGGGCGCTGTGAGCATCGCGCAGGCATCGGCCCTGCTGTCGTGCCTGGCATCGGTGGCGAAGGTCCGAGAGGTCGAAGAGCTTGAACGTCGCATTACCGCGCTCGAAGCGCAGAAAGGAAACCCATGAACACCGCAATGGACCGCCGCCTGAAGGCCCTTGAGGGCGCCGCAGAGGCCACAGAAGGGCCGACCATCATCCATCTATGCCCGATGACCTCTGAAGGCTGTGGCGAGCCCGCCGTTGCCCTTGTGGTCGGGGGTGGCAGCCTGCAGCGCCAGCCCGGCGAGAGTGCCGAGGCGTTCAGGGAACGCGCTGCGGCTGCATCACGCGACCTCAAGCCGTGACCAGGTAGCAGAGCGCAGACCCAGGCCCGCCGTCGTGCGGGCTTTTCTTTGTGCTCTGCGTGCCTGAGGCTCGGGGACTGTCGCAATCCAGAGCTTCGGGCTCGCATGGAGGGTGCGTGGAGCACATCACGCGCCCACCCATTCGAGGTGTGGAACGCGATGGGTCCATGGCTACGATGGGCTGTACAGAAATTCACACCCAAGGGAGTTCCCATGAAATTCGGCATCTTGGCTGCGGCTGTAGCGTTGACCCTCACGGCTTGCGCCACTGAAGACCTACGCACCTCCGGGAAGATGCACCCAGACGACGCCCGAACGGCTGGGAGGGCGGCCGAGGCTGCGCAGCGCATTTGCGTGAAGACGCGCCACACCGACCGTGGGCAGGTTGGGGCGGTAGCGTTCCATGAGTTCCCCACCGTAATCGGGATGTCTAGGTCCAGCGATGGGTGGGCTCAGGTGGATTTGGTGATGAGCGCCGTCTTCGATTCGGTCTACTACCGCGAGACGCCGGATGCCCTGGTGTGCGGTCGCAAAGCGTGGGAAAAGTCCCCGATGGCCCAGACTGTCACTTTTACCCGGGTCGCGCCGTGATTGAGGCCGCCGCAGTCCGCTGTGGAATTCCCGTGTTCTGACACGCCGGGTAAGGGCGTCAGCCGCTCCCGAACATGGCCCCCGCGGTGAGAAACCCGGTACCGCTGGCTACACAGTGGCTACACGGAACCCACAAAGCACAACGGGTCAGCCCCTTGTGAGAGCTAACCCGTTGATTTATCTGGTGCCGGTGAAAGGAATCGAACCCTCGACCTTCTCATTACGAATGAGCTGCTCTACCAACTGAGCTACACCGGCGAAAGACTGCCACTATAGCACCTGTTTCAGAACATTTGCAAGCCCATCCGACTCACCAATAGCGCACACGACCGGTGTCGATGTGCACGAACCCGTCTCCCGGGTAGTAGCCGACGCCCCCCGCTTGAACCGACTTGGCTGCATCCCGCAACTCGTCCAGGGGAACGCCCTTGAGTCGCACATCGATCGCCTTGCCCTCCATGTGGAGAGAGCGCTTGGCAACACCGCCGCCGCGGCTGCCCCGCAGGTGTTCGTTGGTGGCCGAGCAGCGGTAGCCGGAAATGATCTCGTAGGTGCTGCGACTGCCCAAGACGCCTTGGACCTGGTGCAACACATCGAACAACTGAGGATCGATCCGACCGACTTCACCGCTGTAGTGGTCGCGCAAGAAGCGGTTCAGGGTGCGGAGTGCGTCCGGCACGTAGCTTTCCCCTTGCGCATAGACCAGACGGAGCTTTTCCCCGGTGTGCAGGTGATCCATGCTGAGCTGCCTCAAGGCCTCACCCGTCTCACGCTGCGGGATGACCGACGCGTGGGCCTGGCGGGCCAGCGACGGCAGCACCGCTCCCACCGCTGCGAGCTTGGCGGTGTGGCGCAGGAAGTGACGACGAGCGAAGGCGGACTTGTGATGGCTCATGGTCGTTCAGGGAGTGACGGGGCGCGGCTTCTCGCGCTTGAGCGCTTCGTCCAGTGCCTTGTCCAGCCCATAAATGTCTTCGTGAAAATGGATTCGACCATTCTTCACGAGGGAAGTTCCGTAGGCAATGAGCACGGGCAAGGGCTCGGCCAGACGGATGGTCGAGGAGGTGCCTTTTTCCATGGCCTGGACGATGCGCTTCTCGGTCCATTCCGGTTGGTTCTGCAGCACGAACGTGGCGAGTTCGACGGGCTTTTCGACCCGGATGCATCCGTGGCTGAAATCGCGTCGGTCTTTGGCGAACAGTCCCACGGAGGGGGTGTGGTGGAGGTAGATGTTGTCCCGGTTGGGGAACACGAACTTGATGTCGCCCAGGGCATTTTGGGGTCCGGGGCGTTGCCGGATGCGCATTTGGCCGGACTGGACGGCGCCGAGCTTGCCGCTGGAGAAGGCGGTGTCGCCTTTGCCGTCCCCGCCCACAAACTCGAAGCCCATGCGGGTGAAATAGCCCGGATCGCGCCGGAGTCTCGGGATGAGTTCTTCCTTGGCGATGGAGGGGGGGACGTTCCAGTATGGGCTGAACTCGACGAACCGCATGTCTTCGTCGAAGACCGGGGTGTTGTGTTCCATCGCCTTGCCGACGATCACGCGCATTTCCCGCTCGACACGGATCTCGCCGTCCCGGATCTCGTAGGCGCGCAGCACGAATTCCGGGATGTTCACGACCACCATGCGGGAGCCTTGCTCCAGTGGCGTCCAGCGCAGGCGCTCCATGGACAGTTCGATCTGGCGTGCCCGCTGTTCCGGCTTGACCTGCAACTGGGCCCACGTGGCCGGTCCCAGGACGCCATCGGCGGTTTGTCCATGGCGCTGCTGGAACGATTTCAGGGCGTCGACCAGCGTGCCTTCCAGTCGGATGGGAACGCCGTTGCCCTGGGATTTCGGAGCGGTTTCCAGATCTCCCAGGGCCTTGAGTCTCCGGGCCAGGGCCTCCAATCCGGTCCAGGTCTGGCCGGGCCGCACCGCGCCGCCGCGGCCTCCGGGCAGGGCGGGCAGGGCAGCGGCCCATGCCGGGTGGTTGGCCAGTGCGCGATAGGCGGCCAGGGACGTCTTGAGCTGACCATACATCGGCAGGCGCGGGGTGACGCTGCGCACCGCCTCGTCGATGCCGGCGGTGTCGCGTGCGGTGTCGACGGCGGCCTTGGCGTCGAAGGTTTCCTGTCGGGCCGGCTGGAAGTTGTGGTGGAGGGTGCGCGGATCGACCCGTCCGTCACGGAGGTCGCGCAGGTAGCGCTCCATGGCACTTTGCAGCACCTGGCTGGCCTGCTGGCGGGAGGTTTCGTCCAGCGGACTTTGCGTGGCGCGGGCCAGGACTTCCGCCAGCACGGGTGCGTGATAGTCGGCGGGGCGCAATCCGTCGGCGTCGGCCTGGGTGAGCCACTGCACGGCCTGGCGTGCGGGCTCGGTCGGTTGTCCCCCCTCGAACCAGTCCTGTGCCCAGCCCCAGGGGCTCACCAACAGCAACATCAGGGGCCAGGTTTTCCGTCTCCCGGAAGCGGTCGTGGGGTTGTGTTTCATGATGGGCGGATTGTCTCTGAACGCCAGGCACCGGCGCCTGGGGAAGGCCCTGCGGCAACGCCTCCGCGATGGGCCCGGACGAGTTGCTCACGAAACGCCTGGGCCACGCGGACCAGGGCCGGTGTGCGCCGGGAAATGCAGACAAAGCGGCAGTCGTAGGCCAGCACCTCAGGATGCACCGCCCGGAGTCGCCCTTGCGCGACCAGGGGCTGGGCATAGTGGTCCGGCAAAAAACCGAGGAAAGCACCAGAGAGCACCAGCGTCGCGATGCCTTCCTGATCCGACGCGGTGGCTTCTCGGCGCAGCCGATGTCGGTGCATCAGGTCCATGTTGGGGGATTGGTAGCCCAGCGCCGCCAGGGCCTGGTCGTGCAGATCGTTCCAGCCGGGCGTCGTCGGGCCTGCGGCGTGCCAGGGATGGCCCGCCCCCGCATACAGCAGCATGCGTTCGTCAAAGAGTTCGTCGTAGTCGAAACTCTCCGACCGGCGGTGCTCCGGGATGATGCCCAGGTGGTACTGGCCGTCCATGACGCCGCGCTCGATGGTCGAGAGCCCGCCCACGTGCAGGTGCAGGGACACGTCCGGGGCGTCGCGCCGCAGTGCCGCCACCGCTTGCGAAATCCGCACGGCGGGATTGCTGACGGTCTTTTCGAACAAGGCGACGTGCAGGTCACCGCCCAGGCGGCGATGCAGGTCGTGCACGTTCGACCGGAACGCTTCGGTCGCGGCCAGCAAGCGCAAGGTGGCGTCGTAGAGTTGTTGCCCCTCCGGCGTGAGCGCAAAGCCCGATCGGCCGCGCCGGCACACCGTCAGCCCCACCCGCTCTTCCAGGTCCTTGATGTGGCGGCTGATCGTGGACATGGAGATGTTCAGCTCCAGTTCCGCCGAGGCCATGCCGCCGCATTCCACCACCTGGCGGAACACGCGCAGCAGGCGCAGGTCCACGTCGGCCAGTTGGCCCAGAAGATGATGCGGTGGGTTCACTTGTGCATTCCGACAAGTGAAGATGGATATGTCGTCATGTATGAAAGTATGCGCCTTGCCTACGATGTGCTTTCTAGACCCGCAGGCCCAACCCCCTGCAAGCGTGGAGCCCATTGCATGACCGATGTCCAAGATCCCCATTCGCCCGACCCCGCCTGGAACCTGGACCCGAGCTGGTTGCAGTCGCACTGGATGCCTTTCACGGCCAACCGAGCGTTCAAGGCCAACCCGCGCATGATGGTGTCGGCTGCCGGGGCCTACTACACGGATGGCCGGGGCCGTCGGGTGTTCGACGGACTGTCGGGCCTGTGGTGCAGTGGGCTGGGACATGGCCGTCAGGAGATCACGCAGGCGGTGAGCCGCCAGATCGCCACGCTGGACTATTCGCCGGCCTTCCAGTTCGGCCATCCGCTGTCGTTTGAGCTGGCCAATCGCATCGTCGAGCACATGCCGGCGGGGCTGAACCGGGTGTTTTTCACCGGGTCGGGCTCAGAGGCGGCCGACACGTCGCTCAAGATCGCTCGGGCCTATTGGCGGCTGCAGGGGCAGGGGGGCAAGACGCGGCTGATCGGGCGCCTCAAGGGGTATCACGGGGTGAACTTCGGGGGCATTTCCGTGGGGGGACTGTCGGCCAACCGGAAGTGGTTCGGGCAGGGGGTGGAGGCGGATCATCTGCCGCACACCCAGCCGGCCGCGGGATCGTTCCACCGCGGATCGCCGGCGGAGGGGGCCGAGCTGGCCGATGCGCTGCTGGACCTGATCGCGCTGCACGACGCCTCGACCATCGCGGCGGTCATCGTCGAGCCGTTTTCGGGGTCGGCGGGGGTGGTGGTGCCGCCTCAAGGGTATCTGCAGCGCTTGCGTGAGATCTGCACGGCCCACGGCATCCTGTTGATCTTCGACGAGGTGATCACCGCGTTCGGCCGCACGGGCCACTGGACGGGCGCCGAGGCCTTTGGCGTCGTGCCGGACATGATCAACGTGGCCAAGCAGGTCACCAACGGAGCGCAGCCACTGGGGGCGGTGGTCGTGCGCCAAGACATCCACGACACCTTCATGGCGGCAGGCGGACCCGAATACATGCTCGAGTTCCCGCACGGCTACACCTACTCTGCCCACCCGGTGGCGTGCGCTGCGGGCCTTGCCTCGCTGGACCTGCTGGAAAAGGAGTCTGCCTTGCAGCGTGTGCAGGAGCTGTCCCCCTTGCTGGAGCGCGCCGTCCACGGCTTGCGAGGGTGTCCGCACGTGAGCGACATCCGCAATTTTGGACTCGCTGCCGGCCTCACGCTCCAGTCCTGGCCCGGGGAGCCGGCCCGCCGTCCGGCCGAGGTCGCAGCCGCCATGCTGGATCGGGGCTTCTACGTGCGCTACGGAGGCGACACCCTCCAGTTGGCGCCACCCTTCATCAGCACCCCGACCGAGATTGATCGCCTGGCCGACGCGCTGGGCGAGGTGCTGCACACCACGCTCTGAGGCGTCCCGGGGCCTGGAGGCGATGGCCCCGGATGGGGGAAGGGTCAGGGATCGGGTGCGGGGATCAGCGCCGGCGGTGGTGCCACCAAGCGGTGGCGCCCCATGCCGCCAGCCCGCCGAGCAGGACGCCGAGGGCATCCGCCACCAGGTCCGCTCCATCGGACGAGCGGCCCGGCACGAACGCTTGGACCCCTTCGATCAACGCGCCGAAGGCCATGGCGCCGAGCGCCACGCGCACGCCCACACGCAGGCGGTTCGGGCCTTTGCGGCGCCTGTGGGCCCACACGCCGCAAAACGTCAGCACGAGAAAAGCGGTCATGTGGTTGAGCTTGTCCCACCCGGTGTCGATTTCTCGGGGCGGAGCCGGCATCACCGCCAGCCAGAACACCACGGCGGTCAGAACCGCCAGCAATCCACGCCAAGGCCACGGGCCGAAGCCGGTCGTCGGGGCGGGCGAGGCCACGGTCGTCGTGGGGGCTTGAGAATTTGTCATCCGTTGCACAGCCTTGTCGCGGATCATCCATCCGGGTTTTCGACGATTTTCGCCGCATGCACACAACGCTTCGACACGGATCGGGCCGAGGGCGCTCAGGGTATGAAAAAATGCGGGTTTCCGGAAATGTGACTTTGAACCCACGCGCGTGGGACTGCCGGGCTCGGCCCGCGAAAGTGAACGATGAAACGATTGGATGATTTCCGCCTCCGGCTGGGCCAAGACGAACTGGTGCCCATCATGGTCGGCGGCATGGGCGTGGACATCTCCTCGGCGGACCTGGCCCTGGAGACGGCCCGTCTGGGCGGTGTCGGACACATCTCCGACGCCATGATCAAGACGGTCACCGACCGCCGCTACAAGACCAAGTACGTCAAGAACAAGCTGGCCCTGTACAAGGCCAACACCGAACTCGAGGACAAGTCGCCCGTCAAGTTCAACCTGGGCCATCTGGCCGAGGCCACCCGCCTGCACGTTGAAGGCACCATGACCCGCAAGCAAGGGCCGGGCATGGTGTTCATCAACTGCATGGAAAAGCTGACGATGAACGCGCCCAAGGACACGCTGCGCGTGCGCCTGCGCACCGCGATGGACCACGGCATCGACGGCATCACGCTGGCCGCCGGCCTGCACCTGGGTTCGTTCGCGCTGATAGAGGACCACCCGCGCTTCCGCGACGTGCAGTTGGGCATCATCGTCAGCTCGCTGCGCGCGCTTCAGCTGTTCCTGAAGAAGAGCGCCCGCACCGGCCGCATGCCCGACTACGTGGTGGTCGAGGGCCCGCTCGCCGGCGGCCACCTCGGCTTCGGCATGGACTGGGCGCAGTACGACCTCGCCACCATCGTCACCGAGATCCGCGACTGGATGCGCGAGCAGCAGCTCGACATCCCGCTGATCCCCGCCGGCGGCATCTTCACTGGCAGCGACGCGGCGAACTTCCTCGAAGCCGGCGCCGCGGCCGTGCAGGTCGCGACCCGCTTCACGGTCACCAGGGAGTGCGGCCTGCCCGACGAGGTCAAACAGGACTACTTCAAGGCCGAGGAAGACGAGATCGAGGTCAACCAGATCTCGCCCACCGGCTATCCGATGCGCATGTTGAAGAGCAGCCCGGCGATCGGCTCCGGCATCCGCCCGAACTGCGAGGCCTACGGCTACC
>CAYYCN010000006.1:0-63106 GCA_964470355.1 uncultured Sphaerotilus sp.
ACGGCAGGATCAGTACCGCTGCACCAGGGAAGATCTGATGGAGTCCCTTGCCCGTGAAGACGGTTGGCGGGACGAGGCTCCATCAGAGCTTTCCGTCGCTCTGCGGCTGCAATGCTTCGACTCAACGATGCCAGCTTCGTTCAAGTCTGGCGCGGCGTCTCCAGAAAGAACCCTCAGGAAACCGCCCAATTGCACGAACGTCATCGTCTTGGAGATCACTGAGCAATCGACGTGCCCGGAGGGTCTTGCCCCCCACCCGATCCCGGGATCCCCCGAGGGGGAGCCGTCCACCCAGTTGCTCGTGAGGCCATGAAAAAGCCCCGCAGATGCACCACAAAGGTGCCGTCTGCGGGGCCG
The DNA here is from genome assembly GCA_964470355.1 of uncultured Sphaerotilus sp. Taxonomy (GTDB): domain Bacteria; phylum Pseudomonadota; class Gammaproteobacteria; order Burkholderiales; family Burkholderiaceae_C; genus Sphaerotilus. Next base: position 358 of record CAYYCN010000006.1, read on the forward strand.
GATCTGGGCGACTCCGCTCAGGACTCTGTCAGCCCCAGCTTTTCCAGCAGACCGTTGAGCTCCTCCAGCGACGAGAAGCCAATGGCGATCTCGCCTTGCTCGCCTCGACGGGTGCGCTTCTTGACCCGGATCTCCACCGGGGCCGTGAGGTGATCGGCCAATTGTTCCTCCAGCCGCTGCACATCGCGCGACTTGCCGGCCTGGGCGGAAGGTTTGGCCGCCGGGGCGGCGCCTGCCGCCGCCTGCCGGGTCACGAGCTTTTCGGCCTCCCGCACCGACATCTGACGGCCCACGATTTCGTTGGCGCAGGTGATCTGGTGCACCTTGTCCAGAGGCAGCAGTGCCCGGGCATGGCCCATGTCCAGGTCCCCCGCCATGAGCAGTTGCTGGACCGGCTCCGCCAAATTCAGCAAGCGCAGCAGGTTGCTCGTCGCACTGCGCGAGCGGCCGATGGATTGCGCCGCTTCCTCATGGGTCAGTCCGAATTCGGCGATCAGGCGCTGCACGCCCTGGGCCTCTTCCAGCGGATTGAGGTCTTCACGCTGGATGTTCTCGATCAGGGCCATCGCGGCAGCGGCCTGATCGGGCACCTCACGCACCAGAACCGGGACTTCCTCCAGCCCCGCCAGCTTCGCGGCCCTCGAACGGCGCTCGCCCGCGATGATCTCGTACATCGGCAGGCCGTCGCGGGCCGGGATCGGGCGCACCAGCACGGGCTGCATGATGCCGTGGGACTTGATGCTTTCGGCGAGCTCGAACAGGGAGCCCTCGTCCATGCGCGTACGAGGCTGGTACTTGCCCGGCTGGAGCTGGGCAAGCTTGATCACGCTCGGCTGGCCGCCGGCCTCTCCGTCGGCGGGGGTCGCCGACAGCTGAGGTCCGAGCAGGGCCTCGAGTCCACGGCCGAGTCCTTTGGGCTTCTTGGTCACCATGGCGGGATTGTCGGCGATCCGGTGGCGAGTGCCTGCAACAGGTGGTGCCCCGCCTCCCAATCGCCCAGTCCGGACGCGGTGTTGAGGTGTCCGGCCGCCCCGGCGCAGCAATCGGGCGCGCCCCAGTCACGGGCCAAGGCTTGCGCCCGCTCCGGCGCACAGTAAGCGTCGTCGGTGGACCAGACCACCCAGGCCGGAAACGGCAAGGGACGGCGCACCATCGGTCGCCAGGAATGCAGTTGCGGCGGCATGTCCTCACGCTCGGTGTCCGGCGGGGCCACCAGCAGGGCAGCCCCGACCCGATCGGTGAGCCGGCTGTGGGCGGCCCAGGCCGCCACCAGTTGGCATCCCAGGCTGTGCGCCACCAGGCACACCGCTGGGGCGTGGTCGCCCCGCGCCAACAGCACCTCGTCCAGACGGGACATCCAGTCTCCCCTTCGGGGCCAGGCCCAATCGTCCTGCTCCAGCCGGACGTATCCATATCGACCTTCCCAGCGCGACTGCCAGTGCTCGGGCCCGGACCCCATCCAGCCCGGCAGCACCAACACGTCCTGGGGCCGAGGTCCTGGTGGGGACTCGTCAGCGTGACATGAGGAAGTGGTGTTCATGCCGTATTCTTTCGCACTCCAATGCTTCTCACGCGCCCAGACGCGAGGTTCCCCATGAAACATGCTGTATTTGTCGACGGCCAGGAAGGCACCACCGGACTGCGCATCCACGAATACCTCGCGGGCCGCCCGGACATCGAGGTGCTGCGCATCGACCCGGAACGCCGCAAGGATCCGGCCGAACGCGCACGCTTGCTCAACGCCGCCGACGTCGCGTTTCTGTGCCTGCCGGACGCGGCCTCCATCGAGGCCGTCTCGCTGGTCACCAATCCCAAGACCTGCCTGATCGACGCCAGCACCGCTCATCGCACCGTGCCCGGCTGGGCCTTCGGCCTGCCCGAACTCGTCGCGGGCCAGCGCGAGGCCCTGCGCACCAGCAAGCGCATCGCCAACCCCGGCTGCCACGCCAGCGCCTTCATCCTGGCCGTGCGCCCACTGGTGGACGCGGGCCTGATCCAGGCCGAACTGGGCCTGTCGGCCACGTCCCTCACCGGCTATTCCGGCGGCGGCAAGAAGATGATCGAACAGTACGAGGCGGGCGGAGACCCCCTGCTGATGTCGCCCCGCCCCTACGCCCTGGGCTTGTCGCACAAGCACCTGCCGGAAATGATGGCCCACACCGGCCTGAAGGTGGCACCGGTCTTCCTGCCCATCGTCGGTCCGTTCTACAAGGGCCTGACCGTGTCCGTGCCGCTGCATCGCCTGCAATTGCCCAGCGGCACCACCGCCGAGCGCATCCATGCCGCCCTGGAAGCCCACTACGAGAACGAGCGATTCATCCGTGTCATGCCGCTCAACGACGGCCCGACGCTGGACGGCGGCTTCTTCGACGTGCAGGCCTGCAACGACACCAACCGCGTCGACTTGTTCGTGTTTGCGCGAGGCGAGCAGGTCATCCTGATGGCACGCCTGGACAACCTCGGCAAGGGTGCCAGTGGCGCGGCCGTGCAGTCGATGAACGTGCACCTGGGCTTGGACGAGGGCCTGGGCCTCTGAACCGGCACCGGCCAAGAAAAAGCCCGGCGATGCCGGGCTTTTTTACGTTCTCACGGCGCTCACGCGCCGGTGATGATCACTTCAGCTGGTTGCTGATGAGCTTGGTCATCTCGAACATCGACACCTGATCCTTGCCGAAGATCGGCTTGAGCTTGGCGTCGGCATTGATCATGCGCTTGTTGGCCGGATCCTGCAGGTTGTGCTGCTTGATGTAGTCCCAGACCTTCTTGGTGACTTCGGTGCGGGGAGCGGGTTCCGCACCGATCACGGCGGCCAGTTCGGCCGACGGGGTCAGGGGCTTCATGAACGCGGCGTTCGGAGCGCGCTTTTCGGTGGCGGGCTTGGCGGCCGCGGCCTTCTTGGCAGTTGCCATGTTCGGAGTTCTCCAGGAAACGGAATATCGGGGGTTGAGCACATGCGACACGAAGACACATCGGGCCCGATGCACGACGCCGGCGAGAGGCTCGCATCTTCATGAGGAAAGACGCTCGCCCCACAAACCGGCGCTGCAAGACCTCACAATGTACAGCTTCTTGGCCCATCCACCCCTGCGGCCACCGTTTCGACCCCTCCCGACTCCATGACACAGTTCCTCACCCCTGACTTTCTGCTCGCCGTCGGGCAGATCGTCATGATCGACATCCTGCTGGGCGGCGACAACGCCGTCGTGATTGCCCTGGCATGCCGCAAGCTGGCGCCGGCCCAACGCAAGGCCGGCATTCTTTGGGGCACCGCAGGCGCCATCGGCCTGCGCATCGTGCTGATCTTCTTTGCGCTCACGCTGCTCAAACTGCCCGCACTCAAGTTGGTCGGGGCCGCACTGTTGCTGTGGATCGGCGTGAAGCTGCTGCTGCCAGAAGACGGGGACCACGAAATCCACGCCGCCGACCGGATGTGGGCCGCCGTCAAGACCGTGATCATCGCGGACTTCGTCATGAGCCTGGACAACGTCATCGCGATCGCCGGCGCCACTGAAACCGTCGGCAGCGATCACCAGATGCCGTTGGTGATCTTCGGACTGCTGGTGAGTGTGCCCATCATCGTGTGGGGCAGCCAGTTCGTGATCGGCCTGATGGAGCGCTTCCCCATCGTCATCACGCTGGGGGCCATGCTGCTGGGCTGGATTGCCGGCACGATGGCCGTCTCCGACCCTTGGGTCGCCCCCTACGTGTCCACGGGAGACGCCCCCAAGACCCTGGTCTACGCCGCAGGCGCGTTGGGTGCCGCACTGGTGTGGATGGTCGGCACCGTGATGGCCCGCCGCAACGGCGGCACCTCGACCTGAGCCGCACCCGGCCGATCCAGATGACCGATGCCACGTCCTCGCCGCTCGTGCTCCTGGACCTGCCGGACAGCGCCCCGGACGGCCCAGCGATCACCCCCAAGGACTGGCCGCACTTGCGGAACTACAGCCTGCTGCGCGAGATCGGTCGCGGCGCCATGGGTCGCGTCTATCTGGCACAGGACCGACGCTCTGGCGAACGCATCGCCCTCAAGACCCTGCGACTGAGCCGCGAGTTCGAAGGCTTTGCGCTGGACGAAGCCCGCGTCCGTTTTGGCCGCGAGGCGGAAGCCGCACGATCGCTGCACCATCCCGACGTGGTCCGCGTTTTCGAGGCCGGCGAAGAAGACCAGGTCGTCTACATCGCCATGGAATGCCTGCGTGGACAAGAACTCTCATCCCACACGCACCCTGGGAACCTGCTGCCAATGGCGGAAGTGGTGGACATCGGCGCCCGCGTGGCCTCGGCCCTGGCACACGCCCACCGGCAGGGCGTCATTCACCGCGACATCAAGCCCTCCAATGTCATGTACGACGCCCCCCGGCGGGTGGTCAAGGTGATGGATTTCGGCATCGCCCGGGTGGTGGATGGCTCACGCACCCGCACTGGCCTGGTTCTGGGCTCCCCCCTCTACATGGCCCCCGAACAGCTGATGGGACGCACCGTCGATGGCCGCAGCGATCTCTACGGCCTGGGGGTGACCCTGTTCCAACTGCTGTGCGGACAACTTCCCCTGCAGGGAAAGTCCATGCCCGAACTCATCCAGGCCGTCACCCAAAAGCCAGCCCCCGACCTGCGCAGCCTGCGCCCCGGCCTGCCGCCCGTGTTGTGCGACATCGTGTCCCTGCTGCTGGAAAAGCGCCCCGAGCTGCGATACCGCAACGGCACCGAGGTGGCACAAGACCTCCATTTCGTGACGCGATCCCTGCAATCGGTGCAGGATGTCTCGCCCCTCCACAAAGCCGATCCCTCCGAATGCACCGGATGAATCAGCGCACGGGCAAAATGCCGTCCCTGACCATGGATCATCCGAACGCCATCAGCTCCTACGGGTATTTCGCCACGACCGACTGCGGTCAGGCCCGCTCGAACAACGAAGACGCCGTGGCCCTGGCCGAGGACGTCGGCTTGGCCGTACTCGCCGATGGCATGGGAGGCTACAACGCCGGTGAGGTGGCCAGCCAGATGGTCTGCCAGTTCATCACGTCCGACCTCGGAGCCTGGCTGCGGGACGCCGAATCCGACACGAGCGATCTCGAACTGCGCCAGGCTCTGGAACTGTGCGTGGACAACGCCAATCGCGCCGTCTTCAACGCAGCCAACATCCACCCCCAGTACGCCGGCATGGGCACCACCCTCGTGGTGGCCCTGTTCCGCGGCTCGCGGCTGTTGCTCGGCCACGTCGGGGATTCCCGCGGCTACCGCTGGCGCGACCAGCAGTTGGTGCGCCTGACGCGTGACCACTCGCTGCTGCAGGAACAGATCGACGCAGGCCTCATCACCCCGCAACAAGCGCTCTACAGCGCCCACAAGAACCTCGTCACCCGCGCCGTGGGCGTGGAAGACGTCGTCCAGCTCGAAACCCACCTTCACACCGTGATGCCGCAAGACTGGATCCTGCTGTGCTCCGACGGGCTGTCCGACATGCTCGACGACAGCCACATCGCCGAGATCCTGGCTGCCCATCGAGAAATCAACGAGGCGGCACAAGCCCTGATCGACGCCGCCAACCAGGCAGGCGGAAGGGATAATATCGCGGTGATACTGGTGGCCGCCCGTGGAGGGGTTGACGGCGGGCGGGCTTGGTGGCCGTTCCGCCGGTGACAGCGCGCGATCCATCGGACCCAACAGACGCAAAGATTCAGAGGACGTTCATGCCCAAGCTCGTTGTTTCACTGGACGGAGTGGTGATCAAGGAAGTCCAGCTGACCAAGGACAAGACCACCCTGGGCCGGCGCCCCTACAACGACATCGTCATCGACAACCTGGCCGTGAGCGGCGAGCACGCGGTGCTTCAGATGGTCGGGCAGGACGTCTACATCGAAGACCTGAACAGCACCAACGGCACGTACATCAACGGCCGAGCGGTCAAGAAGCAGTTGCTGCAGCACGCCGACACCGTCGAGATCGGCAAGTACAAGATCAAGTACATGATCGACGACGCGGCAGACTACGAAAAGACCGTGGTCCTGCGTCCCGGCCAGACCCCCTCGCACATGGCCGCCACCCGCCCCATGTCACCTCAGACGCAGCCCGGCGGACTGCATGGCTCGGGCTTTGGCGGCTTGGCCAGCAACGCCTCCGCCAGCCAGGCCTCCATCCGCGTCCTGTCCGGTGCCGCCGCCGGCCGGGAAGTGGCCCTCACCAAGGTGGTGACCACCGTCGGCAAGCCAGGGGTGCAGGTGGCCTCGATCACCAAGCGACCCGGAGGCTACGTGTTTGCCCACGTCGAAGGTGCCCAGCGCCCCTCGGTCAACGGCAACCCCGTCATGGGCGAGCCGGTCCACCTGAAAGACGGTGACGTGATCGAACTCGCTGGCGCCCAGATGCAGTTCGTGCAACCCTGAGCGCACCACGGGCTGCGACTGGACCCTGCGCAAGGCGTGCCTAGTTCACGCCACCGCAATGCACCGCTTGCCTCCCCCCCGACAGAGGGCTCCTCAGTGAGGGAATGCTCAGACGGACCCTTGTCCGCCGCCCAGGGGACAGGCACCATGGGCGACCCCATTGTCGGCACAGGTCACTCAGATGCACGTTCGTGTCCTCGGCTGCTCGGGCTCGATTGCCCGTGACAACCGGACCACTTCCTTCCTGATCGACGGCCGCGTCCTGATCGACGCGGGCACCGGCGTGGGCGACCTCGGCCTCGACGAGATGCTCGCCATCGATCACATCGTGCTGTCGCACTCGCATCTGGATCACATCCTGAGCATCCCGCTGCTGGCCGACAGCGTGCTCAAGCGCCGCATGGCGCGAGGCCCGGCCTTCCGGCCCATCCAGGTGCATGGACTCCCGGCCACGCTCGATGCCCTGTCCCGCTACGTCTTCAACGACGTGATCTGGCCGGACTTCACGCGCCTGCCGACACGCGAACGCCCCATCCTCTCGCTGCACCCGATTGAAATCGGCCAGCGACTCGACCTCGACGGTACGAGCCTCGAGATCCTGCCCGCGTCGCACAATGTGCCCGCGTGCGGGATGGCCGTGGCCTGCCAGGACGGGTGGTGGGTCTACACCGGAGACACCGGACCCAATCCAGACCTGTGGCGAATCCTGCAAGGACGTCGAATCGTCCAGTTGGTCATCGAGACCGCGTTTGGTGACGAGGACCGCCCCCTGGCCGAAGTCAGTCGCCACCTCTGCCCCGCCATGCTCGCCAGCGAATTGATGGCCCTGGCCGATCGCCCCCCCATTGCCATTACCCACATCAAGCCCGGCGAAATGCCGGCGGTGCTCGCCCAACTCTCCAGTCTGACCGATCTGGGTCCGCTGCATGCCCTGCAGCGCGGGGACGAATTCCGGTTCTGACCACAACGGTCAGCCCCCAATCAACGCCACCACCCGTCCCACGCGGTCCTCAAGATCAGGGCCAGCACCACCCAGATGAACACGGCGCGGACAAACCCCGCACCGTGCCGGGTGGCCAGTCGGGTTCCCAGCACGCTCCCCGCGACATTGGCCAGCGCCATCGGCAAGGCCAGGTGCCACCAGACGTGACCGGTCCATGCGAACCAGGCCACGGCAGAGGCATTGGTCGACACATTCAGCAGCTTGGCTGCCGCAGAGGCATGCAGGAAGTCGTATCGCAACAAACGAACGAACAGGAACACGAAAAAGCTGCCGGTCCCCGGACCGAACAGACCGTCGTACACACCGATCACGGCTCCAATCCACACCCCTCGGCGCCGGGACACCGCCAGATCTTCGAACGGCTCGTGCCGTCGACCCAGATCCTTGCGCTTCAGTGTGTAGACAAGCAACGCCACCAGCACCAGTGGAAGCGCCTTTCGAAGCCCTTGTGCCGGGATGAACGCCACCAGCGAGGCCCCCGAGGCACTTCCGACCGCAGCCGCAGCCGCCGACGGCAGCAAACACCCCCAGTCCATGCGGACACGACGCGCGTATTGCCAAGTGGCCCACCCGGTTCCCCAGATCGCCGCCGCCTTGTTCGTGCCAAACAGCGTGGCTGGAGCGGCGGACGGATAGACCGCAAACAAGGCCGGCACGAGGATCAAACCCCCACCTCCAACGATGGCATCCACGAACCCACCGCTCACCGAGGCCAAGAGCATCCACAAGACATCCAGGGTCATGGGTCTGCGCCTCCTCCAAGTCAGACACCCCAAAAAACAAGGCGCCGATCACTCGGCGCCTTGTCATTTTCTCGTCATTGTGTGAATCGTGGCCAGCAATGGACCCGATACTTGTCTCCTCAGCCTTGAACATGCCCGCGCTTGGTGCACTGGGCTTGTTCGATGTGCACATTTTGTGCACGCCTGCTGAAATGTGCATCGGGGCTTTCCCGAAACTCAAACCGCAGGAAAACCCTGATCCCCATTCGCTTCGAGACCGTTCGTGGCTGAAATCACGACACAGTTACAACACTTCTGAATTACCGCTGGCATGAAGGACTTGACTGTCCCGCATAATAGGTGCGTGTCTGGATGCGGTGCCTTTTCTCTGTTCCCTGGAATGAGTGCTGGCTTGCTCCGCCACTGGCTTGATCAGTACTGCGGTACTTGTTTCTGTTGAAAGGCGCTCTTCCATGGGCAACAAACTCTACGTGGGCAACCTGGCCTACAGCGTGCGTGACGACGACCTCCACGAGGCTTTCTCCGCTTTTGGCAATGTCAACTCGGCCAAGGTCATGATGGACCGCGAGACGGGTCGCTCGAAGGGCTTCGGCTTCGTCGAGATGGCTTCGGACGCGGAAGCCCAGTCGGCCATCAACGGCCTGAACGGTCAGGCCATCAGCGGCCGCGCCATCGTCGTGAACGAAGCCCGTCCCCGCGAAGAGCGTCCGGCCGGTGGCTTCCGCAGCCCCTACGGCGGCGGCGGTCGTCGTGAAGGCGGCGGCGGCGGTTTCGGTGGCGGCCGTGAAGGCGGTGGCGGCGGCTTTGGCGGCGGCCGTGAAGGCGGCGGCGGTGGCGGCGGTTTCCGCAGCCCCTACGGCGGCGGTGGCCGTCGTGAAGGCGGCGGCGGCGGTGGTGGCCGCGGCGGCTTCGGCGGCGGCGGTTACGGCGGCGGCGGTTACTGATCGCCCGACCTGATCCGGCCCTTACCGGCTGTTCAAACGCCCGTCACCGACGGGCGTTTTTCATGGCGGTCATGCATCAGGCCCCCTTGTGCGCCTGGGCTTGCGCTGGCGCCCCGCCATCAAGCGGTCCCACCAAGCATCGGGCAGCCGGCGCATGAGCCATCCGACCCCCGCCATCGGCCACGGGATGATGTGCGCCCCCGCCCCCTTCGTGATGCAGTCGGCAGCCCGCCGGGCAAACTCTTCGGCGCTCATGAGAAACGGCATCCGGTAGGGGTTGTATCGGGTCAGGGGCGTCGCCACAAAACCCGGAAGCAGCGTCAACACCCGCACACCGGAGGGCTGGAGTTCCACCCGCATCGATTCGCACAGCGCCAATACCGCGGCCTTGCTGGCGCAATACGCCGCATGTCCGGGCAAACCACGCAGCGACGCCACGCTGGCCACACCCACCAACACCCCGCGGCGGGCATGGGTCATGGCAGACACAAACGGCTGGAAGGTGTGCACCATGCCCAGCACATTCGTGTCCAGCACTTCGGCAAACACGTCCACATCCTCCGCCAGGGCCACATCCACCCCAACGCTGATGCCCGCATTGGCCACGACCAGGTCCGGGAGTCCCAGCGCGGTCAGGCATTCGGTCGCCGCACGGCGCATCGCCAGCGGATCCCGGACATCGGCCTCGATGCACAGGCAGGTCGAGGGGGCCAAATCCTGCTCACGGGCCCAGGCCTTCAGGCGCTCACCTCGGCGAGCCACCAGCGCCAAGCGCCAGCCACGGCCGGCGTACTCGGCGGCCAGAGCCCGCCCAATGCCGCTGGACGCCCCGGTGATGAAAACCAGTGGCGCGATGGGGGCCTGTGCCGTCATGGACGGCCGCCCGCACGCGCCGGCACCGTGCCCTTCACGCCACCGGAAAGCTCCAGAACCCCATCCCGATGTGAATAGCTCAGCGATGCCGCATGAAGGGTCGCCAGCCCCTCCCGCAACACCACCGGTTGATCGCTGCGGGCCGTGGCGGCGTCGGCATCAAAATCGATCCGCTCCCCGGTGAACTCCATGGCGGCGCTGACACCCGGGATGGCCTCCCGGCGCACTATGGCCCCGCCTTCCAGTCGCACCTTGCGAACCTCGTCCCGCGCCACGGCGCGGGACGCCTCCGCGTGCATCAGGTGCCCCTGCTCATCGGCCCAGCGCAGACGCACATCGTCGATGTGCATCTCATCGGTATCGGGGTAGTGCACCATGCGAGCCCCCAGGACCACGCCCTTCGCCGGTCCGGCCTGGGTGTAGTGCTGGATGGAAAACCGGGCCATCTCGTAGTCCGGCTCGTGTCGCACCACTTTTTCGGCGGCAACCGGCTCGGCCTCGGGCGTATGGCGCACCAGCCACCACGAAACCCCGGCCAGCACCGCCAGCAGCAACACAGGCAGATACTGGCCAAACGCATCGCGACAGCGAGCCGACCAAGGCAGGCAGGCCACCGCCGCCGCATCGGGCGGACGCGCCGCCAGCGGAGGCAACGCGAGGGGTTGATCGTCGTCGCCGTTCATCGGGTCGGCTGCGGAGGATCCTGCGCCAGATCCAGGGTCACACAGTGCGTCTGCAGCAGGCGGGCATATTGGCCGGACGCCACCAGCAGCACGTCGCAGAATTCCCGGGCCGCACCATGCCCACCGGCCGCGCGGGTCACGTGATGGGCCGCAGAACGCGCCTCCACGTGGGCCCCGGCCGGCGCGCACGCCAACGCCGCCCGCGTGAGCAGCGGCAAGTCCGGCCAATCGTCTCCGATGACGGCCAGCACCGACCACGGCTGTCCCAGAGTACCCAACACCCGATTGGCCGCCGCCAGCTTGTCGTGCACACCAAACAACGCGTGTCGGATGCCCAGGTCGGTGCAACGCTTGCGCACCGCCGGCGTGTCCCGGCCGGTGATCACCACCGGTTCGATGCCCACCTGCGGTAACAGCTTGATGCCCTGGCCGTCCAGCGTGTTGAAGGCCTTTTCAGCCTCACCATGCTCGCCGATGTAGATGCGGCCGTCCGTCAGGCACCCATCGACATCGAAGATCGCCACACGGATGCCCTGCGCCCGCAGCAGCAGCTCGGGATCGAACTCGATGGAAGGGCGGAGGGGACGCGGAGCAGGAGGGGTCATGGACACGGGCTCACCTCAAATGACCTTGGCACGCATGAGGTCGTGGGTGTTGACGGCACCCACGAGACGTCCGTCGGCGTCGCTCACGAGCAGCGCTGAAACACGTGCATCCTCCATCACGGACGCGGCTTCGGCAGCCAGCGCCTCGTCGCGGATCTGACGAGGCGCGGGCCTCATGAACGCCTCGGCGGCGAGGGGCAGCAGGTTCACGCCGGCCTCCAGGGCACGTCGCAGGTCCCCGTCGGTGAAGATGCCGATGGCCCGGCCGTCGGGGTCGACGATGGCCGTGGCCCCCAGGCCCTTGGCGCTCATCTCGCGCATGGTGTCGACAAACCCCGCCTGAGGCGACACCCGAGGCACGGCATCGCCCCCGCGCATCACGTCCCGCACACGCAGCAGCAGACGGCGTCCCAGCGCGCCACCCGGGTGCGAGCGGGCGAAATCCTCTTCCCGGAACCCCCGCGCATCCAGCAAGGCCACCGCCAGGGCATCACCCAACGCGAGTTGCGCCGTGGTGCTGGCCGTCGGCGCGAGATTCAGCGGACAGGCCTCCTGACTGACCTTGTTGAGCAAGACGATGTCGGCATGCCGGGCCAGCGTCGACTCGCTGCGCCCGGTGATGGCCACCACCACCACCCTCAGACGCTTGAGGGCCGGCAGGATGGCCGCCAGCTCATCGCTCTCGCCCGAGTTGGACAGGGCCACGACCGTGTCGCCGGGCAGCACCATGCCCAGGTCGCCATGGCTGGCCTCCGCCGGGTGCACAAACAAGGCGGGCGTGCCGGTGGAAGCGAGCGTGGCAGCCAGCTTGCGGCCGACATGGCCACTCTTGCCCATGCCCATGACCACGACTCGGCCGGTGCTGCACAGGATGTGCTCCACCGCCCGGGCAAAGGCCTCGCCGATCTGGCCGCGCACCTCGTTCAGGGCAGCGGCCTCGATTTCGAGGGTCTGGCGTGCCATCTGCATGGCTCGGTCGGCGTCGAAGGGCAACGTGTTCACTCGGATGCAAGCGCCTGATTTACGATCGCATGATTCTAGGGAATGCATGGCCACCACACTCGAACTCGCACTGCTCTACCTTCTGGCCGCCGTGATCGGCGTGGTGGGTTGCCGTCTGCTGAAGCTGCCGGCCATGTTGGGCTACCTGCTGGTGGGCGTGGTGATCGGGCCGAATGCCCTGGCGCTGGCCAAGGACTCCGCAGGCGTGAGCTATCTGGCCGAGTTCGGTGTCGTGTTCCTGATGTTCGTGATCGGGCTGGAGTTCAACCTGCCCAAGCTGCGCAGCATGCACAAGCTCGTGTTCGGGCTGGGCATGGGCCAGGTGGTGCTCACCATCGTCGGCGCCGTGATCGGCAATGCCTTGCTCGTGTGGCTCTATGGCTTCATCGGCACCCAATGGGAATTGTCCTGGCAGGGATCGGTGGCCCTGGGTGCCGCCGTGGCCATGTCCAGCACGGCCATCGTCGCCAAGATGATGGCCGAGCGGCTGGAGCTGGAGAGCGAGCACGGTCGCCGGGTGATGGGCGTGTTGCTGTTCCAGGATCTGGCCGTCGTGCCCCTGCTGGTGCTGATCCCGGCGCTGGCCGAATCCACCGGCACCGAACTCGGCCTGACCATGGGCAAGGCGGTGCTCAAGGCCGCCGCCCTGCTGGTCCTCCTGTTGTGGGGCGGGCAGAAGCTCATGCGCCAGTGGCTGACCATCGTCGCCCGACGCAAGAGCGAAGAGCTGTTCGTTCTGAACGTGCTGCTCATCACCCTGGGGCTGGCCTGGCTGACCGAGCATGCGGGCCTGTCGCTCGCGCTGGGCGCGTTCGTGGCCGGCATGCTGATCGCGGAGACCGAGTACAAGCATCAGGTGGAAACCGACATCCGCCCGTTCCATGACGTGCTGCTGGGCCTGTTCTTCATCACCATCGGCATGAAGCTGGACTGGCGCCCGGTGATCGAGGAGTGGCCGCTGGTGCTGGTGCTGAGCGTGCTGCCGGTGATCACCAAGGCAGGGCTGGTGGCGCTGTTGGCCCGGCTGTTCGGCTCGGCACCCGGCGTGGCCCTGCGCACAGGCCTGTATCTGGCCCAGGCCGGCGAATTCGGCTTTGTGCTGCTGACCCTGGGCTCGGAACAACACCTGATCGGCGAGCGCTGGATCAGTCCGGTGCTGGCGGCCATGGTGCTCTCGATGCTGGCCACGCCCTTCATCATCCTGCACAGCGACCGTCTGGTGATGCGCGTGTCTGCCACCGACTGGCTGATGCAATCGGTGCAGCTCACGTCGATCGCCAAGAAAGCCATTCGCAGCGAAGCACACGTCATCATCTGCGGCTACGGCCGGGCCGGACAGAACCTCGCGCGCATGCTCGACCAGGAGCACATCCCGTACATGGCGCTGGATCTCGATCCGGACCGGGTGCGGCAGGCCGCCGCCGCAGGCCAGAGCGTGGTCTTCGGCGATGCCGCGCGCCTGCAGAGCCTGATGGCGGCGGGCCTAGCCCGCGCCAGTGCGGTGGTCGTGACCTACCACGACACCCCTTCGGCCTTGAAGGTGCTGCATCACGTGCACGAGCATGCGGCACAGGTGCCGGTGGTGATCCGCACCCTCGACGACAGCGAGCTCGACCGCCTGCGCCACGCTGGGGCCACGGAAGTCGTACCGGAGGCCATCGAAGGCTCGCTGATGCTGGCTGCCCATGCACTCGCCCTCGTGGGCGTGCCCATGACCCGCGTCGTGCGGGTCATCCGCGATGCCCGCGAGGCCCGCTACAACCTGTTCCGCGGCTACTTCCGAGGCGCCGATGACGACGGCATCGCGGAACAGCATCAGGCCCGCCTGCAAAGCGTGAGCCTGCCCCCAGCCGCCCCAACCGTCGGCACCCCATTGGGTGACCTGGCCCTGCACGCAGTGGGCGTGTCCGTCATGTCCGTGCGGCGGGCCACCGGTCAGGTCCTGTCGGCGCACGACGCCCTGGAGCTCATGGGGGGCGATGTGCTGGTCGTCTCCGGCACCCCGGAAGCCCTGGCCCTGGCCGAAGGCAAGCTGCTGCACGGTTGAGCCCCTCCCTTTCGAGAACACCCCATGAACACGAGCGACTTCATCCGCAGCCACATCCGCACCGTGCCCGACTGGCCGGCTCCGGGGGTGCAATTCCGCGACATCACGCCGCTGCTGTCCAACCCGCGCGTGTTCCGCGTGCTGATCGACGCGTTTGTGCACCGCTATTTCGACGTGCGCCCCACGGCCATCGCCGGCCTGGATGCCCGTGGCTTCATCATCGGCTCGGTGCTGGCCTACGAACTGAACGTCGGATTCATCCCCATCCGCAAGAAAGGCAAGCTGCCCTACACCACGGTCGAGGAAAGCTATGAGCTCGAGTACGGCAGCGCCACCGTGGAGATGCACACCGACGCCGTACAACCCGGCGACCGCGTGCTGCTGGTGGACGACCTGATCGCCACGGGTGGCACGATGATGGCCGGCAAGCGACTGCTGGAGCGGCTGGGCGCCTGCGTGATCGAAGGGGCCGCCATCGTCGACCTGCCCGAACTGTGCGGCACCCAACGCCTGCAGACCGAGGGGCTGGACGTGTTCACGCTGGTGTCATTCGACGGCCACTGAGCTTCCCCGGCAGGCCCGCGCCGGGCATGGCGCCAGCGCCCGACCGGCCTCAAGCCACAGCGAGCTGTTCGAGCTTGGCCGACCGCAAACGGGTGGCCATGACCCCCCCGGCCGCCCTCATGACCTCCAGCGCGATGCTGGGCATGCGCTGCACCAGCTCCTCGAAACGCGGCAGGTGCAGCGCCCAGACGGTGGTCGGCACCAAGGCCTCGACATTGGCCATGTGCGGCGCGTCCACGAACAGCCCGGACTCGCCCACGACCGACCCCGGGCGGAGCAAGGCAATGCGGAAGGAGCCCGGCGCGGCGTCGCTCACGTACACGTGCAGGCTCCCCGCGTGCACAAAAAACAGCGATCGGCTGGCCTCGCCCTGCCGGATCAGGGTCTCACCGGAACGCAACTGGTGGACGATGAGATAGCGCGCCAGTGTGCGCCACTGAGCCAAGCTCAGCCGCGAGCGGAAAGCATCGTCCGTTCCCAACGATTCAATGGACTGAACCAACTGATCGATATCCATGTGTCCGCGTCCGAGCAGGTCAACGAGGGGATGAACCCCGCAACTCAGAGGATCTCACCCGGCGCTTGCATGATAAAGGCCACCCCGCTGGAGCCCATGCTCCGCGCCGGGTCAAGACGCTCCGAAACCGGCAATACCCGCCCTACTTCACGCCAAAACCGCCCACCAGTCCCGCCCGCAGATGTGACACCAGCGCCCGGACCGAGGCGGGAACGACCGCGCTGTAAGGGCGGATGGCGTACAGATGGGACCCAAACGCCCCAAAGGCCTGCCAGCCCCCCAGGACGGGGACCAACTCGCCCCCCCGCACGGCATCGAGCACGCTGAAATCGGGCAGCAGCACGATGCCCAGACCCGCCAAGGCGGCTTCGCGAAGCACTTCGCTGTTGTTGGCCGCCAGCGGACCGTGGACCGCCACCGCCACCGAATCCCCATCCGACCCGTCCGGCGCCAAACCCTCCGCGTCCAAGAAGACGTCGCCAGACCGGAATCGCCACACCGCCGACTCCCCGGGCCGCGGGTAGGACAGGCAGGCATGTCGCGCCAGATCCGAAGGGTGCTGGGGTGCACCGTGCCGCGCCAGGTAAGCCGGCGAGGCCAACAGGCGCGAGGACGTGCGGGCCAGCGCCCAGGCCACGTGGGTCTCGGGCGGACGGTCGCAGTGCCGGACGGCCAGGTCGAACCCTTCGTTGACCATCGAGGCCAGGTGATCCGACAGCTGGAGTTCCACCCGGACCTGCGGATGGGTCTGCAAAAATCCCGGCAACAAGGGCACGAGCTGCTGCCGACCGAACGCCACGGGTGCGGTCACCCGGATCACACCACGCGGGGCCTCGGCCAGGTTGCGCACCGACTCGAAACCGCGTTCGATCTCCGCGTACGCGCCCCGGGTGGAGGCCACGAGCTGCGCCCCGGCCTCGGTCAGCCGCACGCTGCGGGTGGTGCGCCGCACCAGCGGCACCCCGGCGGCATGTTCCAGCTCGCTGATGCGCTGGCTCATGGCCGCCTTGCTCACGCCCAGGCGGCGCGCCGCTGCGGTGTAGCTGCCCAGATCGGCCAGCACCGTCAGCCAGTGCACATGGGCCCAGAGGGTTTCGATACGGCGCAGGTCCATGACGGTATTGTCGACCGCGCAGGTCAGCCGCCGATGGCCTCGACCTGCCCGCTGGCCAGCGAGCGCGCCAGCGCCTGGCCGATGCGCGTGGCCTCGACCGCGTCCGACAAGGTCAGGTCCAGCGGCGCCTCGCCCCGGCAGGCGGCCACGAAGGCGGCCATCTCGAAGGCAAAGGCCGACTCGAAGCGCTCGTGGAAATCGGCCAGCACGGCGTGGCGCACCCCGTGGGCATCGCTGCGCACCACACGGTCGCGCGCAGCGTGCTCGCCCACCAGCAGCTTGCCTTCGGTGCCGATGACCTCGGTGGTGGTTTCATGGCCATGGGCCATGGTGCGCGAGGCGTAGAACACCGCGCGCGCACCGCCCTCGAACTCGACCATCGCCAGCCCGTTGTCCACGTCACCGCAAGCGGCCAAGCCCGGATGCAGCGCGATGGTGCCGGTGGCAAACGCCCGCAGCGCCTTGGGACGGCCGAGCATCCAGCGCGCCAGGTCGATGTCGTGCACGCTGCAGTCCATGAAGATGCCGCCCGAGGTGGGCGCGAACTGCACGAAGAAGCCGTTAGGGTCGTTGCGGTCGCAAGTCTGTGACCGCACGAGGAACGGCCGGCCGATCTCGCCCGCCGCCACCGTCGCCTGCGCGTTGCGGTAGCTGGGATCGAAGCGACGCACGAAGCCCACCATCGCGATCTGATCGGGGTGATCGGCGGCCACGGCCAGCACGCGCTCGCAGTCGGCCAGCTCCAGCGCCAGCGGCTTCTCGACGAAGACATGCTTGCCGGCACGCAGCGCGGCGATGGTCTGGTCGGCGTGCAGCGAGGTCGGCGTGACCAGCACGACGGCGTCGATCTCGGGATCGCGCACGAAGGCGTCGAAATCGGTGTAGAGGCGCTCGACGCCCAGCGACTGGCGGGCGTCGTCCAGTTCGGCCTGGACTGGGCTGCAGGCGGCGGTCAGGACGGCACCGCGCACGGTGCGCGCCAGGGCTTCGGCATGGCGGCGGCCGAGGCGGCCCAGGCCGGCGATGCCGACGCGCAAAGGAGAAGAAGTCATGACGGACCTGTCGAAGTCAAAACATCGGACACCACGCCGACGGGACCCCTCGACGTGGCTCGGGACCGGACCGTTCGGTCCGGTGCGTCAGGGTTCACAAGGCGACGGGCTGGCCGCTGGCAGCGCTCTCGGCGGCGGCGTCGGCCAGGATCTGGGCCTTCACGCCGTCGTCCACCGTGGTGCGGAAGGGCTCGCCGGACTGCAGGCAGGCGAAGAAGTGCTCCATCTCCAGACGGTAGGCGGCTTCGTAGCGCTGCAGGAAGAAGGCTTCCGGCTTGTCGGTGGTGACGCCGTCAGCATTCCATTGCACGACCTGGCTGGGCGTCTGGTTGCCGCACTGCAGCAGGCCTTTGGAGCCCAGCACCTCGAAGCGCTGGTCATAGCCGTAGGCGGCGCGGCGCGTGGTGTTGATCTGGCAGAGACGGCCCTTTTTCGTGCGGATCGTCACCGCCGTGCAGTCCAGATCGCCCGCTTCGGCAATGGCCGGGTCGGTCAGCACCGAGCCGGTGGCGCTCAGCCAGGCGGCTTCGTCGCCATCGGCGCACAGGATCCAGCGGAAGACGTCGAAGTCGTGGATCAGCATGTCGCGGAAGATGCCGCCCGACTGCTGGATGTAGGCCACCGGCGGCGCGCCCGGGTCGCGGCTGGTGATGACCAGCATCTCGGGCGTGCCGATCTCGCCGGCATCCATGCGGCGGCGGGCTTCGTTGAACGTGGGGTCGAAACGGCGCTGGAAACCGATCATGCAGGCCACGTTGGCGGCACGCACGGCCTCGCCACAGGCGATGGCGCGCGGCACCGACAGGTCCACCGGCTTCTCGCAGAAGATGTGCTTGCCGGCGGCAGCCGCGCGAATGATCAGGTCGGAGTGGGTGGTCGTCGGCGAGGCAATGGCCACGGCGTCGATGCTGGCGTCGGCCAGCACGGCCTCGATGGTGGACACCTGCGCGCCCAGTTGGCCGGCCAGCGCGGCGGCCGAATCGGCCATCGGGTCGCACACGGCGGCCAGCGACACGCCGGGCAGACGGGCCAGGTTGCGGGCGTGGATCTGGCCGATGCGGCCGGCACCAAAAACGGCAATCTTCTTCATGGGAACTCCAGGGATTCGGGCCTCGCGCCAGCGCGCGGGGGCTCAGTGGGAATGGATGCGACTGTAGCCAGCAGGGCTTGAAATTGGAAATGTTTTTCCATCATCGTTTTCCCTTGGAAACTTGATTCGCATCCACTCCCTTCAGAGAGGAGGGCCCAAACGGTGTCGCGACACAGACCAAATTTGGTCAACGGCACGGCCCCACGGCCTGCACGCCCTGCCTAGAGTGCGGTCCGTTATCCCCCTTCATCCGGAGACTCCCCGTGTCCCAAGACCTGACGTTCGCCATCAACCGCATCAGCGTGCCCCGCACCAGCTTCGCCGACTTCGCCGCCATGACGCGCCGGCTGGGCGTGAGCGCCATCGAGATCCGCAACGACCTGCCCGGCATCGAGATCGGCGACGGCGTGCCCGCCAGCGACATCGGCGCCATCGCCCAGGCCCATGGCCTGACGATCCGCTCGATCAACGCGCTCTACCCCTTCGACGTCTTCAACGACGAGCGCGCCGCACAAGCCACCGCCCTGGCGCAGTACGCCCAGGCCTGCGGCGCCGAAGCCCTGGTCATGTGCCCGCTCAACAGCCGGGACGACAAACGCAGCACCGAAGAGCGCTATGCCGACCTGGTCCACGCCCTGAAGTCGCTGCGCCCGATCCTGCAGGCGCACGGCATCGTCGGTCTGGTCGAACCGCTGGGCTTCGAGGAATGCTCGCTGCGCCAGAAGTCGGTGGCCGTGCGCGCCATCGAGGAAGTCGGCCACGACGGCACGTTCAAGCTCGTGCACGACACCTTCCACCACCACCTGGCGGGCGAGGACCAGTTCTTCCCGGAACACACCGGGCTGGTGCACATCTCCGGCGTCGAGGACCGCGACCTGGGCGTGAACCTGATGCGCGACGGCCACCGCGTGCTGGTCGGAGCCGAAGACCGCCTGGGCAACATCCCCCAGCTGCGCCGCCTGCTGGACCTGGGCTACACCGGCTTCGTGTCCTTCGAGCCCTTCGCCGAGGAAGTGGCGGCCGCGACCGACATCGAGTCGCAACTGGGCGCCAGCATGGCCTTCATCCGCGAGGGTGTGGCCGCTCTGGCGAAGTGAGAGGGCGGGCACGGCTTTCCTGCGCTGAAGGGTTGCCACGCTTGCCGCCCGTGTCGGTTCATGGCATGAAGGCGGGATGAGCGACAGCCCGCCTTCTTCCCCCCCGCGCCGCAAGCGCAGCCCGCGCTTCGTCGAGATCGCGGCGGCGGCGGGCGTCAGCCCCACGACCGTCAACCGGGTGCTCAACGAGCGGGGCAGCGTCTCGCCCGAGATGCGCGCCAAGGTCATCGCGGCGGCCAAGCAGCTCGGCGTGCCGCGCGTGCTGCCCGACCCGCGCCACGGCCTGACCCGCTTCGACGTGGTGCTGGCCGACAGCCCCACGCCCTACTTCGACCGGCTGGTGCAGGCGCTGCAACGCGCCTCGCAGACCCTCGATCCACGCATCCTGATCCACCTGCACCGCGTCGACCCCGACCGCACCGACGAAGTCACACGCCAGCTGACCCAACCACGCCACCGCCGCGACGGCCTGATCGTGGCCCTGAGCGACAGCCCCACCGTGCGCGCCGGCCTGCGCCACCAGACCGACCGAGGCGTGCCCATCGCCACGCTGATGAGCGGCATCGGCGACGTGCCCGACCTGCGCTACGTCGGCATCGACAACCGAGCGGCGGGGCGCACGGCCGGGCACTTCATCGGCCGACTGTCCCGTTCGGCGACGGGCCGCGTGCTGCTGGTGACCCACCGCCTGAGCTACCGCGCCCACGCCCAGCGCACCCTGGGCTGCAAGGAAGTCATCGCCGAACGCCACCCCGGCCTGAGCTGCACCGAACCGGTCGAGTGTTTCGACGACCCGGACCGTGCGCACTTCGCCGTGCGCCATGCGCTGGACAACGCCCGGCAGGACGGCGTGCCGCTGGTGGGCATGTACACCAGCGGCGCCGGCACCGCTGGCGTGGCCAGCGCCCTGCAGAAGCTGACACCGCACGAACGCCCGGTCTGGATCGGTCACGAGATCCACGACACCCACCGACGGCTGCTGCAACTGGGCCTGCTGGAGATGGTCATCGACCAGGATCCGGTCGGGCAGGTCCAGGCCGCACTGCACCACCTGCTGCACGCCACCGGATACGTCGAACAACCCGGCTCGGATCGACCGAACGAATTCCGCCTGTTCTGCGCCGAGAACCTGGGGCAGACGCTCGCGTTGCCCCACGGAGTGTGAGCAAGAGGCCCGGACCTGCCGGGCGTGCCAAAGCGGTTCTCTCGTTCAGCCCGTGGCTTCGGTTGAGCGCTGCGTGGCCAGCGTCGTGGGCCGGTACGACAGCTCCAGCCGGTAGGCCAGCGCGACGAACAGGCTCTGCGCCAGGCCCATCGTGGCCGTGAGGGCACGAAAACCGAAGGTGGTGCTGTCCTGCACGATCAGGCTGGCCTGGGCCTCGCGGGCCAGCGGGCTCATGCGGCTGTCGGTGATCGAGATCAGCGACGCGCCACGCTGCACGGACTGCTGCGCCACGGCCACCGTTTCCTCGGCATAGGGCGCGAACGAGATCGCGATGATCACGTCGCCCGGACGCACCGAACGCACCTGCCCTTCGTGCATGCTGCCCATGGCGGTGAACAGGCCGATGCGCTTGTCGGTGTGCTGCAGCGCGTAGTCCAGGTAGACCGCCACCGGAAACGAGCGCCGGGAGCCGATGATCCAGATCGCCTGCGTGCCTTCGAGCAGGTCCACCGCACGGGTGAATTCGGCGTCGTCGAGGTTGGACTGCAACTCCTGCATGCCCGCCACGCTGCCGTTGAGGAAAGCGTGCGCGATGTCGGCGGACTTCAGCGTGGTGGAGCCGGACTCGATCACGTCGCGCACCCGCAGGTTGTAGGCGCGGTTGGGCGCGATCTGCCGCGACAGACCATCGCGGAACAGCCGCTGCATCTCGGTGAAGCCGGAAAAGCCGAAGTGCTTGGCAAAACGCACCACCGCCGAGGGCTGCACGCCGCAATGCGCGGCCACGTCCTGGATGCCGTCCAGGCCCAGGTGATCGCGGTGGGCCTCGACGTAGCGCGCGATCAGCTTGAGCTGACGGCTCAGGCTTTCGTATTCGGCCGTGATGCGGCCGAGGAACTCGGTCACGTCGGTGGGGGTGGGCGCGGATGTGGCACTCATGGGCGTGTCACTTTCTGGTTCAGTGTTCGGGCTCCGAGAGAAATCATGATCGTTCAATTCGGACTGAAATGAACAGGTAGTTCCCCGACGACGCAACACAGAAACGCATTTCTGTGCCCTGACGTGGATCAGGCGCAACGAAGAAGCCTGAAAGACCCGGTGCGCTCACACATTCGCCGCCGTCCAGGTCGTGAACGGCAGCAGCGTCTGCACCTTGCCCTTGGGCGCGCCGTCGGCCAGGGCATCGAGCATGTCCGGCACCACCCGAGCGGCGATCCAGTCGCGCGGGTGGGACAGCACCACCGTCGCACGACCGTCCCGCAGCGCCTGGCGGGTCGCCTCGGTCAGGTCGTGGCAGACGGTCACCAGACCGGACGGACCGGAAAGTGCCTTGTCCGGCGACGAATCAGCGGTCAGGCCATGGGAGACCGAGTCCATGGGCGGGTGCACGACAGAGCCCGTCGGCCGATGCTGCGCCAGTCCCTGCAGCACGCCCTCGATGCCACCGCCCGCCACGTAGATGCCCACCAAGTCCGGATGCCGGTGCAGCAGCTCCAGCGTGGCGTGTTCGGCCAGGGCCGTGCTTTCCAGGCTGACCTGGGTTTCCAGCACCCGGAACTCGGGCGCCACCTCACGCAAGTACGAACGAAAGCTCGCCTCGCACTGCTCCTGGCACAGATAGCGGTGGCTGCCCAGGATCAGGCCGACCGGTCCGGGCTGCCGGCACAGCCGGGCCATCGTCCAAGCGGCGCTGCGCCCGACCGTGCGGTGGTCGATGCCGACGTAGCCGGCCAGGGCCGCCGTGGGCAGGTCCGACACCAGCGCGAAGACCGGCACGCCCCGCGCACTCACGGCGTCGATGGCTTCGCTCACCCGCGGGTGATCGGCGGCCACCAAGGCGACGGCGTCGCAGCGCTGAGCCAGCTCCACCAAGGCCTGGGCGATCCGGTCAGGCGAGAGGTCGTCGAGGTACACCACCTGCACCTGCGCCGAAACCCCACCGACGCCCGAGGCGGTGGCCCCCGCAGCGCCCTCCAGTTCACGCCCCAGTTCGCGATAGAACGGACTGCTTCGACTCTGCAGCAAGAAGCCCAGCCGGGGCCGCGAGGCCGGTTCCGCCAACCGCTGGCGGATCAAGGCCGTGCGGTGAAACCCCAGCCGCTCGGCCGCCGCCAGCACCCGCTGCGCAGTGTCGGGCCGCACCGGCGAGCGGCGGTTGATGACACGGTCCACCGTGGCCACGCCCACGCCGGCTTCGCGGGCCACATCGGTCAGGGTCGGGGCGTTCGGACGGCCAGACATGGCGTTCTTTTTCATCTGGATTCGTTTGATAAATCTATCAAAACCCCTCAGGCAACAGGTGATGGTCGGCGAGGTGAAACGCTGCCAACCGCTATCCACCAAAGGGTGAATTTCGAAGAATAGCGGTCATCGGCACCTGATGCCGATCTATCAAATCCACCCTCACCCCAGATTCACCGGAACCACCCCATGACCTTCCAGATCGGATGCGCGCCCTGCAGTTGGGGCGTCGACGATGTCCGCAACCCCCATCTGCCGCCGTGGACCCGCGTGCTCGACGAAGCGGCCGAGGCCGGTTATCGCGGCATCGAGCTGGGCCCCTACAGCTACATGCCGCTGGACGCCGCCCACCTGGGCGCCGAGTTGCAACGCCGAGGCCTGCACCTCGTGGCCGGCACGATCTTCGACGACCTCGTCGCCGAAAAAAACCTGCCTGCGCTGCTGCGCCAGGCCGACGAGATCTGTGCGCTGCTCAAGGCCCTGCCCCGCCCCGCAGGAGAAGCCGGCCAGCGCCAGCCCATGCCCTACCTCGTCCTGATCGACTGGGGCCACCCGGCCCGCGACCTGGCCGCCGGCCGCTCCGACGCCGCGCCCCGATTGAACAACGCCGACTGGGCGCGCATGGTCTCGCACCTCCGCCAGATCGCCGACCTGGCCCGCGAGCGCCATGGCATCCGCAGCGTGATCCACCCGCACGCGGGCGGCTGCATCGAGTTCGCCGACGAGATCCGCCGCATCGCCGCCGACATCCCCGACGAGACGGCCGGCCTGTGCCTGGACACCGGCCACCTCGCCTACTCCGGCATGGATCCGGCCGAGTGGCTGCGCGAGTTCGCCCACCGGCTCGACTACGTGCACTTCAAGGACGTCGACGCCACCCGCCACGCCGAGGTGCTGGCCGGCGAGCCCGTGCCCTTCTTCGAGGCCTGCGCGCGCGGCGTGATGACGCCCATCGGCTCCGGCTCGCTCGACTACCCCGCCATCCGCGCCACGCTGCTGGACATCGGCTATGCCGGTGCCATCACGCTGGAACAGGAGCGCGACCCCCGAAACGCCGGCACCAGCCTGCGCGACGTGCAGATCAGCCGCGATTACCTGCGCGGCATCGGCTTTCAGTGAATCGGGAAGGAATTCGTCATGATCAACGGTGAAATGGAACTGGCCGCCCCGCTGCGCTGGGGCATGGTCGGCGGCGGACGCGGCAGCCAAATCGGCTACATCCACCGCTCGGCGGCGCTGCGCGACAGCTGCTTCCGGCTGGTGGCCGGCGTGTTCGACCTCGACCCCGAGGCCGGCCGCGCCTTCGGCACGAAGCTGGGCGTGGACCCCGAACGCTGCTACGCCGATGACCGCGCCATGTTCGAGGCCGAAGCCCGGCGCCCCGATGGCCTGCAGGCCGTCTCCATCGCCACGCCCAACGGCACGCACTTCGCCATCAGCAAGGCCGCGCTGGAAGCCGGCGTGCACGTGGTCTGCGAAAAGCCGCTGTGCTTCACCACCGCCGAGGCGCTGGAACTGCAGGCCCTGAGCCAAGCGAAGAACCGCGTGCTGGGCGTGACCTACGGCTACGCCGGCCACCAGCTGATCGAGGAAGGCCGGGCGCTGGTCGCCTCCGGCGCGCTGGGCGAGATCCGCATCGTGCAGATGCAGTTCGCGCACGGTTTCCACAGCGCGCCCGCCGAGGCCGACAACCCCGCCGCCCGCTGGCGCATGGACCCGAAATTCGCCGGTCCGAGCTACGTGCTGGGCGACATCGGCACGCACCCGCTGTACCTCTCGGAGGTGATGGCGCCGGAGCTGAAGATCGAATCGCTGCTGTGCTCGCGCCAGAGCTTCGTGGCCAGCCGCGCCCCGCTGGAGGACAACGCCTTCACGATCATGAAGTACACCAGCGGCGCCGTGGGTTACGTGTGGTCGTGCGCGGTCAATGCCGGCTCCATGCACGGCCAGAAGATCCGCATCATCGGCTCCAAGGCCAGCCTGGAATGGTGGGACGAGCAACCCAACCAGATGCGCTTCGAGGTGCAGGGCGAGCCGGTGCGCGTCCTGGAGCGCGGCATGGGCTACCTGCACCCCGACGCTCTGGCCGACGACCGCATCGGCGGCGGCCACCCCGAGGGCCTGTTCGAGGCCTGGGGCAACCTGTATCGCCGCTTCGCACTGGCCATGGACGCCACCGATCGCGGCGACACCGAGCGCCTGAAAACCTTGCGCTATCCCGACGTTCACGCCGGGGTGGAAGGCGTTCGCTGGGTTGAACACTGTGTGCGCTCCGCCGACCAGGGCGGCGTCTGGGTGCCTTACGAGTGAAGCGAGGGGGGCTGACCTTTTTTGGTCAACACGCCCATGGCGCCCCGGCGGCGCCTCCGCAATCCTGACGCGTGTCTGTCACCCCTCACCTACGAAAGAACCCATCATGACCTTGCGCATCGGACTCATCGGCTGCGGCGGCATCGGCCAGGAACACGCCCGTCGCCTGCACCACAAGCTGGTGGGCGCCCAGGTGGTGGCCCTCAATGACATCAACCAGGCCGCCACCGTGGCCTTCGCCGACGCCGCCGGCATCAACGCGAAGTTCTACGCCACCGCTCAGAAACTGATCAACGCCCCGGAAGTGGACGCCATCGTCGTCGCCTCCTGGGGCCCGGCCCACGAAGAGCAGGTGCTGGCCGCCATCGCCGCCGGCAAGCCGGTGTTCTGCGAAAAGCCGCTGGCCACCACCGCCGAAGGCGCCAAGCGCATCGTCGACGCCGAAATGGCCGCCGGTCGCAAGCTGGTGCAGGTCGGCTTCATGCGCCGCTACGACGCGGGCTACCGCCTGCTCAAGCAGACGCTGGACGCCGGCACCATCGGTGACGCGCTGCTCGTGCACTCGGCCCACCGCAACCCGGCCGTGCCGGAAGCGTATGTGGGCGACATGAGCATCACCGACACGTTCATCCATGAAATCGACGTGTTCCGCTGGCTGCTCAACGACGACTACGTCTCGGTGCAAGTCATCGAAGGCCGCAAGACCCGCAACGCCCACGCCGGCCTGCACGACCCGATCACCGTGCTGCTGGAGACCCGCCAGGGCATCCGCATCGACACCGAAATCTTCGTGGCCTGCCGCTTCGGCTACGACATCCAGTGCCACGTGGTCGGCGAAACCGGCGTGGCCAGCCTGCCCGAGCCGATGAGCGTGCCGCTGCGCTCCGAAGCCCGCCAAGGCCAGGGCATCCTGATGGATTGGAAGTTGCGCTTCATCGACAGCTACGACGTCGAGTTGCAGGAGTGGATCAACGACACCGTCAAGGGCGAGGTCAACGGCCCGGACGCCTGGGACGGCTACTTCGCCTCCTTCACCGCCGAAGCCTGCATCGAAGCCCGTCGCACCAAGGCCATCACCCCGATCACGCTGCCGGAACGCCCGGCGTTCTACGCCAAGGGCTGAGTTCCATGGCCCGCCCCGGCACCACCGGGGCCTCATTCAACACCCACCGGAGACACCCATGAAGATCGCGCTTGACCCGTACATGATCCGCCACCTGCCGTTGACCGAGCTGCCCGCCGTGGTGGCCGACCTCGGCTACGACCAGATCGAGCTCTCGCCTCGCAGCGACTTCCTGGACTGGTGGGTGATGCCCCGCGCCACCAAGGAGCGCATGGCCGGATTCAAGTCCGCCATGAAGGCCTCGGGCGTGGGCCTGGCCACGCTGCAGCCCATGTACCGCTGGGCCAGCCCGTTCGAGGACGAACGCCAGTGGGCCGTGCGCTGCTGGAAAAAGGCCATCGAAGTCGCCATCGAGATGGACTGCCAGCTCATGATCTCGGAGTTCGGGCGCGGCGCCTCTCCCGAGCGCACGGTGGGTGAGCGCCAGGGCTTCCAGAGCTTCGTCAACACCCGGGAGATGTGCGAAGCCGCGTGGTTCCGCTCCATGGATGAGCTGCTGCCGATCTTCGAGCGCGAAGGCCTCACGCTGTCGGTGGAGCCGCACCCGGAGGACTGGATCGAGCAGATGCAGCCCGCCGCCGACATCGTCAAGAACATCGGCTCGAAGGCGCTGAAGCTGTCGTACATCGCGCCGCACACCTTCTATTACGGCGACGACACCGCCGCGATGATCCGCGAGGCCGCGCCGGTGCTGGCCCACGTGCGCGTGGCCGACACCTTCAACCACAAGAAGAGCAGCCAGTTGCGCTACATCGTCAACCCGCCGGGCTCGACGCAGATTCGCGTGCACCAGCACCTGGACATGGGCCAGGGCGAGATTAACTGGGACGAGTTCTTCGCCACGCTGGGCGAGGTGGGGTTTGACGGCGTGATGTCGTCGTGCGTGTTCGCATGGGAAGAGCGGGCAGCGGAGTCCAGCCGGTTCATGCGGCAGGAAATCCAGCGGTACGTGGAGAAGCACCTCGTGCGTTGAACTCCAGTCGGCGCGGCATCCGGTCGGCGCATAAAATGCAATCATTGCAATCACCCGGGAGATGGGCGATGCCGACCAACCTTGTCGTCCGAAACATCGATCCCGCCGTGGCTCAGGCGCTGAAGCAGGCGGCGGCGGCACATGGGCGCAGCGCAGAAGCGGAGCACCGCGAAATCCTGCGCGCAGCCTTGTGCCAACCGAGGCGCCGCACCCTCAAGGACGTGCTGGCCAGCATGCCCGATGTGGGCAGGGACGAGGACTTCGACGTCCGGTCCTGAACGTGTACCTGATCGACACCAACGTCATCAGCGAGCTGCGCAAAGGGGCGCGCGCCAATCCCGGCGTGAGGGCCTTCTTTGCCGCTCTTGCACCACAGGACATTCATCTGGCCGTCCAGACCGTCGGCGAAATCCGCCGTGGTGTGGAACACATCCGTCGCCGAGGGGATGTGGAACAGGCGGTGCGGCTGGAGGCCTGGCTCGATGCTCTGGTGCAAGAACACGCTCGGCACATCCTGGGCTTTGATCTCGACGCCGCCCAGATCTGGGGCAAGCTGATGTCTCCCAGCCCGCAGCACCCCATCGACAAACAGATTGCAGCCATCGCTCTTCTCCACGATCTCACAGTCGTCACACGCAACACCGCTGATTTCGCAACGAGCGGGGTCCGGATGGTCAATCCATTCGTGGAGCCGGGCGCGTCGAATTGAGCGGCCCCGAACCTTCGGCCTGCACCGCCTGCCACTGCGCCCGCAACCAATGCGCGCACGCCATGTTCTGCCCCCAGATGGAATAACGCGCCCCGCCACCGTAGTCCGCGAATGGAATGAACTCGCAGCTGATCTGGGCCGGTGCCAGGCCGGGGTGGTCGCGCATCCAGCGCAGCAGATCCCGCACCGCCGTTTTCCAGGGCGCCAGCCGCTCGGCCTGCCACGGTTCGGGATGGAAGGAGCCTGCGGGCGGCTCGACCAGCGGGTACTGGATCGCTCGGCCCGCCAGACCGGGGTAGCGCTCCATCACGGGATTGCACCGCACGCCTGTCGCCACGCTGCGGGCATGGGCGTGCACCACCCAGCCCTCGCGCAGCCAGTCGCGATAGAACGGACGGGCCCCATCGGGCGCCAAGCGGTCACGCGCACCGTCGGGCGCGTCCGCCAGACCACTCAGCGCCAGCTCGGCGGCATGGCCGATCTTGAAGATCAGGTGCGAATGGTCCAGGGTCAGGCGCAGCGGCAGGTTCTGGCGCGCCAGTTGCTCCGCCACCCGCTCGACACGCTGGAAGTTCTCGTTCCACATGTCCACGTGCACTTCCATGCTCGGCAAGCAGCCGGCGCGGGCGCCATGCTCCAGGGCGTCGGCGTAAAAGCGCACCACGCCCTCGTCCGACAAAGGCTGGCCATCGGCCTGCCGGGCAAAGAGCTGCATGTTGAACAGTCGAGCCCCCAGTTGCCCGCCCATCGCCAATCCCCAGCGCATCAGCGCCTCGTCGCGACCCGCGCAGAAGATGCCGCCGAACACGCCGATCGGCAGGTCGTGCCGCTCCACCAGGTCCAGGTACGGCGCGAAATCTTCGCCCGGCTGGATGTTTTTCTCGACGTAGTCAAAAGCACCGCTGTCACGGATCCAGGCGAAGCGCTCGGCGGCGCTCGGTGTGGGCAGGCCGTCGTGCTCCAGCACGCCGTCGATGTTGATGCCGACCGGCAAGTGGCGGCCACCTGGCAACCCCGGCGCATCAGGGGCAGGAAAAGAAGGACTCATGTCCACTCCAAAAGAATTGAGGTCCACGGAATCGGCACCGTACAGAGGCCGTCAGCCCAGCGACTTGAGCTTGACGGCGGGATCGGCCAACGCCTCCGGAAGCGGTGAGACCCGACGCTCCACCAGCCACCGGGCCAGCTTGAGTTCCCGCGCCACACCCGCCGCCAGGCCAAAACCACTGGCACCGACCAGGGCACCCTGTCCGTCCAGATGGAAATCGATGCGCCCCTCGCCGCCCAACCCACGGGTGACGGTCGAGACGCCCAGCGCCGGCTCACCGCTGACCTGAAGCTGGTGGTCGTACTGGTCGGACCAGAACCACGGCAGCTGCGTGAAACGCTCGTGTCCCCCCAGCATGTTGGCCGCCGCCACACGGGCCTGGCCCTCGGCGTTCTGCCAGGTTTCCTGCCGGATCGGCTGGCCGCTGATCGGGCTCGGAAATTCGGCCACGTCGCCGGCCGCCCAGATGCCCGGCACGGACGTGGCCAGCGCCGCATCCACCAGGATGCCGCGATCCACCTTCAGCCCTGCGCGGCGGGCCAGTCCGGTGTGCGGCTCGATGCCGATGCCCACCACCACGGTGTCGGCCACGAGCTTCACCCCGTCGGACAGGGTGACCAGTTGCCTGCCCAAAGGCTGCGCCTCGAAACGGACCGGCACGGTGCCCAGCCGCACGTCCACCCCGTTGCGTTGATGCAAGGCCAGGAGCGCTTCGGCCACGGCGGCCGGAACAGCCCGGCCGACCAGCCGCGCACCGCCTTCCAGCACGGTGACCCGGCAGCCTCGCTCCCGCGCTGCAGCCGCCACTTCCAACCCGATGAAACCACCGCCGACGATCAGCAGGTGTGCGCCCGGCACCAGACGCGGAGCCAGTCGGGCGGCGTCGTCGAGCGTACGCAGGCCGAGCAGATCCGGGTGATCGGCCCCCGGCACCTGGAGCCGACGCGGGGTGCCGCCCGTGGCCAGCAGCAGCGATGCATAGGCCACGCGGTGCCCGGCCCCCTCACCCACCAGAGGCCCCTCCCCCGTGAGCGCTCCGGTTGAAGTTTCAGCCAACACCACCTCGCAAGCCACCGGATCGATGGCTTCAACCCGCGCCACCAGGCGCTGAACCAGCGGCATCCCATCCACCTCCGGTCCGACAAGGCGGCAGTCCTGCGGCGATTGCGCAGCGGTCAGCAGGCCCTTGGACAGCGGCGGTCGTTCGTACGGCGCGTGGGGCTCGTCCCCGATCAACACGATCGGCCCGGTCCAGCCGAACTCGCGCAGCGCGTGCGCCGCCCGGCCGCCCACATGGCCGGCCCCGACGATCACCATGGCGGGGGTCGTCATGTCCGCCTCAGACCTGGATGAAGATCTGCCCACCCTCGACCTTGGCCGGGTAGGTCTTCAGGTTCACGCACACCGGTGCGCCCAGGGCCCGGCCGTCGCGGATGTCGAACCGGCCGTTGTGCTTGGGGCATTCGATGACGTGGTCCATCACGAGCCCGTCGCACAGGTGGACACGTTCGTGGGTGCACAGGCCATCGGTGGCGTAGACCCGGTCGTTCACGCGGTACACCGCGTAGGTGTGGCCGGCGTGGTCAAAACGCAGGACGTCCTCGTCCTCGATGTCGTCCAGTTCGCAGGCGGCGATCCATTGGCTCATGGCAGTCTCCTCGGGCGCTCAGCGGCCCTGGTGTCGGTGGAAGTCGGTTTAACGAAGGGGCCGCCGCACGAAGGCGTCCGGCTCGGACACCTGCCTCACCAACGTGGGCAGGATCTCGGCATAGGCCTGAACGAGGCCGTCGTACGGCGGCGGGCAATCGCTGCGGATGGCCTCGTGCAGCCGCGGCAGCGCGTGGTACGGCACCATGGGGTACATGTGGTGCTCGATGTGGAAGTTCATGTTCCAGTAGAGGAAGCGAAACACCGGGTTCATCGTCACGGTGCGGCAGTTCAGCCGGTGGTCGAGCACGTTCTCGGGCAGACCGGCGTGCTGGGTCAGGCCGAAGAAGCTGTGCAGCCAGGCCCCCACGAACGACGGCAACCCCACCAAAAACAGCGGCAGCACGCTGTGCGTCGCCACGGCCAGGCCGATCACGGCGGCGTAGATCAGCACCCACACCCGCGCCTCGCGGACCATCCGAGGCCATTCGGTGGACGGCACGTAGGTCTTTTCCTCCGCGTCGAGGTGGCCCAGCGCGTTGGCCAGCAGCCGGACGATCTCGCGCGGGCCGTAGCGCAGCGCAAAGACGTTCAGCGCCAGTGTCAGCAGG
Source organism: uncultured Sphaerotilus sp. (assembly GCA_964470355.1). GTDB lineage: Bacteria > Pseudomonadota > Gammaproteobacteria > Burkholderiales > Burkholderiaceae_C > Sphaerotilus. The sequence goes on from CAYYCN010000006.1 coordinate 31,905, forward strand.
TCGACCGGCACGGTGGCGTTGATCTCGGGATCGCGGCCGGTGACCAGCGTGTCGGAGTGGTGCCGGGTATGGCTCCAGCGCCAGCGGGTCGGGCGACGGAAGGCCATGAAGCTCGCCATCTGGTAGAGCGCGTCGTTCATCCAGCGCGTCTTGAAGGCGGTGCCATGGCTGGACTCGTGCCAGCGCGAATCGGCCGCGCCGCTGTAGAGCGTGGCGTAGACAAAAAACGCCAGCCCGAACCAGGCCGTGCCCCAGACCCCAGCCATCAGCGCGCCGGCCGCCACCACCAGCGCCAGCCACAGCGCGGTGTCGCGCAGGGCGGGGCCATCGCTGCGCTTCATCAGCTCCTTCATGACGGCGCGGGGCACCGGGCATTGATACCAGGTCGCCCCCACCAGCCCGGCCGCCTGGGCGCGGTCACCGGCGCCACCGATGAGGCGGTAGTCGTCGCGGCTGCGGGGCGGCGTCGATGCGCCTTGACCAGAGGCGGAACCTGCGCCCGAGGGGATCGAATCGGCTCGTGTCTCCAACATCCTTTTTCTCCTGTCCAACACGACGGAAATCAATTTCCATTTCGTGAGCGGATGCTAAGGAGCGATCTCCTGACGCACAATTCATCTCTATCATTTGCCATCAGATGACATCAGGCTTGAAGGACATAAACATTGCATTTCCATCATTCATGACTCAAAACGCGGGTTATCCATGACCCGCAGGGCCACGATCGTCACGGTGGCCGAAGCGGCAGGGGTGAGCACCGCCACCGTGGACCGGGTGCTCAACAGCCGCCTGCCGGTGCGCGAAGCCACGGCCTTGCGGGTGATCGACGCCGCCGAACGGGTGGGTTTTCACGGCGCCTCGCTGATGCGGGCGCGGTTGATGGAGCGTGGCGAGCGGCAGATCCGCACGCTCGGCTTTCTGCTGCTGCGCCGGCACGAGGCGTTCTACCGGCCGTTCGGGCGCGAGCTGACGATGGCCGCCAGCGCCCACGGCGCAGACCGCTGCATGGCGGTGATCGAGTACCTGGATGATCTGGATCCCGCTGCCATCGCCGAGCGCCTGCGCCTGCTCGGACAGGAGGTGGACGCGCTGGGCGTGGTGTCGATGGACCACCCGCACGTCAGCGCCGCCATCGAGGACCTGCACACCCAGGGCAAGCCCACCTTCGCGCTGCTGTCCGACCTGAGCGCGCCGCTGCGGGCGGGGTTCGTGGGCGTCGATCCGCACCAGAGCGGGCGCACCGCCGCCTGGGCCGTGAGCCGACTGGCCCGCGCGCCGGGGCCGGTGTGTGTGCTGGTGGGCAGCCACCGCTACCTGGGCCACGAGGCGTGTGAAATGAGCTTTCGCGCCTACCTGCGCGAGCACGCGCCGCAGTTCCGGGTGCTGGACACCCAGGTCAACCTGGAAGATCCGCAGGTGGCGCACGAGGCCACCCTCGACCTGCTGCGCCGCCACCCGGACCTGGCCGGCCTGTACGACGCGGGTGGGGGCGGCATGTCGGGCACGCTGCGGGCGCTGCGGGATCAGCGACCGCCCGGCCACCCGCTGGGGCACGTCGTCGTCGTGAACAACGAGCTCACGCCCGAACACCGGGTGGCCCTCACCGACGGCGTGATCGACCTGGTGCTGGAAACCCCGCAGGGCCCCATCGCCCGGACGGTGGTCCAGGCCATGCTTGACGCGCTGGCCCAGCCTGCCGATCGGCGGCCGCGGGCCACAGCACTGCGGCTGCCGGTGGTGGTGCACACGCCGGAGAACCTGTAGCCCCGTGCCTGCACAAACACGCCTGTCCCACCCAGCGCAAAGGGCCGCACTGGGCGGCCCCTCCTCCAAGCCCTTCCGGGCCCGTGTTCACTTGCGCAGCTTGCGCTGCCGATACTGGTCGGCCACCACCGCCGCGACGATGATCGCGCCCTTGACCATCTCCTGGTAGTAGGCGTCGATGCGGATGAAGGTGAAGCCCGAGGTCATCACGCCCAGGATCAGCACGCCGATCACGGTGCCCGTCACGCGGCCCAGACCGCCGTTGAGCGAGGTGCCGCCGATCACGACCGCCGCGATGGCGTCCAGCTCGTACATCACGCCCATGCTGGACTGGCCCGAGATGGCGCGGGCAGCCGTCACCGTCCCGGCGATGCCGCTGAGCAGACCCGCGATGGAGTAGATCCAGATCAGGTGGCGGTTGACGTTGATGCCCGAGACGATGGCCGCCTGGCGGTTCGCCCCGATGGCGTAGGTGAACTTGCCGAAGCGGGTGTACCGCAGCACCACGTGGAAGATCGCCGCGACCACCAGGAAGATGATGACCGGGTTGGCGCCGGAGCCGATCCACGCGAAGTCGTCGGTCAGCATCGACACGGGCATGCCGCCGGTGAACCACTTGGCAAAGCCGCGTGCCGCCACCATGGTGCCCAGCGTGGCGATGAACGGCGGGATCCCCGTGTAGGCGATCAAGGCCCCGTTGACCAGCCCCACCAGCACCCCGGCGGCCACCCCGGCCAGCACGGACCAGATCACGGGCAGGTCTGTCAGCTGCGGGAACACGGCGCGCGGAAAGTCCGACACCTGCGCCAGGCTGGCCGCCACGACCGCCGAAGCCGCCACCACCGAGCCCGAGGACAGGTCGATGCCGCTGGTGATGATCACCATGTTCACGCCCACGGCGATGATGCCGATCACCGCCATCTGGAGCACGATGATCTGCAGGCGCTCGGGGTTGGCCAGGAAGCTCTGGTCGTTGACGATCCAGCCCAGAACCTCGAACAGCAGGCAGATGCCCACCAGCACCAGCAGGATGCTGGTCTCGGGTGGCCACTTGCGCTTGGGTGGCTTGAACGTCATGGACTGTGCGCCCAGGGTGGAATTGCTGGAAGCCATGGTTGTCTCCGTCTTGCTCTGTCAGGGCCCCGCTCAGTGCGAGGCCAGTTCCATGATGCGAACCTGATCGGCGTCGGCGCGATCCACGATGCCGGTCATGCGGCCCTCGTGCATCACCATCACGCGATCGCTCATGCCCAGGACCTCGGGCATTTCCGAGGAAATCATCAGCACGGCCACGCCTTCGCCAGCCAGCTTGGACACCAGGCGGTGAATCTCGGCCTTGGCGCCGACGTCGATACCGCGCGTGGGCTCGTCGAGGATCAGGATCTTGGGTTGGGTCAGCAGCCAGCGGCCGATCAGGGCCTTCTGCTGGTTGCCGCCGGAGAGGTTCTGGATCACCTCGGCCAGGTTCGGCGTCTTGACGCGCAAATCGCGCGACATGGCCTCGCAGTCGCGCTGCAGCGCACCCTGCTGGATGAAACCCAGCTTGTTCACGTAGCGCTGGCTGAGCACCGCCACTTCCATGTTGGCCAGGATGTCGAGCACCAGGAAGCAGCCCGTGTCCTTGCGGTCTTCGGTCAGGAAGGCCATGCCGTGCTTCATCGCCACGGCGGGCGAGTCGATCATGACCTTCTCGCCCCGGATGACGATGTCGCCGCCGGTGGCCGGCACGACGCCGAACAGCGCCTCGGCCACGTTGGAGCGGCCCGAGCCGACCAGGCCGGCCATGCCCAGGATTTCGCCGGCACGCAGATCAAAGCTGACGTCGTGGAAGATGCCCTTGACCGTCAGGTTGCGCACCGACATGACCACGTCGCCGATGGGCACCTCTTCCTTGGGGAACATCTGCGTGATCTCGCGGCCCACCATCATCTTGATGATCTCGTCGCGGGTCACGTCCTTGGAGGCGTGCGTGCCGATGTACTTGCCGTCGCGGAACACCGAGAACTCGTCGGCGATCTCGTACAGCTCGTTCATCTTGTGCGTGATGTAGACGATGCCTTTGCCCTGGGTGCGCAGCTGCCGGATGATGCGGAACAGGTGCGCCACTTCCTTGTCGGTCAGGGCGGACGTGGGCTCGTCCATGATCAGGACGTCGGAGTCGAAGGACACGGCCTTGGCGATCTCGACCATCTGGCGCGAGGCCACGGACAGTCGGCGCACCTCGATCTCCGGATCGATGTCGATGGCCAGGCGGTCAAACAGCGCCTGCGTGCGGCGGCGCAGCTCGGCGTGGTCGACAAAACCGAAGCGGTTCTTCGGCTCGCGGCGGATCCAGATGTTCTCGGCCACCGTCATGTAGGGCATCAGGTTGAGTTCCTGATGGATCATGGCGATGCCGTTGTTCAGGGCGTCCAGCGGGCCGTTCAGCGACAGGGCCCGGCCCTTGACGCGCAGCTCGCCCTGATCGGGGATGTAGACCCCCGCGATGATCTTCATCAGCGTGGACTTGCCGGCGCCGTTTTCACCCATCAGGGCGTGCACGGTGCCGGGCCGCAGCTTGAACTGCACGTTGTCCAGGGCGACCACGCCGGGGAAGGCCTTGCGCACCCCCTGCACTTCAAGCAGGTAGCCGTTGGAAGCCGAAACGTCCGGTGCCTCGGAGGTTGCCGGCTCATCCAGGATGGCGGAAGACATGGAGATTCCTTGAGAAACCGGCCGGCCCGCAGGCCGGCCCGCAGTCGATCGATCAGTTCTTGCCGGCGTACTTGCTCAGGTTGGCCGGGGTGACCAGCTCGAACGGCACGTTGACAAAACGCTGCACCGGCTGCTTCTTGGCCAGCTTCAGAGCGGCTTCGATGGCGCCCGCGCCTTGGCCGGCGGCGTTCTGGAACACGGTAACCTTCAGGTCACCCGCCTTCATGGAGGCCAGTGCGTCGGGCGTGGCGTCGATGCCGGCCACGATGGAGGCCGGGGTCCACTTCTTGGCGGCCTTCAGCGCGTTGATGGCGCCGATGGCCATTTCATCGTTGTTGGCGATGATGGCGTCGAACTTCACGCCCGAGCTCAGCCAGTTGGTGGTGATGTCCTGGCCCTGGGTGCGGTCCCACTTGCCTTCGCGCTTGTCGGCGATCTTGACGCCACTGCACTCCGGGGTGGCCACGACGTCCTCGATGTCCTTGGTGCGGGTGCGTGCGGCTTCGTTGGACAGCTCGCCCATCAGCACCACGACCTGGCCCTTGCCCTTGAGCAGGCGGCAGACTTCCTGCGTCTGCAGGGTGCCGGAGACCTTTTCATCCGAAGCCACGAAGGCCACGCCGGCAGGCAGCTTCTCGAAGTCGGCCGGCTTGCGGTTCACGTAGACCAGGGGAATGCCGGCGCTCGTCACCATCTTGGTGATCTTGGGCGTCACGTCGGTGTCGACCGGGTTGACGATGATGGCGTCGACCTTCTGCGCGATCAGGTTCTGGATCTGGCTGAGCTGCTTGCCCACGTCGTTCTGGGCATCTTCCACCTGCACGGTGGCGCCGGCCTTCTTGCCCGCCTCGATCGTGCCGTTCTTCAGAATGGTCAGGAACGTGTCCAGCTGGGCCATGGCCAGGCCGACCTTTTCGGCGTGGGCGGCAGGGGAAGCCAGAGCGACGGCGGCGGTGGCGGCGGCCAACAACATCTTCTTCATGATCCAAGTCTCCTAGTGGTGGGTCTGTGAACCGATCCGGATGTGCGGTAGTGCACACGACATCGATCGGCACGGCGCAACTCTAGCTCCAGCCCCTGTTTTTTTGGAAAAGATTTTCTACGTGAATACACCTAGAGAAGATATTTTCCGACGCTCCTAGACTTCGCTCCAAAGTGGACAACCCCCCTGTCCTTGCACAACACCACGACGGACCCTGTCATGAGCACGTTGAATTTCCCCTCCGGTCGCCGCATCGACCTGGCCTGCCTGGGCCGGGTGGCGGTGGACCTTTATGCCCAGCAGTTCGGCGCCCGTCTGGAAGACGCCCGCAGCATGGCCAAGTACCTGGGCGGATCCTCGGGCAACCTGGCCTTCGGCGTGGCGCGCCTGGGCCTCAAGAGCGCCATGATCTCGCGCGTCGGCAACGAGCACATGGGGCGTTTCCTGCGGGAAGCCCTGGAAGCCGAAGGCTGTGACACCAGCCAGCTGCAGGTCGACCCGGAACGCCTGACCGGTGTGGTGCTGCTGGGCCTGAAGGACCGCGACACCTTCCCGCTGCTGTTCATGCGCGAGAACTGCGCCGACATGGCCATCGAAGCCGAGCTGATCAGCGAGAACTTCATCGCCCAGTGCCGCGCGCTGGCCATCACCGGCACCCACCTGTCGACCCCGACCACCCGCAAGGCCTCGCTGCGCGCCCTGAGCTACGCCCGCCGCCACGGGGTGATGCGCGTGCTCGACATCGACTACCGCCCGGTGCTGTGGGGCCTGACCACCCGCGGCGAAGGCGAGAACCGCTTCGTCGCCGACGCCAACGTCACGCTGCAACTGCAGCAGGTGCTGGGTGAGTTCGATCTGCTGGTGGGCACGGAAGAAGAGTTCCTGATCGCAGGCGGCCACCCCGACGATCTGATGGCCTCGCTGCGGGCCGTGCGCGACGTGTCGAGCGCCAAGCTGGTGGTCAAGCGCGGTGCGCTGGGCTGCTGCGTGATCGAGGGCCGCATCCCGCACGCCATCGACGACGCCCCCACCTTCAAGGGCGAGCGCGTCGAGGTGTTGAACGTGCTGGGCGCCGGTGACGCCTTCCTGTCGGGCCTGATGAACGGCCTGCTGCGCGGCAAGGACTGGGCCGAATCGACCCGCATCGCCAACGCCTGCGGCGCCATCGTCGTCTCGCGCCACGCCTGTTCGGCCGCCATGCCCACGCCGGCCGAGCTGGACCACTGGTTCAGCGGCAGCCGCAACCCCCAGGTGGACGCCGACCAGCAGCTCGCCCACCTGCACCGCGTCACCGCCGCCCGCCCGAGCTGGGACGAGCTGTGCGTGATGGCCTTCGACCACCGCAGCCAGTTCTACGATCTGGTGCGCGAGGCCGGTGCGGACGAAGCGCGCATTCCCGAACTCAAGAAACTGCTGGTGAAGGCCGCCGAGCAGGTCGAGGCCAGCCACGACCTGAAGGGCCACACCGGCGTGCTGATCGACGGCGGCGACTACGGCCGCGACGCCCTGGCCAGCGCCACCGGGCGCGGCTGGTGGGTGGGCCGCCCGGTCGAGCTGCCGACCTCGCGCCCGCTGCGCTTTGACGGCACCCGCTCGGTGGGCAGCACGCTCACGAACTGGCCGAGCGAGCAGGTCGTGAAGTGCCTGGTGTTCTTCCACCCGGACGATCCCGTCGACCTGCGCCTGGAGCAGGAGCAGAAGGTGCTGGAGCTGTGGGAAGCCACGCGCGCCAGCGGCAACGAACTGCTGCTGGAAATCATCCCGCCCAAGGCCACGACCGTGCCGGGCACCGAGGACGCCATCGTGCTGCGGGCCGTCAAGCGCTTCTACAACCTGGGCGTCAAGCCGGAGTGGTGGAAGCTCTCGCCGATGGCCGCCGAGAGCTGGACCACCCTCGAAGCCCTGATCCAGGAACGCGATCCGCACTGCCGAGGCGCCGTCATCCTGGGTCTGAACCAACCGCTGCAGCACCTGGCCGACAGCTTCCGCAGTGCCACCAACCCCGTCGTCAAGGGCTTCATGGTCGGGCGCACGCTGTGGATGGACGCCTCGCTCAAGTGGCTGCGCGGCGAAGCCGATGACGCGGCCTTCATCTCCGAGGTGGCGGCCAATTTCGCCACGCTGGTCGAGGCCTGGAAGCGCCGCAAGGCCGCCTGAGCCCTTTCGTTTGACACCGACATCGAGACTGTCATGACCCAGACCCTGAGACTCACCGTCAGCCAGGCCCTCGTGCGTTACCTGGCCGGGCTGAAGGTGGAAGTGACCCAACCCGACGGCGCCACCGAGGTGCTGCCCTACGTGGGTGGCGTGTTCTCCATCTTCGGACACGGCAACGTGGCCGGGCTGGGCGAAGCACTGCAGGCCGAGAAGGACCGCCTGCCCACCTACCGCGCCCACAACGAGCAGGGCATGGCCAACGCCGCCGTGGCCTACGCCAAGACGAACTTCCGCCAGCGCATCATGGCGGTCACGTCCAGCATCGGGCCGGGGGCGACCAACATGGTGACCTCGGCGGCACTGGCCCACGTGGCGCGCCTCCCCGTGCTGCTGCTGCCCGGCGACGTCTTCCACACCCGCCTGCCCGACCCCGTGCTGCAGCAGGTGGAAAGCTTCGAGCACGGCGACGTCAGCGCCAACGACTGCTTCCGCCCCGTCACGCGCTACTTCGACCGCATCACCTGCCCCGAGCAGCTGCTGGTGGCCCTGCCCCGCGCCATCCAGGTCATGACCGACCCCGCCACCTGCGGCCCGGTCTGCCTGGCGCTGCCGCAGGACGTGCAGACCTTCGCCTACGACTGGCCCGCGAGCTTCTTCGAGACGAAGGTGATCCGCTTCCGCCGTCCGCCCGCCGATCCGCATGAACTGGCCGAGGCCGCCGAGACGCTGCGCACCGCCCAGAAGCCAGTGATCGTCGCCGGCGGGGGCGTGCTCTACAGCCAGGCCTGGGAAGCGCTGAGCGCCTTCGCCCACACCCACGGCATTCCGGTCGTGGAATCGCAGGCCGGCAAGGGCAGCCTGGCGTGGGACCATCCGCTGAACCTGGGCTCCATCGGTGTGACCGGCTCGCCGGTGTCCAACGCCGCCGCTGCCCAATGCGACGTCGTGCTGGCCGTGGGCACCCGCCTGCAGGACTTCACCTCCGGCTCGCACGCGCTGTTCGGCCACGCCCAAGTCTTGGGCCTGAACGTGCAGCCTTTCGACGCCGGCAAGAAGGGCGGTCAGACCCTGATCGCCGACGCCCGAACCGGCCTCGCCCAGCTCAGTGCCTTGCTGGACGACTGGAAAGCCGACGCCGCCTGGACCGCCCAGTGCCGTGACAGCGCCGCCGGCTGGGTCGCCCGCGTCACCGAGCTGACGCTGAACGTGCCCCAGGACGTCCTGCCCTACGACGCCGAGGTGATCGGCGCCGTGCGCGAGTCCGCCACCGACGCCGGCCTGGACAGCGCCGCGAACGACCTCGTCGTGTGCGCCGCCGGCACCCTGCCGGCCGAACTGCACAAGCTGTGGCGCTCCGGCCTGCCGGGCAACTACCACATGGACTACGCCTACTCGTGCATGGGCTACGAAGTGGCGGGCGGCCTGGGCGCCAAGATGGCCCGCCCCGAGCGCGAGGTCATCGTCATGGTCGGCGACGGCTCGTACATGATGCTGCACGCCGAGCTGGCCACCTCGGTCCTGCTGGGCCGCAAGATCATCGTGGTCCTGCTGGACAACCGGGGCTACGGCTGCATCGAGCGCCTACAGGTCAAGAGCGGCGGCGCCAGCTTCAACAACATGCTCGACGACTGCATCCCCGAGGGCGGGCAGCCGTCGTGCATCGACTTCGCGATGAACGGCCGCTCGCTGGGCGCCGACGCCGTGCACGTGAAGGACGTGGCCGAACTGCGCCGCGAAATGGTCCGCGCCCGCGCCGCCACGAAGTCGCAGGTGCTGGTGATCGACACCACCCACCACCGCACGACCGACGACGGCGGCGCCTGGTGGGAGGTCGCCATCCCCGAAGTCTCCGCCCGCCCCGAAGTGGACGCCGCCCGCGCCCGCTACCTCGAAGCCAAGAAAAAGCAGAAGCGCTGACATTCGCCGCTCGGTTCCACCTGAGCGGTCTTTCTAGACCCTTTTCCGCTCGGCGCCCCGCGGCCCGATTCGACCCACCTTCCGCATTGAAGACGAGAGCACCAACATGACCTGGAACGTCCGCATTGGCATCAATCCCCTGTCCTGGATGAACGACGACCTGCCCTCCCTGGGCGGCGAGACCCCGCTGGAAACCGCGCTGAAAGAAGGCGCGGAAATCGGCTACGAAGGCTTCGAGCTGGGCAACAAGTTTCCCAAGGAAGGCCCCGCGCTGAAGGCGAAGCTGGCCGAGTTCGGGCTGGTCTGCGTCTCGGGCTGGTACTCCGGCTTCCTGGCGGAAGTCGCCCCCGGCCAGAGCAACGCCGGCGCCGTGGCCGAAGAGATCGAGCGCTGCCAGGCGCACATGGCCAAGCTGCAGCACAACGGTGTGACCGTCGTGGTCTACGGCGAGTGCGCGGGCACCATCCAGGGCCAGATCGACACGCCCGTGGGCAAGCGCCCCCGCTTCAAGGACGCCGCCGCCTGGCGCGGCTACGCCGAACGCCTGAACCTGTTCGGCGAACACCTGCTGTCCACCTACGGCATCCGACTGGCGTACCACCACCACATGGGCGCCTACGTCGAGTCGCCCGCCGACATCGATCAGCTCATGGCCCTGACCGACCCGGCCAAGGTCTTCCTGCTGTTCGACACCGGCCACGCCTACTTCGGCGGCGCCGCCGACCCGGTGACCGTGCTGAAGAAACACCTGAGCCGTGTGGTGCATGTGCACTGCAAGGACGTGCGCGCCCAGGTCATCGCCCAGGCCCGCAACGACGGCTGGAGCTTCCTCAACGGCGTCATCAACGGCACCTTCACCGTGCCGGGCGACGGCGTGATCGACTACGCCGCCGTGCTGTCCACGCTCAAGGAAGGTGGCTACGAAGGCTGGCTGGTCGTCGAGGCCGAACAGGACCCGGCCGTCGCCCCGAGCTACGAGTGCGCCAAGAAAGGCTACGACACGTTGCGCGGTCTGGTGGACCGACTGAGCGCCTGACGGCCGGCCAATCCCCCTGCCCCTGACGTCGGAGCGCCCCCCGCTCCGACCCCAAAGAACCGAAGCACCGAGAAACCGGCCATGTCCCTGTCCCCTCTGCTCGTCAAGGCCTCGCCCGAGCGCGAGATCTGCAACGTCACGCCCGAGCGCGCCGGCTGGACGCACGTGGGCTTCCGGGCCCTGCGCCTGAAGGCCGGTGAATCCGAGACGGTCGACACCGGCTCGCGCGAACTGTGCGTGGTGGTGCTCACCGGCACCGTCAGCGCCAGCGTGGGCGGCGTCACGTACGACGCCCTCGGCACTCGCGACAGCGTGTTCGACGGCCTCGCACCAGACGCCCTGTACGTGCCCGGCGGCCAGACCGTGTCGATCACGGCCTCGCGCGATGCCGAGGTCGCGCTGTGCACCGCGCCTTACGTCAGCGGCGAAAAGGTCGTCCAACGCCTGGACGGCTCAGCGATGCGCCGCATGACACGCGGCGCCGGCAGCAACACCCGCTACGTCTGCGACATCCTGATGGGCGACAGCGACGCCGCCGACCGCCTGCTGGTGGTCGAGGTGATCACGCCCGCCGGCCACTCCAGCAGCTACCCACCACACAAGCACGACCGCGACGCCGCGCCCGAGGAAACGGTGCTGGAGGAAACCTACTACCACCGCCTCAACCCGCCGCAGGGCTTTGCCTTCCAGCGCGTCTACACCGATGACCGCAGCCTGGACGAGGCCTGCGTGGTCGAGAACCACGACGTGGTCATGGTGCCGCGCGGCTACCACCCGGTGGTCGCGCCCCACGGCTACGACCTGTACTACCTCAACGTGATGGCCGGTCCCGGCCGCGCCTGGGCGTTCAAGAACGACCCGGCGCACGAGTGGATGTTGCAGACGCCGCCCCGCTGAAGCCCGTGCCTAGCGGGTGTGCCGCCCCTGCCGCACCCGGTCAAACCCACCCCTTTTGTGCCGCGTCGCATCTTGGCGTCAGCTAGGTGTAAACGATTAATTAATCAATCGGACTGATTGATTAATCTTCATCCGCGCCGAATCCACCCTGTGGCGCGGCTTGTCCTCTCTAGAAATGCCTCTTCAAGAGGCTCAACCCAGCACCCTCAAGGTGCGCCCATCCACCACTGGAGACATCCCATGAACCGCTCTCACGTCACCCGCCTGGCCGCCGCCGTCCTGGCCGTCGCCGCAGCCCCGGCCTTCGCCGAGTTCAACGCCAACATCGAGTTCGACAACACCTACTCGAACAACGGCCGTGGCCTGACCCAAGGCGGCCGGGTGGAACTCAACGCCGTCGGTAAAGGCGTGGGTTCGGACGACACCTTCGTGGCCGGCAAGGCCAGCTTCCTGGCCGGCCGCTCGGGTGGCACCGCCGTGGACGACCTCTGGGTCCAGCTGGGCAACACCCAGATGGACCTGAAGCTTGGCCGCTTCGAAGCCGCCGATGTGTACCGCCGTGGCCGTGACACCATCGTGGACGTCGCCGGCAGCGATGGCTACACCTACCGCGCCAACATGCTGCGCGGTCGCACCGCCGGCTCGCCGTTCCAGGCCGCCTTCAACGTGAATCTGGGCAACGGTCTGGGCGCCGAACTGGGCCTGATCGAAGCCAAGAACAACAGCGATGCCTTCAGCTCCGCCGCAGGCGCCACGCCGTTCAAGGCCAAGGGGGTTCGCCCGGTCCTGTACTACAAGGCCGAGTCGGGCCTGAGCGCCGTGGTGGCCGCCGAAGTGGGCAAGGTGCTCAACGAGACCACCAACGACACCACCAGCTTCAACGGTTTCGGCGCCTCGGTCGGCGTGCCGCTGGGGGGGGTGGTGCTGACCTTCAACGGTGCGTCGGGCAAGATCGACAACGCCGCCTCGCGCAGCCACACCGCCGGCCTGACCGCCGCATTCGGTGCGTTTGAAGCGGCCTTTGAGTCCGGCAAGTCCTTCCAGGCCGAGAAGATCAACACCGTCTACGCGTCCTACCAGACCGGCCTGTTCGGCATCAAGAACGCCACGATCACCCCGGCCGTGTCGTACTCCAAGGTCAAGGATGCCGCCGCCAACGTGCCCGACAACAACACCTCGCTGCGCGTGCGCATCAACTACGCGTTCTGATCCCCGCCTCTCCTCGGGAAGAAAGCATTGGCCCCTCTTCGGAGGGGCTTTTTTTGGGAAGCACAGCCCAAAAAACGTCTCTCGCGGCGATGCCACGTCCCGATGGCAAGAAACACTGGTCTGCCTACACTGAGGCTGCCAGACCGTGGCCGTCAGCTTTTTGGAGGCCTTCGTCCCCGTCAAAAAACTTGGCCCGTGGGGATCTTGCGGACCCAGCTGTGGTGGCGCGTTCTGCGACCCCGTTTAGGAAATTGATTGGTACCGCGCCCCTGTCTGGCGTACTGCCGTCAGGAGGTTGCCATGTCCAAGAAGGGCAAAACGTTGGGGCTGCCCATCGTCAACGAGCGGGCTGCAGGCATAGACATTGGCTCACGGATTCAGGTCGCGGCGGTTCCACCGGAACTCAGTGATGATCCGGTGCAGACGTTCCAGAGCTTCACTGGTGACATCGAGCGCATGGCCGATTGGCTGGTGTCGCTGGGCATCACCACCGTGGCGATGGAATCAACGGGGGTGTACTGGATTCCGGTGTACGAGATCCTGGAGGATCGGGGGCTGGAAGTCATCCTGGCCAATGCGCGAGATTGCAAGGCTGTGCCTGGACGCAAAAGCGACGTCAACGACGCCCAGTGGTTGCAGCGGCTCCACGCCTGTGGCCTCATGCGTGCGAGCTTCCGCCCGACGCGCGAGATTGCGGCGCTGCGTGCCTACATGCGCATCAGAGAGCGGCATCTCGAATACGCTGCAGCGCACATGCAGCACATGCAAAAGGCGCTGATCCACATGAATCTCCAGCTGCACCATGTGATCAGTGACATTTGCGGCGTCACGGGTTTGAGGATTGTGCGCGCCATCGTGGCCGGAGAACGTGACCCGGATGTTCTCGCTGCCATGCGCGACGTTCGTTGCCGAGAGAGCACTCAGACCATCCGCGCGGCCATGGTGGGCAACTACCAGCCCGAGCACGTGTTCGCTCTGGCCCAAGCCTTGGCCTTGTATGACTTCTACCAAGAGCGTGTCGCCGATTGCGACGCACAGATTGAACGGACCTTGCAACTGCTGTGCGCGGACAAGCCGTCGCCCCAGGAGCCGCTGGGCAAACCGCGTCACCGCACCAAGCAGCCCAATACGCCGAAGTTCGATGTCCGAGCCCTGCTGTATCAACTCACGGGCATGGACCTGACCCGAATCCACGGCATCGGTCCGGGTATCGCGCTGGCCCTGGTCGCCGAGTGCGGCACGGACATGAGCCGCTGGCCCACAGAGAAGCACTTCACGTCCTGGCTGACCCTGTCGCCAGGCTGCAAGATCAGTGGCGGCAAAGTCCTGTCATCGCGCACTCGCAAGAGCAACAGCCGTGTGGCTGCGCGACTGCGCTTGGTGGCCACCACTGTTGGGCGGACAGAAACGGCACTGGGGGCGTTCTATCGCAGGTTGGCTGCACGCATCGGCAAGGCCAAGGCGCTGACGGCCACGGCTCGCAAGATCGCCGTCCTGTTCTACCGCTCGATGCGATTCGGAATGCAGTACGAGGATCCCGGCGCTCAGCAGTACGAACAGCGCTATCGCGAGCGGGTGGTCAAGCAACTCCAGCGCCGTGCTGCCCACTTCGGCTTCTCCCTGCAGCCTGTTGAGGCGGGTGTTTCTTAGGAAAGCTGCCCCGAGGGGCAGCGGTCTGGAACTCAGGCGACGGTCGGAGCCAGCGAACGGGCGCGGTGGCCCGAACCGTTCACTTGGCCGTCGGCATCACGAACTCGGCGCCCTTGGCCGTGCTTTCCGGCCAGCGCTGCATGACGGACTTCTGCTTGGTGTAGAAGCGCACGCCCTCTTCGCCGTAGGCGTGCATGTCGCCGAACAGGCTGCGCTTCCAGCCACCGAAGCCGTGCCAGGCCATCGGCACCGGAATCGGCACGTTGATGCCCACCATGCCGACCTGGATCTGGCGCGCGAACTCGCGGGCGGTGTTGCCGTCGCGGGTGTAACAGGCCACGCCGTTGCCAAACTCGTGGTCGTTGATGAGCTCCACGGCTTCGGCAAAGGTCTTGGCGCGCACGCAGGCCAGCACCGGGCCGAAGATCTCTTCCTTGTAGATGGTCATCTCAGGCGTGACGCGGTCAAACAGCGTGCCGCCAGTGAAGAAACCGCCTTCGAAACCCGGCACCTTGTGGCCTCGGCCGTCCACCACCAGCTCGGCGCCTTCTTCCACGCCCTTGGCGATGTAGCCCTCGATGCGGTCACGCGCCTGGGCGGTGACGATCGGGCCCATCTCGGCGTCGAGCTCCATGCCGTTCTTGATCTTGAGCTGCTTGGCGCGCTCGGCCACCTTGGGGATCACCGTGTCGGCGATCTCGTCGCCCACGAACACCGCCACCGAGATCGCCATGCAGCGCTCGCCAGCCGAGCCGTAGGCCGCGCCGATCAGCGCATCCACGGTCTGCTCGACATCGGCGTCGGGCATGACGACCATGTGGTTCTTGGCGCCACCCAGGGCCTGCACGCGCTTGCCATGGTGGGCACCGGTCTCGTAGATGTAGTTGGCGATCGGGGTGGAACCCACGAAGCTCACCGCCTTCACGTCCGGATGGGCCAACAGCGTGTCCACCGCCAGCTTGTCGCCCTGCACAACGTTGAACACGCCGTCGGGCAGGCCGGCCTTCTTCAGCAGGTCGGCCATGAACAGGCTGGCCGACGGGTCGCGCTCACTGGGCTTGAGGATGAAGGTGTTGCCGCAAGCGATGGCCACCGGGAACATCCAGCACGGCACCATGACGGGGAAGTTGAACGGCGTGATGCCTGCGACCACGCCCAGGGCCTGGCGCATCGTCCAGTTGTCGATGCCGGTGGAGACCTGCTCGGTGTAGTCGCCCTTGAGCAGTTGCGGGATGCCGCAGGCGAACTCGATGATGTCGATGCCACGCATCACCTCGCCCTGGGCGTCGGTGAAGACCTTGCCGTGTTCGGCGGTGATCATCGCGGCCAGTTCGTCCTTGTGCTGGTTGACCAGCGCGAGGAAGGCATTCATGACGCGGGCGCGGCGGATGGGCGGCGTGGCCGACCACTTGGGGAAGGCGGCCTTGGCCGCCGCCACGGCGGCATCGACCTCGGCGGCCGTGCCGAGCACCACGCGGCGGGGCGACTCCCCCGTGGCCGGATTGAACACGGCCTGGGTGCGGCCGCTCTGGCTCGGCGTGCGCTGGCCATTGATGTAGTGGACAACGTCCGAGGTGGACGTGAAGGGCGTGGGAATGGACATGCGGTCTCCAGAGGGGCGTCGGGTCGGTGAGGGGCAGTCTAGGCACCTCGCTGAACTGAAGCCAGTCCTTGTGGACTGAATCACTGTTCATTTGGATGAACAGTCCACCCTCCCCGCCGTCAACACGCCCTGAAGCGCACCGTCACTTCGATGCAAAAGCGGCAAACACGGCCGATGGCCTTATGAAATGCGGTGTCCATGCGAGCGAGTCGGCTACTTGGACACAAACTTGGACACAGACCACCCACGTCACCCATTCCGCTGCCCACCTCACAACCAGCGGTGGGAACCTTAGATCCGAGCAACGCCAGCCGTTACCCGGTCACATCCAGGCGCATGAAAGCCCGCACGCGGCGGGCCTTGAGGTGACCAAGTGGCAATCGGCCCGTCACTCACACGCAAAGACGACTGTTGCCTTGGGGTAGTTGGCGAGCACATACGGGCCTGGGTTCTCATGCGTAGAAACCAGCTTCAGGCGCTTGGAGAGCTCGGCGCACTTCGCGTTCGCTTCCGCGAGTGCCTCGGCCAGCAGTGGCTCACGTCCACTTGGGAACGCCCCTGCCTGTCGGGACACAACGAACATTCCCGGCCCGGCTGACATTGGACCGGTTGAGGTGGTCGCACACCCAGCCAAGAAGAGCACGCCAACCGCCGCGATGCATAGTTTGCCCATGTCCCACCTCCTGTTCGCTTTGGTCACTGGGGGCACTCTGGCACGTCAGCGGCGGAAGTGGGGTGCCCATATTTGGTCGGCGTGACAACCGTCACGGGTGTTCACGACACGAACGCCCCTGATACCTCCAGGCCACGCACGCGCTTCGACAACTCGGACACGAGCGCCAGGGCCAGGACGCCCGAGTCGGACACAGCGGCCAGCGTCCGCATGTCGTCAAGCTCCGCCCGCAGCGTTTCAAGCGTCGCCGAAAGCTGTGCGTTCTCAGCCTCCACCGCGTCGAGCCGCTTGCCTTGCGTGACCAGCAGGGCCTTGAGCTCTGCAACTGCACCCCTCAGCCTGTTGATTTCGACGGTGTCCCCTCGACCCATGAGCGCGAGCGCCCATTCACGAGAGACCATGCCGGTACGAACGTCCACCAGCGGGCTTCGGATTGGCAGGGCGGCGGTCATCGAGCAGCCTCCACGCGGGTCAGAAAGGCGGCCTCGGACTCGTTGTCTTCGCGCTCCAACCGGTGCCCACTGGGCATCAACAGCGCCGCGGTGACGCCAACGCCAGCACCGATGAACTGAATGGCGAGGTTCAACGGCTCGGCCGGGTTGGTTACAGCCTCCAGGGCCGACACGCGGCGGTCCAGTGCGGGGTTCATGTCGTTCCTTTCTGCGCTTCAAGCGCGGTGATCCGTCGTTCCAGTTCCTCAACCTCGCGGACCTTCGCCACGCTGGCCAAGCACGACAGCAGGGCCGATGCCTGGGCGGTGCTGACCGCGCCCAACATGGCAGCGTCCGCGATGGCTTGGGCACGGTCGGCCAGCGTGGCGCCCTGCGGCACCTCTACCGGTGCGGTGAGGCGGTCGCCGGGTTTGCCGTGGGCACGCTCCAGGACGGCCAGGGCAGCGGCAAGCCGGGTGCGGTCGGAGTCGCCGCCCCGCATGATGGACAGCACCGTGTCGACGGCCTCGGTACTGTTCGCGCGGGCCAGTGCCTCAACTGCTTTGTCCGCCGCGGTCTTCGCCTTCTTCCCGCCTGGGTTGCCTGAGACGCCCTTCGGCCACGGGCGCAGTGCACCCCGTTTGCTGTCAGTGCCCTTTTCGTGGTCGTCGCGGGTGTCGGTCATTGCCCGTCCCCCGGCCAGTCCTGCGGCCCGAAGTCCTCCTGACGATCAGCGTGGGCGCCTTGCTGGCGCTGTTGTCGTGGCGGCCGGTCTGTCGGCTCGGGATCACCGGCCACTGCGGCGCGGCGCTTGCGCAGGTGATAGGCGCTCAGGATGGCGTCGGCTGTGACGCTCAGGCCCGCCTGGGGGCTCCCGTCCTTGCCGGTCCATGCGTTGACCTTGGCGCGGCCGTTGATGGCCACGGTGTCGCCCTTGCCGAGCGCGGCCAGTTCTTCAGCCACCGATCCGAAGGCGATCAGCGACACCAGCGAGTCTTCTCCTTCGGTCGCGGCCGACAGCTTGGCCAGGGTGTAAGGCTTGCCGCTGTTGCCGGTGCGGCGCTCCGGTGCTGCGATCAGGCGGCCGGTCACGAGTGCGGTGATGCTCATGGTCTGGCCCTCACTGCAACCGGTGGACAGCGCCAGCAGGGGCCACCACACCCGCGCCGATCATGGCCTCGATGTCGGCCACCACCTTCTCGTGCGGCACGTCCAAGGCATCGGCGATGGCCTGAGAACTGAATAGCGGTCGGCCGTCGTCGTCGCAGTGGTCGGGCTCAGGCAGGGTGAGGCCGCACTCTCGGGCAATGCGGCCGCAGGCTCCGGGGTCTTGCAGTTCCATGGCGTGGATGACGGCCGCCAGGGTCTGCGGGTTCTCGTCGCCCAGCGTGTCCATGAGGTGGCGGGCGTGGGCGAAGGCTTCACGGATGGCGCGCTGCTCCGGTGTCTCGTTTCGCAGTGCGTTCCAGCGATGCAGCGCGAGCACGTAGGGCTCCACGGCGTCATCCGGCACACCGGCGTCCCCGAGCGCCAGTTGGTAGGCCTGCACCGTCTCTTCTTTCGGGTCGCCGTCGCGCAGGTTCTCCGCTGCCGTGCGCAACTTGTGGGCGTCGATGCGGACCAGCGCCAGCGCGGTTTCCAGGTCGGCCAGGGTCTGGGCCTCGGTCAGGGCGATGATGATGTGTTGGGTCATGGTGTGGTCAATCTCGGGTGTTGGGGGCGAAGGCCGGGCAGCGGATCAGCTCCGTGCGGATGGGCTCGAACCTGCGATCAGCGCCAGCCAGTCGGCCAGCACGTGCAGCAGCACACCGGCCAGTCGATTCCAGGCATCGGCACTCGACGCACATGCGCATGTCCAGGCCCTGACGGTCACGCCTCAGCAGGTCGTCGGCCAGGCGCTCGGTCTGGTCGATGTCCAGGCCATGACGGCGAGCCAGCCGGTAGCGGGCTTCCATGCGGATCAGCTCGGCATCGCTCAGGGTCAGCAGTTCGCGCACGCTGTCGGGCAGATTCATGACCTTGACCGGGGTCGTGGGTACGGCCTTGGGGATCACCGGCAGGTCGGCGGCGCTTGGCTGGGTGGGCTCATTCGCGGCCTCGCTTTTTTGGAAAACAAGGGGGGGACGTACCGCCAAAACCCCCGAAAGGTAGGTTTCGGTAGTTTTGGGGGTGAGGGGTGGGGCCGTTTTCAGAAATTCACGCGCCCTCTGTGTCCAGTCGATGCGGCTCATTGCTGCCCCTTTCGTGCCTTCGGGTTGACGTGGTAGCGGGTTGTCGGGCGGCCGGTGGCTTGGTCACTGTCGGCGCCGATCACCCAGCCGTGTTCTTCCAGCAGCGCCAGCGCCGCTTCTGCCTGGGCACCAGTGGCGAGCCCCGCCCAGCCCTTCTTCCAAACATCACGCGCTGTGAAGCCATCGATCAGCTTGCCCTCGGCAATGCGCCGTCCCAGCAGGTTGGCGGCACTGACCTTGCCCACTTCGGCCAGGGCGTAGATGCGTCGGGCGTGGCCTTCCAGGTAGTCACACCAGGCGGCGGCCCTTGCGGCCGATTCGTCCTTCACGGGGCCGGTGTGTCCTGCGGCCAGGTGCAGGATCAGCGCGACGGCGCCGAACAGCTTCTCGAACTTGGCCAGGTGCTGGCGCATGAGGGGGTCTTGTTCGGCCGGGATGCGCGAGCCGTTCAAGTCGGTGGACCACTCGATGAAGAGTTCCTGCGCCTTGTCGTCGAAGGCGAAGTGCGGCAGCTTCACGAAGTCGGTCGCCGGGGTGGCGCCGTCTTGCTCCGGATCGAACACCGCCAGGCGCTCGAAGATGTCGCGCACGGCCTCACGGGCGCCCTGCACCGGGTAGCGGTCGCGCCACTCCCATGCCACGGCCTCGGGGTAGACCATGACCTGAAACCGCTGCACCCGACCGTCGTTGTCCATACCCTCCGTCGCGCCGGCCAGGTAGCGGGCCATCAGGTCGGGTTGGATTGAGCCGAACACCGACAGGCACAGGTTCTTGATGAAGATGGACCCACGCCCGATGCGATCCACCGCGAACGATCCTGTGCCGTTCCATCCCTCCAGGTAGAAGGCCCGGTCGCCCTCGTTGCCGTCGCGGTCCCAGCTGGAAAGCAGGCCCATCAGCTCGTCTCGAAACACCAGCATCCCGGCCGGGTTCTCCGCGAGCATCACGCCCAACATCGGCACGGTGGCGTCGGAAGTCTTGAAGCGGCGCTGCACCGGGGCGTCGGGCGGCAGCAGGCCCGACAGGTCGGACACGGCGGCCGTCATCTTGTCGGGGTCCGGCTTGCCCGATGCGGCCTTCTTCATCGCGCCCTTGATCGCCGTCTGCTGCGCGTCGAACGCAGCCAGTTCTGCGGCGTGGACCTTCATGGCTTCGGCGTGCAGCTCGGCTTCGGCGGCCTGTAGGCGGTCCAGGAAGCGCAGCGGAATCGACGTGGCCGGGGTCTTCTTGCTGCTGGGGTCGCCCACCACTCCGCCGAACAGGTTGGGGGTGATGATCCAGTCGTCGCGGCGCTTGGGCTTGATGGCACACCGGGCACCGATCAGCGAGCCCAGCGCCACCACCAATGCAGCGGCGATGAAGTCCGGTGCGCAGGGCATCCGGTCGGCCTCGTCGAGAACGAAGTCGGCCAGCACGGGCGGCATCAGCAAGTGAGCATCGAAGGCCGGGGCGGGTGGCAGATCCGCCTTGATCGGTCTGGGCTCGGGCCAATGGCCCACCTTCACCGGCTTGGGGGCTGCTGGCGCTGGTGGCGTGTCCGTGGGCACCTCGTTGTGCCAGGGTGGCGGCTCCCGGTCGGGGCTCGGGTGGCTGCACTGGATCTGCTCGTCCACGGTTGCACAGATGCCGGCTAGGCTTTTGTAATCGGGGCGGTAGCTCATGCGTGAGCCTCCTTGACGATGTTCTGAATCCGGGCCGATGCCGCACGGATGCGGGTCAGGTCGGCTTCGGCAAGTGCGTGACCGGCGGCCAAGTTCTCCCCGGCCACGGCGATCAGCCACGCCTCGGAAGCGATCAGGTCCAGGGCCTGCATGGGAGGAAGCAGGCCGATGCGGCGCGGCTTCGGAGTCGTGTGTCCGTCCAGGCGCGGTGGGAACAGGTCGGACATCTCCAGGTCCAACGAGCGGGCAATGGCCTCGATGTCGCACTCGGACTTGAAGCACTTGACCAACACCCCACCGTTGTCGCCGCGCTTGGCGGAAAGGGTGTTGGTGCTGCGGCCACCACAGCAAGGGCAGGCGGCGCGCAGTTGATCGGTGCCGAAGTACCGGACCTTGCCGCGCATCTCCAGGGCGGAGGCGAAGGTGTTGAAGGGATCGGCGGTCATGCTCGGATCTCCCGGACCACGACATAGAGGCCGACGTGATGGACGCGCCCGCACTCGGTCTGCTCGGCCTTGCGAAGCGTCACCGTCCGCACCAGACCCGAGTCGTTCAGCTCCTTGATGCGGGCAGCCGGATGAAGAACATCCAGGCCGCGGCGGGCTTCAATCGTGGATAGGCTGCCGAGGATCTGCAGCGCTGTCAGGCACTTGACCTGCTGGGTCTGCACGGCGTTGCCGGGACACTGTGCGCTGATCTTCCCGAGCACCACGCGACGGGCTTCGGCGGTATGATCGACACCGTTCTGCACTGGGGTCTGAGCGTTTGCCGCGCTCGGGCCCTTCTTCTTTTCGGGGGTGATGTTCTGCACGATCACCTCCGCGTCAGGCTGCGGCCTGGGTGCGCTGTGCCTCAAGACGGGCGACCAGGCGCCGAATGTCGTCGTCACACTTGCCGGCCACGCGTGCCGCGTTCAGCGCATCAACTTCGCCAGCAGGCCAAGCAACAGCGCGAGCACCCAGCGGCACCGGCTTGGGCCAAAGGTTCTGCGAAATGCGCAGGTAGATGGTGGAGCGTGAAAGGCCGGTTTCGGCCTCGACCTGCTTGCGACGCAGGAGGGTGAGAGAGGATCGGATCTGTTGCGCCATGTTGGCTCCTTTCGGAACCTCCCGGCCTACCCGGGAAGTCATGTGCGCAGTAAATCGGCGATCAGTCTTTGCGGCGACGCTTCAAAGTACCGCCCGTTGCGGCATTTGACCCACCATCCTGTGCGGGTTTCGCACTTGCTGACGGAAGCAACGCCAGGCCGACTTCATCTTTCTCGATGGCCCGTCGAAGCGCGTCAGCAGCATCTACGTCGTCTACGCCCGCGAGCGCCAGGGCCTCGCTCAACAGATCGACCACCCACCCAGTCCTAGTGATTGGCGGCATTTGACAGAAGCGCCTCCGATAGCGGAAGACGAAGTTCTTCGCCACCGCATCAATGAGTGCGGTTCGTGCATTTCGGCTGCTGCTGTTACCGCGCTTCGGCTTCATGCGCGCGACTACGCTCCGCGCCGCATCTCTCATGGCGATCAGCTCATCGATGACCCCTGTGGGATAGGCGGGAACGTCAACCACCTTCGATCGCATGATCTCGTTCGTCCATCGGCCCATCTGGAGAGCCGTCACAAGAGGCCAATTGAAGGGCTCCGTCTCAAGATCCTGCCCATCTCGATGTCGGAGAGACAGCGGAAGCAAAACCTGAAGGGTTCCTGTCAGGGCCCGGTCGATCTTCTCCAGGTCGGCGACTACATCGCTCGGTGTTGACTGGCCGTAGTCGACCGCAACCGATCGCTTGAGTGCGTCAACCATCTCTATGACCTCAGTGGCAAATACCGGGTCACGTTCGCTCATGCGGCCACCTGTTTGAACCGGCCCAAGATCACCTTGCCGGTGGTCGTCATCTGCTCGATGTAGTCGGCCCAGAACTGCAACATCTCGCGGCGCTGGGACTCGTAGCTGGCCCGGTTGTAGACACCACGCACTCCGCCGATGGTGTGGTTCAGGGCCTTCTCGACCACATCGGACGCCCACCCGTTTTCGTGCAGCAGCGTGGACGCAGTGCGGCGCAGGTCGTGGACCGTGAAGGCCGGAATGTCCTGCCCCTGCAGGGCGGTCTTCAGCGCGGTGTTGATCGAGTTGTGGGCGAACGGCTTGGTCAGGCTTCCGCGCCCGGGCATCACCAGCTCGCTACCTCCAGCCAGGTGCTGCAGTTCCTTGAACAGCGCGACAGATTGGCGCGATAGGAAGACGATGTGCGGCTTTCCAGTCTTGGAGTTCTCGGCCGGGATGTGCCATTCAGATTGCTCGAAGTCCACATGCTCCCAGCGGGCCAGCAGCAGCTCAGACTTCCGGACCATCGTCAGAAGGATCAGATGCAGCGCGATCTTGAACTGACGCCGGATGTTTGACTCGAAAGCGGCACGCAGGAACACGCGAATCTCTTCAGGCGATAGCGCGCGCTCTCGTGACTTCGCCTTGTGGACGTGCCGCATGGGCAGGGCAAGCACGGGGTTCACCGTCACCAGGCCACAGGTCAGTGCGTAGTCGAACATCCGCTTGAGCACGCCCCGAACCTCACCGGCTGCAGCGTCAAAACCCTCGTCCTTCTTCCTCCAGATGATGGCGCGCACGTCCTCGGTGGTTACTGCGCTCATGGCCTTGCCACCGATGGCGGGGAGCACGGACTTGTCCATGTACCGGCGTGGGGTTGTGATGTCCGCGCGATCCTTGACCACCACATCCTTGAAGAACCGCTCTGCGAAGTCGGCGACTGTCGTGCGCTCGGCCTGGGCGGTCTTGGCGAGTTGCTTCTGTTCAGCCGGTGAAGTCCCCATGGCCGCAGCCTGTGCGGCCTCGTCCCGCTTGATCCGGGCGTTCTTGAGGGTCAGGGCCGGGTACTTGCCCAGAGTCAACTTCTCCAGCTTGCCGCTCAGTCGGTAGCGGTAGCGCCAGACGACACCGCCAGTCGGGAAGATCTCGACGTACAGGCCCCGTTCATCGGCGACGGTGTAGACCTTCTCCCTGGGCTTCAGGGCCTTCAATGCAGTGTCGGTCAGGGCCATGAGTCCTCCGTGTGTCCAAGCTGATCCATTCAGCGTGTCCAAGCGGTCGGATGGACACGAACTTGGACACATCAATCACCGGCTCTTGTGGTGACTGCTTGGACATTGTAGGAACAAAACACCGTTGATTTACATGGACTTTTATGATTTCTTTAGATTTCCTAGGACTCTCTAGGAATCGGTCCTATTTCCCGATGCAGAAGCGCCCAAAAATCTCGCCCAGCAAATCGTCCGCCGACAGGCGTCCGGTGATCTCGCCGAGGGCCTCGTGAGTGAGGCGCAGTTCCTCGGCCAACAGATCCAGCGCCGCATTGCCCTGCGCGCACCAGCCGCGGGCCCTCTCCAGGTGGCCTTGTGCCTGGCGCAGCGCCTGCACATGACGTTCCCGTGCGATGAAGGCCCCCTCCGGCACCGCGTGCCAACCGGCCAGTTCCAGCAACCGTCGGCGCAGCGCGTCGATCCCCACACCGGTGCGAGCGGACAGTCGGAGCCCCGGGCGCAGCACGCCTGAAGTCAACGCGGCCCGGTCCGCCTCCGCCCGATCGTCGCCTGTGGCCGCCAAGCGGCACTGAAGCCGATCCATGTCGGCCCACATCTCAGGCGATGCGGCGTCGTCCTTGTTGTACACGTCCACGATCCGGGCCCCGGTGGGCAGACGGCGTGCAATTTCGACGTCGGCTTGAGCGTAAGCCGGCTCGCCACACCGCGTCAGGTCGTGCAGGAACAGCACCGCATCCGCCTGTTCGATGGCCTGCCAACTGCGACCGATGCCGATGCGCTCAATCTCATCGCCCGTTTCGTGATCCCCGCGAAGACCCGCCGTGTCCACGATGTGGATCGGCACCCCCTCGATCTGAAGCGTCTCGCTGATGCGATCGCGGGTCGTGCCGGCGATCGGGGTGACGATGGCCAGTTCCGCCCCCGCCAAGGCATTGAGCAGAGAGCTCTTGCCTGCGTTGGGCTGGCCGGCGATGACGACGTTCAGTCCCTCCCGCAGCAAGGCCCCCTGCTGAGCGGAATCGGCCAGATGGTCCAGCGTGGCCGCCAAGCGCTCCAGCCGCCCCGAGGCATCGGCCGCCTCCAGGAAATCGATTTCCTCCTCGGGAAAATCCAGCGTGGCCTCCACCAGCATGCGCAACTGCACCAGCGCCTCACGCAAGGCCTGCACCGGTCGAGACAACGCCCCCGACAGCGACCGGGCGGCGCTGCGGGCAGCGGCTTCTGTGCTCGCATCGATCAGATCGGCCACCGCCTCGGCCTGTGCCAGGTCCAGCTTGTCGTTGAGAAAGGCCCGCTCGGTGAACTCGCCCGGCTGCGCCAACCGCAAGCCGGGACAGCACACCCGCGCCGCCTCCCCCGGCTCCAGCGGCGACGCCGCCACCTCCAGGCAGCGCGCCACCAGCAACTGCAACAGCACCGGCCCGCCGTGCGCCTGCAACTCCAGGACGTCTTCTCCCGTATAGCTGTGTGGCCCCGGGAAAAACAGGGCCAGCCCCTGATCCAGGACTTGGCCTTGAGCGTCCAGAAACGGGCCGTAATGCGCCACACGCGGCCGCAACACCCGGCCCGTCAGGCGCTGGGCCAGCGGCTCCAGCCCACGTCCGGACACACGCACGATGCCGACGGCCCCTCGTCCCGGAGCGGTGGCAATGGCAACGATGGGATCGTGATGACGTGGCAGCATGGCGGGATTGTCACCGTTCCCCTTTCAGGGCAAAAAAAAGCCATGCCCCCGTGGATCGGTCGGCATGGCTGCAGGACATTCGCGCGGGGGGAGTTGCACGACGGCCCTCCCGAGCCGGAACCGTCGATGCGAGCCGATGGAGGGCTCAACGGGCCAAGGCCCGCATCGACGCATCCGGGGTCATTCCCCGCAGACGATATGGTGCCGTGGATATGTGACAGCTGGACGGCACCGGCTGGCACTCCTCCCCCGATGCGTGGGGCCGTTCGCGGACCCAATTCACGCTCTGTGGGTGCCTGTGCGCACACCACAAACAAAAGGCGGCCCAGAGGGCCGCCTTGCCGAGGGAACGCGGGGCTTGGCGACCCCGCCTGCATCACTGGTGCAGCACCCCGAGCTGCTTGTTGATCATCCATTGCTGGGCGATCGACAGCAGGTTGTTCACCAGCCAGTACAGCACCAGGCCCGCCGGGAAGAAGAAGAACATCACGCTGAAGGCCAGCGGCATGATCCACATCAGCTTGGCCTGCATGGGGTCCGGCGGCGTCGGGTTCAGCCACACCTGCAGCAGCGACGAGGCCGTCATCAGCAGCGGGAGGATGAAGTACGGATCCTTGACGCTCAGGTCGGTGATCCAGCCCAGCCAGGGCGCGCCGCGCATCTCGACCGTCGACAGCAGCACCCAGTACAGCGCGATGAAGAACGGCATCTGGATGAAGATGGGCAGACAACCCCCGATCGGATTGACCTTCTCCTCACGGTAGATGCGCATCATCTCCTGCTGCTGCTTCTGCGGATCGTCCTTGTGGCGCTCGCGCAGGGCCTGCACCTTCGGGCCGACCGCCTTCATCTTGGCCATCGACTTGTAGGCATTGGCGTTGAGCCAATAGAACGCGATCTTGAGCAGCACCACCAGGGCGATGATCGACCAACCCCAGTTGCCGATGAAGCCGTGCAACTTGTCGAGCAGCCAGAACATCGGCTTGGCCAGGATGGCGACCATGCCGTAGTCCTTCACCAGCTCCAGGCCGGGAGCGATGGCTTCAAGCTTCTTTTCTTCCTGCGGACCGACGTACAGCTGGGTGCCCAACTTCTTGGTGGCGCCCGGCGCCAGTTCACCCAAGGGCACGACCATGCCCACCGAATACAGGTTCTGATCGACCTTGCGGGTGAAGAACTCCCGCTGGGCCTTCTCCGGCAGCAGCCAAGCCGACGTGAAGTAGTGCTGCACCATGGCCACCCAGCCGTTGTCGGCCGAGGTTTCGTGGTCAGGCTTCTCGTTGGCGCCACGCTTCTCGATGGCCTTGAACTCGGTCTTCTGGAACTTGCCGGACTCGGTGTAGATGGCCGGTCCGGTGAACGTGCTGTAGAAGCTCGATCCACCCTCGAGGGCATTGCCGTCACGCAGCAGTTGCAGGTACGCCTGCGCGGACACCGGCGTGGCACCGGTGTTCGTGATGTCCTGCTCCACGCCGATGACGTAGGAACCGCGGGTGAAGGTGTAGGTCTTGGTCAGCTTGAGCCCGCCCAGCACGGGCGACTCCATCTTGACCTGGAACTGGTTCTGACCCTCGGCCAGCTTGCGCTCACCCGGCAACACCTGCATCGGCGTCAGGTGATTGGGCAGTGCAGCGCCCGCCGTGCCCACCAAACCGGTCTGGGCCAGGTACACGCGCGCTGCAGACTGGTCCAGCAGGGTGATCGGACGGCCGTCCGAGTGCTGGTCGTCCACGTGCTTGAGCAGATCGGCGTGCACCACCGAACCCCCGCGCGTGTCGAACTTCAGGCGCAGAACGTCGGTGCTGACCTCCACCGTCTCGGCGGGGGGCGTCACCGCTGCCGCGGTCGTCGGAGCGGCACCCGCAGCCTGACCCGCCACCGGTGCCGGCACGCCGGACGCACCGGGCACGGAGCCAGGGGCGGCAGCCGTGGCCGCAGGCGCCGGGCCGAACATGGAGGGTTGGCCGTTGTGCTTCTGCCAGCCGTCCCACAGCATCACCAGCGACACAGAAAAAACGCCCCACAGCAGGGCGCGCCTTAGATCGGTCATAGAGACTTCTTTCGCAGGTCAGTGGTCACGGAAGGCGGATTCTCGCCTTCTGGAGGCCGCGCCTCACGGCGGAGCAGGGAAGTGAACAATCCCGAAGCCGACGCCGGAACCGGATCGTGTCCGCCGTCGCACCACGGGTGGCATCGAAGAATGCGCCAGACGGTCAGGCGCGAGCCGGTGGCCGCGCCATGCCGCTGCAACGCCTCGAGCGAATACGCCGAGCAGGTCGGCTCGAAACGGCACGAGGACCCGAGCCATGGGCTCAACAACAGCCGATAGCCACGTACGAGCCCCATCAGGCCACGGGCAGCCAAGCGGGGACCACCGGTTCGGTTGGAAGACGGATTCACGCCCATGCCGTGCTCAGGCCGCCGCCGCAGGAACGGAACGGAGGGCACGCCGCTGAGCGTCGTCCAGCACCGCCTCGATTTCGCTGCGCAACAGGTCCAGCAGCGTGTCGGACCGCGCGCTCGGGAACGCCTGCTTCGGAATGGGGGCCCGCAAGCGCACCACCCAATCGCCCAAAGGCAGCCCGGACAGACGCCGCGCGACCGCCGCACGAAGCTGGCGTTTGACCGCGTTGCGTGTCACCGCCCGGCGCGCGTGGCGCTTGGGCACCACCAGCCCCAGGCGCAGCGCACCACAGGGGGATCCGACAAAGTCATCCACAGGTTCGATCCCCTCGGGTACCACCCCTGTTGACAACTCTGCGACCGACTCACCCCTTGGCAGAAAGTGCACCATGAAGTGAGGGCTCCGCGCGCAAGGCTTGACCGACATCACGGCCTCGAAACGACGCGGCCCCGACAGCGCCAAACAGGTGCGTCGAGGCCGGTTCACGGGGCCGATCCGCTCAGATCGTTCGCGTGCAGGGGCGATCAGAGGCCCAGGCGCTTGCGGCCCTTGGCGCGACGAGCAGCGATGACGGCACGGCCACCACGGGTCTTCATGCGAACGAGGAAGCCGTGCGTACGGGCGCGGCGGGTCTTGGAGGGTTGGTAGGTGCGCTTCATGGCTGGATTCCTTGAGGTCTTCGGGCAACTCCCGAAAGCGCCAACCTTGCCACGTCGCCATGACAGGCACTGGCGTGCGAGCACCGGATCACAGGACTTCCTGCTCACCGAAGCCGACACACGTCCGCCGCACGCCAAAGCGCCCGGGGTTGTTATTCGGGAAACTTACTATTACAGCAAATCAAGAGCCAGTCGTCAATCCTTGATCCGCACCCACCGAGTCAGCCGCCCATTGACCCACCCGCCAAAGTTGTGGATAACCTCATCCTGGCGGCGCACCTTGTGGCTACAATCGCGCCCCTTCTCTGAAGTTGTCCACAAAAAAAGAAGCACATGAATGCAGACCTGTGGGAACGCGGATGCGCGCGTCTGGCGTCCGAGTTGCCCGAACAACAATTCAACACGTGGATCCGCCCGCTGCCACCCGCTGTGGTGAGCCGGGAGGGCGACCACGTGCGAGTCGGCCTGCGCGTGCCCAATCGTTTCAAGCTCGACTGGATCCGCACGCAGTACAGCGCGCGCATCGAGCAGGCCCTGAGCGACATCGCCGGGTCGCCGGTGTCGCTGGAACTGTCGCTGCTGCCGCGCGAAGCAGCCACCCGCGTGGCCGCACCGTCGTCGAGCCCCGCTCCCACTGCGGCCACGCCCGCGCCAGCCTCCGTCCATCCGGGCCCGACCAGCGCTTCGGCTTCGGCTTCGGCCGCTGCCCCGTCCATCGCAACCCATCCCGACAGCCTTTCGGCCGTGGCCGGCCGTGGCCTGGGCCTGCCCGCCAACGCGCCGGCCGCCCAGCGCGGTCGCCTCAATCCAGCCCTGACTTTCGACACCCTGGTGCCCGGACGCGCCAACCAGATGGCCCGCACCGCCGCACTGCACGTGGCAGGCGCTCCGGGTCAGCTCTACAACCCGCTGTTCATCTATGGCGGCGTGGGCCTGGGCAAGACCCACTTGATCCACGCCGTGGGCAACGCACTGCTTCGAGACAACCCGGAAGCGCGCGTGCTGTACCTGCACGCCGAGCAGTTCATCTCCGACGTCGTCAAGAACTACCAGCGCAAGACGTTTGACGAGCTGAAGGCCAAGTACCACTCGCTCGACCTGCTGCTGATCGACGATGTGCAGTTCTTCGCCGGCAAGGAACGCACGCAGGAAGAGTTCTTCAACGCGTTTGAGGCGCTGCTGGCCAAGCGCGCGCACATCATCATGACGTCGGACACCTACCCCAAGGGGCTGGTGGACATCGACGAGCGCCTGACCAGCCGCTTCGACGCCGGCCTGACCGTGGCCATCGAGCCGCCCGAGCTGGAAATGCGCGTGGCCATCCTGATGAAAAAGTCCGACGTCGAGGGCACCCGCATGCCCGAGGACGTGGCGTTTTTCATTGCCAAGAACGTGCGCGCCAACGTGCGTGAGCTCGAAGGCGCGCTGCGCAAGGTGCTGGCCTACTCGAAGTTCTCGCACAAGGAGATCAGCATCAACCTGGCGCGTGAAGCGCTCAAGGATCTGCTGTCCATCCAGAACCGCCAGATTTCGGTCGAGAACATCCAGAAGACGGTCGCCGACTTCTACAAGATCAAGATCGCCGACATGTATTCCAAGAAGCGGCCGGCCAGCATCGCCCGTCCGCGTCAGATCGCCATGTACCTGGCCAAGGAAATGACACAAAAGAGCCTGCCTGAAATCGGCGAGCTTTTTGGCGGGCGCGACCACACGACCGTGCTGCACGCCGTGCGCAAGATCGGGGGCGAGCGCCAGAAGGACACCGAGCTCAACCAGCAGCTTCACGTGCTGGAACAGACGCTCAAGGGCTGATCATTTCACCCGGTCCGGAACGGGCGCCAAAAAAAGAGAAAATGCGACGTTGCGCTGGCGGATGCTGGCGCGATTTCGATCGGAGAAAGAACCGTCATGATCGTGTTGAAAGCACCGCAGGACAAAGTCCTGGGCACCCTCCAGTCGGTTTCCGGCATCGTCGAGCGCCGGCACACGCTGCCCATCCTGGCCAACGTGCTGATCCGCAGCCAAGCGGGCGTGACGGAGTTCATCACCTCCGACCTGGAAATCCAGGTCCGCACGAGCGCCCAGCTCGGTGCCGAAGACGCCACGTTTTCCACCACGGTGGGGGCGCGCAAGCTCATCGACATCCTGCGCACGCTGCCCGCCGACCAGATCGTCACGCTCACGTCGGCCAGCAACAAGCTGACGCTGCAGGGCGGCAAGAGCCGCTTCACGCTGCAGACGCTGCCAGCCGAAGATTTCCCGCTGGTGCAGGAAGCCGCCGAGTTCGGCCCGACCTTCAGCGTGCCGCAAAAGACGCTCAAGGGCCTGATCGACCAGGTGCACTTCGCCATGGCGGTGCACGACATCCGCTATTACCTGAACGGCATCCTCTTCGTCGCCGAAGGCACGACGCTGACGCTGGTGGCCACCGACGGTCACCGTTTGGCGCTGGCCCAGGCCACGCTGGACACCGAGATCCCCAAGCAGGAAGTCATCCTGCCGC
>CAYYCN010000007.1:0-58369 GCA_964470355.1 uncultured Sphaerotilus sp.
CCACGACCCCTTGGTTCGTAGCCAAGTACTCTATCCAACTGAGCTACAGCCGCACTGAATTTGACTTGTCGCTTTCGCAACAACTGGCTGTGTTTCAAGCCAGACTTAGACTTTATTCGATAACGGATCGCTTCGTCAAGTGTTTCTGGCAATTTCTTCGCGAGCACGGATCAGCAAGGTCTGATCGTCGTCGCGCTCGGCCAGATCGGCCAGCGTTCGCCAAGCCCGTCGACGCAGATCCCGGTCGGCCGACGGCGCGGTGGCGGCCACCTCCACGAGCCGGCGAGCCCGTCCCCAAAGTTGGCGCTCCTTCATGGCGCACCCGACGGTGTAGGACAGCAACGCATCATTGGGCACTGCGGCGAGGTTGTGCTCCAACACCGGCAGCCAATCCGCCTGCAGGCCTGGCATGGCCTCCAGCAACGCCCACTGGATCTCCTGGCGCTCCCGCTCACCCAACTCGGACAAGCGATCCCACTGAGGACGCAGCCAGGCCCTGGCATCGGCTTGGGCATCCATCGATGCGGCCAAACGCGCCGCACGGGCCGTGATCAGGGGATCGCGCCGGTCGGCGGGCTCGAGTTGCTCCCACAGCTGGCGCAGTTGCTCACCATCGCGGGCGGTCTCCAAGGCATCGATGGCCAACGACCGCAAAAGACCCTGCGCCGCTGCGGGCGTGAACGCCTGGTGTTTGGCCAGCAAACGCGCCGTGCGCAACGCCTCCAGCGGCTGCCGCGCCAGTCGGGCGGCCCGGAGCTTCAGGCGAAGCGCCTGCGTGCGACGCGCCACCCCTGCGGGAAGCATCCCCAGCTGGTCGAGGGCCCGGTCGGCGTCCTGATCATCAAGCGCCCACTCGGCGCTGAGCATCCGGGCCCCCTCGCCCACCATCGGCCCAACGGAGGAGACCCCCGCCAGGTTCAGGGCCTGGGTGAGTTCCAGATCCCGTCGCTCACGGTCCTGCAGACGGTGCAACGCATGCGCCGCCAGCAGATGGGACATGGCACCGAATTCGACGTCGCGATCCAGTTCCGGCGTCATGCCCTGCAGTTCAAGAGCGCGTTGTGCCGCCTTGTGAGAGCGCCCATACCGCCCTGCGAACAGCAGGGCCAGCGCTTCTCGCTGGGCCGCCTGGGCGGCCCGCTCGCGCCGCTGCACCCGCCAGGCCCGCGCCCGCTCGGGCAGCCCGACCAGGCGGTTGACGGCCCCGGTCAGCACGTAGACCAGCACCCCGGCCAGCAAGATGATGCAGACAAACAGGTTGAGCGAAAAATCCACCCGCCACGGCGCCCAATAGATGGACACCAGCCCGTCGTTTGAGCCGAGCAAGGTCGCGGCCAGCACCGCCACGACAAAGAGAAACAGCAACCAGACAATGGCACGCATGGACGCTCCTTCAGCGCGCCGTCGCCGCCAACGTGGCGATCACGGCCAAGGTTTCGTCCGGCCGTGGAATGACCACCTGCTTGCCTTGCGCCACCACCTGCTGGAGCAGGTCCTGCATCACCGCCGTCTTGCGCGCCTTGCTGTCGAAATAGCGCGACACCGCCGTCTGGCAGGACTGCAGGTCCGCCTCGGCCGAAGCATGCTGGCGCGACAACAGCGACAAGCGGGCATTGAGCAGCCGGAGCTTAAGGTTCTCCCGCACGAAGTACGCCTGCTCGGGTGCCAACAGCATGGCCTCCGGATGGTCGATCCGCGTGACCCGGACCAGCGCCGCCACCTGCTCCCACACCACCTGCAGGGGCTGCTTCCAGTCGCTCAGGCGTTCGTGCCAAGCGGGCTCGGCGACCGAAGCCTGCGAGGAAGCGGCCTTGCCGGCTTTCACGGCCCGCACGGGCGCGGTGGAGGCGGCCGAGGCCGGCACCGCCGCGGCGCGCCCCCGGAGGTTGCCATCTCCCCCAGAAGCCACCAACGGCAACTCGTCGACCAGGCGAACCGCCTCGTCCAGCTTGAACAGCAGGGTTCCCAGATCGGCCACCCCGACTTCCTGCACCTTCTCCAGGTCGTGGGCGACGGCGCGCCGCAGCCGCTCCAACCGAGGTTGGTCGGATCGGGCCAGACGCTCCTCGGCCGAGCGCAAGGCCGCGGCCAACGGCTCGGCCCCCCCGGTAAGAGAGGCCTGCTGCAGAGACACCCGGATGGAGGCCTCGATGTCGTTCACGAGGTTCTCGTCGCGCGAACGCGTGAGGGACTGGATGAGCTCTTCGAGTTGCCCACGCTGGAGACCGACCTCGGCCAGACGCTCTTCGAGCACCGACACCTTGGCCGCACTCTCCCGCGCCGAGTCCTGGGCCTGCCGGGCCAGGACCCGAGCCTCCGAAGACTGTTCGGAACTGCCTTGCTGACGCTTGACGAGTTCCTGTTCGAGCCCGCCAACCTGCTGCCGAGTCTCCCAACTCATCCACGTGGTCACAGCCACCAGAGCGGTGAGCAGGGCGGCACCGGCCCACACCCAGCCCGGCAACACCAGCGTGGCCGCCGCAGGGGGCGCGCCGACCGGGGACGAGGGAGGCACGGAAAACGGGGCGGCGCCCGCTGTCTCAGGGGCTGCGGACGCTGTCACGACGGCCCGTTGGGCCGTGGCATCCGCCGGGACCGGCTCAGGAGCGGGAGAAGGGATCGGATCGTTCACGGCAAACACTCGGTGACGCGAACCGCCACACTGAACGGTCCGCTGGCTTCAGGGCATTGTACGGGCCGGGTCGGGACGTTCGCCCGATCCTTCCGTCACGGCCCGATGGGCCGCCTGGGCCACGGTCGAGGCATCGGGCAAAACGGACCGGACGCGCAGGAATCCCGCCTGCGTCGCCGTGTGCGCGATGCGGGGATGGGTGGCCAGAACTGGCTGTCGGCGAAGGACCTGCGCCTGGTCCGGGGACCAGAACCGGGTCAGGTGTTCGATGCATTGAGAGCTGCTGAACAGCCACAACGCCGCCGGGTCTTCCGCCAAGGCCCGGAGCCGCTGCACCGCTTGCCCGTCCCAGCTCGGCGCCACACGGCGGTACGCCGCCACGGCCCGGACCTCGGCACCGGCGCCGCGCAGCGTGTCGGCCAACCAGTCCCGGCCCTCTTCACCCCGCACGACCAACACCCGCCGCCCCCCCCAGGGCCGTCCCGACAGGCGCTGGGCCCAAAGGGTCTCCGCGTCAAAGCGCAGCGAATCGGCATCGGGCTGCACGATCAGGGTTTCGGGAATCCCACATCCACGCAGCGCCTGGGCCGTGCCGGGCCCGGTCGCCGCAGCCAAGACCGCCGGGGGCCAGGCGCCGTGCGACGGCGCCGCCGCAAAGAAGCGCAACACTGCGTTGGGACTCACAAACATCACCAGCGCCGCCTGCGGCAGGTCACGCCAGGCGGCCACGAGGTCGGGGGCCCCCGCATCCAGGGCCTCGATGCCCATCAGTGGAAAGGCCACCGCGTCCACACCCAGGCCCTGCAAGCGGTCCACCCACTCGTCGGCCTGCGGCTGCGGCCGCGTGACGATCACCCGGGGAATCGGAGGGGAGACTTCCACGATGTGGCGCCGCCCTCAGGCGATGACCAAGGTATCCAGCAGGGCTCGTCCGCCCGACCCGAGCAGGTCGTCGGCCACGGCCAGACCGAGGGCTCGCGCTTGTTCGACCGTTTCCACCGGCCCCTGCCGACGCTGGACCAGCATCGGCCGCGTCGCATCGTTCGGATCGCCCAGACGGGCCTCCAGCACCAGCTCGGCACCGGAATCCGACCACCGCGCGTAGGCCGCCAGCGGCATGCTGCAACTGCCCCCGAGGGCCAGGGACACCGCACGCTCGGCGTGCACCGCCAGCCACGTGGGGGTATGCACCAGCGTGGCCAGTCCGGCACGCAAAGCGGCAGCGTCCTCACGCACCTCGATGCCCAGAGCACCCTGACCGGCCGCGGGCAGCATGACTTGAGGATCGATCACGGCGCGGATGCGATCCGCCAGCCCAAGGCGCTTGAGGCCCGCGGCCGCCAGCACGATGCCGTCGTACTGACCTTCGTCGAGCTTGCGCAGGCGGGTGTCGAGGTTGCCGCGCAGGGGCTGGACATCCAGGTCCGGGCGCAGTGCCTTGATCTGCACCACGCGGCGCAGGCTGGAAGTGCCGACCTTGGCCCCCTGAGGCAAGGCCTGAATGGATTCATATCGGCTGGAGACCCACGCGTCGCGCGGGTCTTCGCGCTCCAGCACCGCGCACAGCACAAAACCGGCGGGCAACTCCATGGGGACATCCTTGAGCGAATGCACAGCCAGGTGCGCACGCCCTTCTTCCAGAGCGGTTTCCAGCTCTTTCACGAACAGGCCCTTGCCGCCCACCTTGGACAAGGCGCGGTCGAGGATCTGGTCGCCGCGGGTCGTCATGCCCAACAAATCGACCGACCAACCCAGGCGCTCGCCCAGCAGGTCACGGACATGTTCGGCTTGCCACAGGGCCAGACGGCTCTCGCGGGTGGCGATGATGCAGGGGGAAGGCACAGCGTTCATGCGCTGGATTCTCGCTCAGCCCCAGGCACGCATCGATGACATGGGTCTGGCTTGAATCAGGAATCTCGCGTTCAGATCATGCGTAACCATGATGTAACTCATGCATAACTCGCATGATGAGATACCATCCGACCCGTCGATACCCCAAAGTGGTTCAAGCCTGTCGAGCCTTCGAGGAAACCATGCCCCAAGCCGCGCCTTCCACCCGCCCCGCCTCCCGGACCGCCCCCCGCGCGGCTCGCAAGACCCCGTCGGCTCCGGCCAGCCCGATCGCGCCCACCCGCTCCGAAAGCGAAGCCGCCGAGAAGAACCGCCCCCTGGTGGAAGACATCCGCCTGCTGGGCAGGCTGCTGGGCGACGTGATCCGCGACCTGGACGGCAAGCCGGCCTTTGAGCTGGTGGAAAAAGTGCGCCAGCTCTCGGTGGCCTTTCGCCTCAAGCAGGATGCCACCGCGGGCAAGGCGCTGGACCGACTGCTCAAGAACCTCACGGTCGACCAGACGGTCAGTGTGATCCGCGCCTTCAGCTACTTCTCGCACCTGGCCAACATCGCCGAAGACCGCCACCACCTGCGCCGCCGCGAGGTGCATGACCGGGCCGGCCGCCTGCAGGAAGGCTCGCTGGCCTTGTGTTTCGAGCGTCTGGCCGACGGAGACGTGCGCGCCGCCGACATCGCCGCCACGCTGGAGCGCGCCTACATCTCGCCGGTCCTGACCGCCCATCCCACCGAAGTACAACGCAAGAGCATCCTCGATGCGGAACGCGCCATCGCCGAACTCATCGGCGAGCGCGACACGCTGCACACCGAGCGCGAAAAGGCCGACAACGAGGCGCTGCTGCGTGCACGCATCACCCAACTGTGGCAGACCCGCATGCTGCGCCACACCAAGCTGACGGTGTCCGACGAGATCGAAAACGCGCTGTCCTACTACCGCAGCACCTTCCTGCGCCAGGTGCCCCAGTTGTATGACGAGGTCGAGCGGGCACTGCCAGGCTACCCGATCGCGCCCTTCTTCCGCATGGGCAACTGGATCGGCGGAGACCGCGATGGCAACCCCTTCGTGACCGCCCCCACCCTGGAGCTGGCCCTGTCGCGCCAGAGCGAGACGGCGCTGCGCCACTACCTGGGTGAGTTGCACCTGCTGGGCTCCGAGCTTTCGATGTCGCTGCTGCTGGCCGAGGTCACGCCCGAAATGGCCGAACTGGCCGGACGCTCGCCCGATCACAACCAGCACCGTGAAGACGAGCCCTACCGCCGGGCCCTGATCGGCATGTACGCCCGCCTGGCCGGGACGCTGCAGGCACTGACCGGGGGCCAGGCCCCGCTGCGGTTCACGCCCCAGCCCCCCTACCCGGATGCGGAATCGCTGCTGGCCGATCTGCAGACGGTGGCCGATTCGCTGCGGCACCACCACGCCGATGCGATGATCGGTCTGCGTCTGAAGCCGCTGATGCGCGCGGTCGAAGTGTTCGGCTTCCATCTGGCCACGGTCGACCTGCGTCAGAGCTCCGACCAGCACGAGCGGGTGGTCGCCGAACTGCTGCGCGAAGCGGGGATCGAGCCCGACTACCAGTCGCTGGACGAAGCCGGCCGCCGCGCCGTGCTGCTGGCCCAGCTCAACGACGCCCGTGCCCTGCGGGTGATCGGCGCGCGCTACAGCGACCACACCGACAGCGAGCTCTCCATCTTCGAAACCGCCCGCACGATGCAGGCTCGGTATGGCCGAAACGCCCTGCGCCACTACATCATCAGCCACACCGAAGACGTCAGCGACCTGCTGGAGGTGCTGCTGCTGCAAAAGGAAGTCGGCCTGATGCGCGGCAAGCTGGGCAGCGACACGGCCGTCAACGACCTGATCGTCGTCCCCCTGTTCGAGACCATCGGCGACCTGCGCAACGCCGCCCCCATCATGCGGGCGTTCTACGAACTGCCGGGGGTGGCCGGGCTGGTGGCCCGCTCGGGCCACGACCGACGCGGCGAGCAAGACATCATGCTGGGCTACTCGGACTCCAACAAGGACGGCGGCTTCTTCACCAGCAACTGGGAGCTGTATGCGGCCGAGACCGCCCTGGTGGAGTTGTTCGACCAACTGGGCCAGGAGCACGGGATCACCTTGCGCCTGTTCCACGGGCGCGGCGGCACGGTGGGTCGCGGCGGCGGCCCGAGCTACCAGGCCATCCTGGCCCAACCTCCCGGCACCGTGAATGGCCAGATCCGCCTGACCGAACAGGGCGAAGTCATCGCCTCCAAGTACGCTCACCCCCAGATCGGACTGCGCAACCTGGAGACCCTGGTGGCCGCCACCCTGGAAGCCACGCTGCTGCACCCGACCCAAAGCGCCCCAAAGACGTTCCTGGCGGCCGCATCCGAGATTTCCGCCGCCAGCATGACCGCCTACCGCAAACTGGTCTACGAAACCCCGGGCTTCACCGACTATTTCTTCAGCGCCACGCCGATCCGGGAAATCGCCGGGCTGAACATCGGCTCGCGACCGGCCTCACGCAAGGCCACCCGTGCCATCGAGGACCTGCGCGCCATCCCCTGGGGCTTCAGCTGGGGCCAGTGCCGGGTGGCGCTGCCCGGCTGGTGCGGCTTCGGCTCGGCCATCGAGACCTATCTGAACGCCCAGGGCGATGCCAAGCGCGAGGCGCGGCTCGCCGTGCTGCAGAAGATGTTCAAGCAATGGCCGTTCTTCCGCACGCTGCTGTCGAACCTGGACATGGTGATGGCCAAGTCGGACCTGGGCATCGCCGCGCGCTACGTGGAGCTGGTCGAGGACAAGAAACTGGGCAAGCGGATCTTCGGTGCCATCGAGGCCGAGTGGCAGCGCACCCACAGCGCCCTCACCCTGATCACCGGAGAGGCTTCGCGGCTGGCGAGCAATCCGTCGCTGGCGCGCTCCATCGAGCACCGCTTCCCCTACCTGGATCCGCTCAACCACCTGCAGGTGGAACTGATGCGGCGCTACCGCCAGCTCAAGGAAGACGACCCCGTCAACGAACGGCTGCAGCGCGGCATCCACATCTCGATCAACGGGGTGGCCGCCGGACTGCGCAACACGGGCTGAGTCCGCCCCGCATGGGGTGCGCGAACGATCACTGCCCCTGGAAGTTCGGCTTTCGCTTCTCGATGAAAGCCGTGATGCCCTCGCGGTGGTCCGGTCCCGCCGCATAGGAAGCCAACGCACGCCGCTGCGCCTCGTCGAAATGCACCAACGGGGCGATCAGGCGCAGCGTGCGCTTGTTCAGCCGGGCCGCCAGCGGAGCCCCGGCGGCGATGCGCGCCGCCGTGGCCTCGGCCTCGGCCGCCACCTGATCGTCGGGCACCACCCGCTGCACCAGGCCCCGCTGCAGGGCCGTGGAGGCATCGAGCAAGCGGGCTTCGAGCAGCACCTCGGCCGCCGTGGCCCAGCCCACCACCCGCACCACACTGGCCAGTTCATCCGGCGCCATCGGAAAACCCAGTCGGGCAATGGGCGCGCCGAAGCGGCTGCCCTCGCCTGCGATGCGCAGGTCGCACTGGCACGCCAGCTCCAGGCCCCCGCCCACGCAGGCCCGCTCGATCTGGGCCACCAGGGGCACGTCGCACTGGTACATGGCCTCCAGCGCCGGGGCCACGATGTTCTCGTGGAAATGGCGCAGTCGCTCTTCGTCGAAGCGGAAGTCCGGAAACTCTTCGATGTCCCCCCCGGAGACGAAGCAGCCCCCCTCCCCGCGCACGATCACAGCCCGCAGCTGTGGCTCCCGTTCGGCCAGGCCCTCGAAGATCTCGCGCAGGCGTTGCCACATGGCGACGCTGACGGCGTTGAGCTTGCCGGGGTTGTGCAGGGTCAGGACAGAGACGCCCTGCAGGCTCAGGTGGGGCTCGAAACGCACTTCGGCGTGGCGCATGGCGGATCCTTGATCGACACAGGAGGAACGGGCCCGGATCCTAGCGCCCAGCCCAGGCGTCGTACAACAGTTTCAGGCCGGTGGCCAGCATGCCCAGCCGCGCCAAACCGTAGAAGCGCGAAGGCGACATCCGGCGCGCCAGCTTCAATCCGGTCCACACCCCCAGCATCGCCACGGGCATCAGGCTCAGCGAGGTCGCCAGGCCGCGCAGATCCAGCAGACCGAGGCTGCCATACAACGGCCATTTCGAGAGGTTGATCACCGCGAACAGCACCGCCATGGTCGCGGTGTAGGTCATCGGAGCCAGGCGCAGGGGCAGCAGGTAGGCGATGACGGGAGGGCCCCCGGCGTGGGCCACGAAGCTCGTGTAGCCCGAGGCCATGCCCAGCACCCCGCCGGTCCAGGCCTTCGCGACCGGCGCATCGGCCCTCGGCGGGAAGAACACCTGTTGCGCCAGGAAGATCAAGGTCAAGGCCCCCACGATGCCAGCCACCGTGCCGCGCTCCAGCAGCCCGAAGCTGAGCCAACCCACGCCCACGCCCAGCAGCGCAGCCGGCAAAAGCTTCCACAACAACGACCGGTCGGCCTCGCGCCACAGGGACGAGATGCCCACGAGGTCGGCCGCAGCCAGCAGCGGCAACATCAGCGCGGCCGCCTGTGGCACCGGCATGACCCAGGCCAGCAGCGGCGTGGCCAGCGACCCGAAGCCCGAACCAAAACCGGACTTGGCCAGCCCCAGCATCAGGGCCGCCGGCACGGCCACCGCGTAGAACGCGCCATCCCTCGGCAGCCAAGCCCATGCATCGGCACCCACCATCGACCCACCCTCGACCCGAAAAAGGGACAATCCTCCCATGTTCGCCCCCAGCCAGCACGACGTCCGGACTTTCTTCTGCCAAGCCTGGCGCAAACATCAGGCCGGCGAACCCCTGAGCCCGATGGAAACCCTCGCGGCCGAGTGGACCGTCCGGCACCCGGAGTACCACACCGACCTGGCCGACCTGGACACGGCCCTGGCGGCCGTCTACACGGTGGAAGACGGCCGGACCAATCCGTTCCTGCACCTGTCGATGCACCTGTCGATCAGCGAACAGGTCTCGATCGACCAGCCGCGCGGCATCCGGCAAGCCGTGGAACTGCTCGCGGCCAAGCGCGGCGACCTTCATGCAGCCCAACACGAGGTGATGGATTGCCTGGGCGAGATGATCTGGGAATCCCAGCGCAGCGGCCACCCGCCCGACCCCCATGCCTACCTGGAGCGGGTGCGCGCCCGAGCCACGCGCTGAAGCCGCGCGAAGGCCCTTGCCCCCTCCGCCATGAACACGCCTGCCCACTCCGGG
The DNA here is from genome assembly GCA_964470355.1 of uncultured Sphaerotilus sp. GTDB lineage: Bacteria > Pseudomonadota > Gammaproteobacteria > Burkholderiales > Burkholderiaceae_C > Sphaerotilus. The sequence goes on from CAYYCN010000007.1 coordinate 9,715, forward strand.
GCCGAATCGGTGCCCCCACCTCCCGCCTCTGCGAACGGCGCGCCCCGCGCTCCGGTCGCCCGACCCCGTCCTTGCCTGGTTCTTGCCGGCCCCACCGCCTGTGGCAAGACCGCCGCAGCGCTCGCCATCGCCCGGGCCCGAGCCGAGCAGGCCTCTCCCCCCGTGGAAATCATCAGCGTGGACTCCGCGCTGGTCTATCGGCAGATGGACATCGGCACCGCCAAGCCCACGGCCGCCGAACGGACCGCCGTACCGCACCACCTGATCGACATCCGCGATCCGCTCGACGCCTACTCGGCCGCTGAATTCGTGAAGGACACGCAGCGCCTGATCGTGGACATCCGTGCCCGGGGGGCCGAACCGCTGCTGGTCGGCGGCACGATGCTGTACCTCAAAGCCTTGTTCGACGGCATCGACGCCCTGCCTGCGGCCGACCCCACCGTGCGTGCCCAGATCGACGCCCGTGCCGCCCGCCTGGGCTGGCCGGCTCTGCACGCGGAGCTCGCGCAGATCGACCCCATCACCGCAGCGCGCCTGGCCCCGGCCGACAGCCAGCGCATCCAGAGGGCGCTGGAGGTCTGGCAACTCAGCGGGCAACCGCTGTCGGCCCTGCACTCCGGCCGCTTCGAGCGGGACGCGACACCCCCCGAAGGCTGGCACCTCCTCAGCCTGGAACCGACGGACCGGGCCTGGCTGCACGAGCGCATCGGCCGCCGCTTCCGGCAAATGCTGGACGAGGGCCTGATCGACGAGGTGAAAGCCTTGCGTGCCCGCGGTGACCTGCACCCGGACCTGCCCTCCATGCGCTGCGTCGGCTACCGCCAGACCTGGGAGATGCTCGACGGCACGCTTCCCGCAGGCGAACTGGCCGAACGGGGGGCCGCCGCCACCCGCCAACTGGCCAAGCGCCAGGTCACTTGGCTGCGCGGCATGCCGTGGCGCGAGGTCATCGCCTGCGACGCGGCTCAGGCCCAGGATCACGTGGTGTCGTCCGCGCTGGCCTGGTGGGCGCAAAACGCCTGACCCCGCCACCGCCGCACCGATCCATGGCTTCGAGCTCCCGACGCACCGCACAAGGCCTCACCGGCCAGAATCCGGACACCCCCGAGCGGCCCGCGGCGGCGCCGCGTGCGCTCTCGGGACTGCTCCCGTTTCTCAAGCCCTACCGCGCCGCGGTGGGACTGGCCCTGCTGTTCCTGCTCGGTGCAGCGGTCTCGACCCTGCTGGTCCCGCTGGCCCTGCGCACCTTGGTGGACCAGGGCGTGATGCCCCACGGGGTGCTTCAGGGCGACCCCGGCACACGTGTGATGGCCATGCGCGGCCACTTCCTCTGGTTGGGAGGCCTGGGCGTGGCGATGGGTCTGTTCTCCGCCGCCCGGTTCTACACCGTCAGCTGGCTCGGGGAGCGGGTGACCGCCGACCTGCGTCAGGCCGTCTATGCGCGGGTCATCCACCAGAGCCCGGCCTTCTTCGAGACCACCGCCACCGGCGAGGTGCTCAGCCGGCTCACGACCGACACCACGCTGGTGCAGACGGTGATCGGCTCCAGCCTGTCCATGGGTCTGCGCAACGCGGTGATGGGCCTGGGCGCCCTGGTGATGCTGCTGGTGACCCACCCCGGGGTGATGGTGCCCGTGGCGGGCGTCGTGGTGGCGGTCATCGTGCCGACCGTGCTGATCGGGCGCCGGGTGCGCCGCCTGTCCCGCGCCAGCCAGGACCGCGTGGCCGATGCCAGCGCGATCGCGGCCGAGGTGCTGGCGGCCGTGCCCGTGGTACAGAGTTTCACCCAGGAACCCCACGAAGCGCGGCGTTTTGCCGAAGCCACCGAAGCCGCTTTCGACGTGGCCCGGCGCCGCAGTCGGGTGCGTGCGGTGATGGTCGCCTTCATCATCGCCATGACCTTCTCGGGTCTGCTGTTCGGGCTGTTCCAGGGCACGCAGGCGGTGATGCGGGGCGACGTCAGTGCCGGGCAGCTCGGTCAGACCGTCGTGTACGTGATTCTGCTGGTCAGCAGCGTGGCCGTGCTGTCCGAGGTGTGGGGCGACCTGTTGCGTGCGGCCGGCGCCACCGAGCGCCTGATGGAGTTGCTGGACGCCCGATCCCCCGTCCGGGAAACGACCGCCCCCCAGGACCTGCCGCCCGCGCCCGAGGGCTCGTCGGTGCAGTGGCGAGACGTGCGCTTCAGCTATCCAGCACGGCCCGCCCCCCCGGCCATCGACGGGCTCAGCCTGGACATCCGCCCCGGCGAGACCGTGGCGCTGGTCGGCCCCAGCGGTGCAGGCAAGAGCACGGTGTTCCAGCTGTTGCTGCGCTTTCACGACGCCACCGGCGGCGAGATACGGCTCGACGGCCGCCGCCTGCAGGACCTCTCGCTGAACGACCTGCGCCGCCGCATCGGCCTGGTGCCGCAGGACAGCGTCATCTTCTCCACCAGCGCCCTGGAGAACATCCGCTACGGCCGTCCGGACGCCACCGACGACGAGGTGCATGCCGCCGCCCGGGCGGCCCACGCCCTGGAGTTCATCGAGCGGATGCCTCAGGGCTGGAACACCTTCCTGGGCGAGCGAGGCGTGCGCCTGTCCGGCGGCCAGCGCCAACGCATCAGCATTGCCCGGGCCTTGCTCAAGAATCCCCCGCTGCTGCTGCTCGACGAAGCCACCAGCGCCCTGGACGCCGAAAGCGAGCGCCAGGTGCAGGCCGCGCTGGAATCCGCCACCCGAGGCCGCACCACGCTGGTCATCGCCCACCGCCTGGCCACCGTGCAGCGCGCCGACCGCATCCTGGTGCTGGAGCACGGGCGCCTCGTGGAATCCGGCCGACATGCGGAACTGAGTGTGGGCAATGGCCTTTATGCACGCTTGAGCCGGCTGCAGTTCGAGCCATCATCGGGACACGCTGAATTCACTGAAAACCCTTCTGACGAGATACGCCAGAGTCCATGAGCCCGTCGACCCCCCAGATCGAAAACCGGACAGAGCCGCGCTACCTCGTCTCCTGGCGAGCCCACGTGCAGTTGCCCAACGGCCAAATGGTGGAAGTCCGCGTCAAGGACATCTCCGAAAGCGGGATGGGCATGATCTCGGACTATGCCGTGCCGTCCAGCCGGGTGTTGGACATCACGGTCGGAGTTCCCGACCTGACAGACCCGTCACGGCTGCTGGCGGTGCCGGGACGGGCCTCGATCGCCTTCTCGGTCATGCAGGGACACGACTTCCGGGTGGGGGTCCGCTGGGCGGAACTCAGCCCGGCCGCCCAGGAGCTGTGGCGCACGTGGGTCAGGCGCCTGCGCAACCACGGCTGACACCGGCGCCCACGCTCAGTGGGCCCCGCCCGCATCGGCCGCCCCGGCACCCGAGACCCGCACCGGCCGCTTCGTGAACCAGATCATCCCGATCAACAGCAGAAACACCGCCGCCGACCCTGCGAAGATGTCGTCCGCCGCCCGCGTGTAAGCCTGCTGGTCCACCAGGCGATTGACCTGGGCCAACGCCTGCTCCGTGCTCAGGCCCATCTGCTGAAGACCGGCGAGCGTGCCCGCGAGAGGCCCCTGCCCCAGCGCCAGCGGCTCCACCAGGCGCGCATGGTGCAGGGCCGCCCGGTCCTCCCACAGGGTGGTGGCGATCGAGGTGCCCATGGCACCGGCCGTGATCCGCACGAAGTTGCTCAACCCCGCCGCGGCCGGGATGCGCTCCGGCGACTGCCCAGCCAACGTGAGGGTGGTCAGCGGGATGAAAAACAGCGCCATCGCCGCTCCCTGGAGAACGGTCGGAATCATCACGTGCATCAGGTCGATCTGCGGCGTGAACTGGGACCGCATCCACAGCACCAGCGCAAACACGACAAAGGCCCCAGTGGCCATGGCGCGCGGATCCCACACCGACACCTTCTTGCCCACCAGAGGCGTGAGCAGGATGGCCAGCACCCCCACCGGGGCCAGCGCAAAGCCGGCACTCGTGGCGGTGTATCCCATCCACTGCTGCAGCCACAGCGGCATCAGCACGACGTTGCCGAAAAACAGCCCATAAGCCACCGACAGCGACACCGCTCCGACGGTGAAATTGCGTCCCTTGAACAACCTCAGGTCGACCACCGGGTGTGCGTCCGTCAACTCCCACACCAGGAACACGGCGAACGACACCAAGGCCACGATCGCCAGCGCGACGATCTGCATGGAGGCGAACCAGTCCAGTTCCTTGCCCTTGTCGAGCATGAGCTGCAAAGCCCCCACCCACAGCACCAGCAGGCCCAGTCCCACCGAGTCGATCGGCAACTTGCGCGTCGGGGTCTCCCGGTGGCGGTAGATGCTCCAGGTCAGGCCGGCCGCCAACAGGCCGACCGGCACGTTGATGTAGAAGATCCATGGCCAGCTGATGTGGTCGGTGATCCAGCCGCCCAGCAACGGCCCCACGACAGGCGCAACCAGCGTGGTCACCCCCCACAGCGCCAGCGCCGTTCCCGCCTGCGTACGGGGGAAGGACGACAGCAGCAGCGTCTGCGACAGCGGGATCATCGGCCCGGCCACCAGCCCCTGCAGCACGCGAAACAGCACCAGCATCTCCAGCGACGGTGCAAAACCGCACAGCCAGCTGGTCAGGACGAACAGCAGCACGCTGGTCGTGAACAGGCGCACCGCCCCGAACCGCTGCGTGAGCCATCCAGTCAAGGGCACCGAGATGGCGTTGGCCACGCCAAAACTCGTGATCACCCAGGTGCCCTGGCCCGGGCTCACCCCCAGGTCGCCCGAGATGGCCGGAATCGACACGTTGGCGATGGAGGAGTCCAGCACGTTCATGAACGTGGCCAGGGACAGCGACACCGTGCCCAGGATCAGGGGCATGCCGGTCAGGGGTGGCAAAGCAGCCGGCTGGGTGGCTTCCGAGCTCATGAGCGCAGCGCCGGGCGAGCCGGGCGGGCGACGGTCGGATCGATCACACCGGGCCCCGACACCGGTGCCGGCTTGCCGAGGTGGGCCGCAATGATGCGTTGCACCTCGGAGTCGGCCGCGCGGTCCAGGGCCTCGAACACCTGCGTCTGCGCCACGGGCGTGGTGCGCGGCACGTCGGACAGGCGCTTGCCGGACAGGTCCTGCGTGTCGAGCGTGACCTCCATCGACAAACCGATGCGCAGCGGGTGGGCCGCCAGCTCCTTGGGATCCAGCTCAATGCGCACCGGCACCCGCTGCACGACCTTGATCCAGTTGCCCGTGGCGTTCTGTGCCGGCAACAACGAGAACGCCGAACCGGTGCCGGTCCCCAGCCCCGCCACCCGCCCGTGATAGACCACCTTGCGGCCATACACGTCGGCCTCCAGCTCGGCGGGCTGGCCGATGCGCATGGACTGCAGCTGGCTTTCCTTGAAGTTGGCATCCACCCAGAGGTGGTCCAGATCGACCAGGCTCATCAGCGGCGCACCGGCCTGCACGCGTTGGCCGACCTGAACCCCACGCTTGGCCACGTGGCCGTCCATCGGTGCCAGCAACTGGGCCCTCTGCATCGCGAGGTAAGCCTCGCGCACGCGGGCCGAGGCCTGCTGGACATTGGGATGCTGCTCGACCGACGTCCCATCGGTCTGCGTGCGGCTGGACTGCAACTGCTCACGCGCGGCTTCCACCGCAGACTGCGCCGCCACCAGGGCGCTGCGCGCGGCGGTCAGTTGCGCCGTCGCATGCTGGAACTCTTCCCTGCCCACCGCCCCGGAGGACACCAGCGGCGCGCGGCGGTCCACGTCGTCCTGAGCGCGCTTGACCTCCACCTGGGCCCGCGCGACGTCGGCCTGGCGCAGGGCCAGCTGGGCGCTCTGCGTGGCGCTGTTGGCGTACAGCGACCGCACTTGCCGCACAGTCTGCGCCAGCTGGGCCGCGGCCTGGTCCAGCGCCACCCGGGCATCGGCGGTGTCCAGCCGCACCAACGGCTGGCCCGCACGGACAAAATCGTTGTCGTCGGCCTGGATCGAGACCACGGTGCCCGGCACCTGCGGTGTGATCTGCACGACGTTGCCCTGCACATAAGCGTTGTCGGTGGTCTCGTGGTGCCGACCGGCCAGCCAGTGCCAGGTGCCCCAGCCGGCGGCGGCCAGCAGCACGGCCAGCCCGATCATCTGCAGACCCTTGCGGCGGGCGTCGGGACGCGCGGCCGGCGCTGCAGCGGAGGAAGTGGAAGGAGCGCTCATGGATCGGTGTCCTCAGTTCTTCTCGGTGACGACGGCGGTCGCCGCCTGGGGAGCGGCAGCTCCACGGGTCAAGTCGTTCAGGATCGGCGGGGCCGGCAATGCCACAGCGGCGGCGTCCTGCCACCCACCACCGAGCGCTCGCATCAGCTGCACTTGGGTGTCCAGACGCCGGGCCTGCAGCTCGACGGCCTGCCGGCGTTGCGCCAGGACCTGGGTTTCGGTGTCGAGCACCGTGAGCTGGGTCGTCAGGCCGGCCTGGTAGCGGCGGGTGGCGAAATCGTGGGCCTTCTCGGCGCTGGCGCGGGCCCGATCGATCGATTCGATCTGGCGCACCTGCACAGGCAAGGCCCCCAGCGCATCACCCACCTCGCGCACCGCATCCAACAACGCGGCGTTGTACTGGGCCACGGCAGCGTCGAGATCGGCCTGCCGTCCCTCGAGTTGCGCCCGCAGACGTCCGCCGTCGAACAGCGGCAGGCGCAGTGCGGGACCGGCACCGTACTGCCGGCTGTCGAGTTCGAACACCCGGTCCAGGCCCAGTGCAGACAGTCCGGCAAAGGCCGTGAGGTTGACGTCCGGGTAGAACTGGGCCCGGGCACCGCGCACATCCTGCATGGCGGCCTCGACCCGCCAGCGTGCCGCCACCACCTCCGGACGGCGCCCCAGCAGATCGGCCCCGAGGCGAGCGGGCACCGACTCGATCCGCAGCGCCGACAGCCGGGGCGACAGGTCCGCCAGCGCCTCGGTCGGCTGCGCCGTCAAGGCAGCCAACTGGTGCCGGGCCAGCAGCATCTGCTCGTCCAAGGCCTCGATCTGCGCCTGGGCGTCGGGCACGGCACCTTCGGCACGGGCCAGCTCAACCTGCGTGTCCAGTCCGGCCTGCACACGCTGGCGCGTCAGCCGAAGCATGTGCTGGCGCTGGGCCAGCGTCTGCCGAGCCACCTCCTGCAAGGCCCCCCAACGGGCCAGCGCCACATACGTGCGGGTCACTTGCGTGGCCAGCGTCAGGCGTGTGGCCACCGCCTCCGCCTCTGCCGCGCGAGACTGCCCGAGCGCTGATCGCCAATCGGCATCGTGGCGCCCGAAGAAATCCGGCGACCACGACACCGTGGCCTGCACACTGCCCGAATTCCAGTGATTGCCGGCCAATGGCGCCGGATACATCCCCTGGGCTGAATAGCGCTGACGGGTGGCCTCGGCGCTGAGCGAGGACTGCGGCCCCGTGGCCGAACGCGCCTGATCGGCCAGCGCCGCCACGCGGTCCACGCGGGCACGCGCGGCGGTCAGGCTCGGATGGTCCCGCAGGGCCTGCTCGACCAGGCCGTCCAGGCGCGCATCCCCCAGCGAGCGCCACCAGGTGGACGACAGCAGCGGAGACCCCTCACGGCTCAGGCCCACGGTCTCGGCCGCCATGGGCATCGACACGGCCCGATCGAGACCCGGCGTGGCACAACCCGCCAACCCCACGAGCACGACCGCCTCCAGCACCCGCGCCGGGGTTTGCCACGACCCGACGGCCCGGAACACACGATCGGCACTCATGTCTCGGTACTCCGGAGGGCTTCCCCATTGGCCAGCACGCGCTGCAGGAGCGAGGTCAGCAGTTGCCACTCTTCGACAGAAAAGCCGCGCAGGTGGACATTGAGCACCTCGGAAAGCACACCCCGCACCCGTTCAGCGATGGCCCGTCCCTCATCGGTCAGGTTCACATGGACCACCCGCCGATCGGCGCTCGATCGCTCCCGGCGCACCAGGCCCTTGCTTTCCAGCCGGTCCAGCACCCGGGTCATGGCGGCGCAGTCCTGATCCTGCTCGCGGGCCATGCCGGCCACCGTGCCTCCCCCCTGCTTGAGCAGGCGGAACAGCGGCAGCCACTGGGCGTGCGTCAGGCCAAACGGCGCCAGCCGGCTGTCCGCCTGCGACAGGACGGACTTGAGACACCGGTGCATCAGGTACCCGATGCTCTGATCCGGCGTGAACTGCCCCGGCACGTAGAAGGTCGGGGTGTCCTCGGCCCAGGCCGGGGGAAAAGGAGGGGTCGTCATGGGGTCGCATGATATTTGACTGATCAAACATTGATGCATCAAATGAAAATGCCCCATCCGGCACATGGGTCATCTGGCTCGGCCACCCAAACGCACGCCCCCCCTTCGCCCGCGCTCTCTAGAATCCACCGTCCCCGTGTTCCCCAAAGAGGCCCCCATGACCCGCCCCGTGCGCCGCCAGTACGAAGACCTGATGCAGCTTGTGCACACCACCGGCGTGCTCAAGGCCGACCGCACCGGCACCGGCACGCGCAGCGTCTTCGGCCACCAGATGCGCTTTGACCTGAGCGAAGGCTTTCCGCTGGTGACAACCAAGAAGGTGCACCTGAAGTCGGTGATCCTGGAGCTGCTGTGGTTCCTGCGCGGCGAGCGCAACGTGCGCTGGCTGCAGGAGCGCGGCTGCACCATCTGGGACGAATGGGCGGCCGACGACGGCGACCTGGGCCCGGTCTACGGCGTGCAGTGGCGCTCCTGGCCCACGCCGGGTGGAGGCCACATCGACCAGATCCAGCAGGTCATCGACCAGTTGAAATCCAACCCCGACTCGCGCCGCATCCTCGTGAGCGCCTGGAACGTGGCCGAACTCGACCAGATGGCGCTGATGCCCTGTCACGCGCTGTTCCAGTTCTACGTGGCGCCGGCACAGGAGCCTGGCGGGCGGGCCAAGCTCAGTTGCCAGCTCTACCAGCGCAGCGCGGACATCTTCTTGGGCGTGCCCTTCAACATCGCGTCCTACGCGCTGCTCACCCACATGGTGGCCCAGCAATGCGACCTGGACGTGGGCGACTTCATCTGGACCGGCGGCGACTGCCACCTCTACAGCAACCACACCACGCAGGTCGAGACACAACTGGCGCGCGAACCCCTGCCCTACCCGGTGCTGAACCTCAAGCGCCGGCCGGCCTCGATCTTCGACTACGAATACGACGACTTCGAGGTGCTGGAATACGAGCACCATCCGGCCATCAAGGCGCCGGTGGCGGTCTGACGACCCCACACCCGCCACACGACGCCCCGACTTCCCCCCGCCTGCCCATGCCGAACCCCACCGCCCGGCCCGCCCTCCTCTCGCTCATCGCCGCCGTCGCCCGAAACGGTGCCATCGGCCGTGGCAACGACCTGCTTTGGAAGGAGCCGCGCGATGCCCGGCATTTCCGCAACACGACCACGGGTTGCCCCGTGATCATGGGACGCAAGACCTGGGACTCGCTGCCGGAGCGCTTTCGCCCCCTGCCCGCCCGGCGCAACCTCGTCGTGACCCGTCAGGCGGACTGGCGCGCTGCGGGTGCCGAAGCCTTCCACACGCTCGAGGCGGCGCTGACCGCCGTCGCCGACGCACCGCGGGTGTTCGTGATGGGCGGGGGTGAGCTCTACGCGCTGGCCATGCCGCTGGCCGACGAACTGGTGCTGACGGAAGTGGAGGCCGACTTCGAGGCCGACACCCACTTCCCGGTGTGGTCGCGCCACGATTTCGAGGAAGTGTCCCGCGAAGCCCAGTCGGGCGGCGCCCCCGGCCAACCGGACTTCGCCTTCGTCACCTACCGACGCCGCTGACGCGGCACATCCACACCCGCACCGCCTCGCGCTGGGCCTCTTCGAGGTGCAGCCCGAGCTTGCTGCGGCGCCAGAGCGCATCCTCGCCGGTGAGGGCCCACTCCTCGCGCATCAGGTGGCTCAGTTCGGCCTCGGTCACACCGGGTGCGATCTCCGCCCCCAGATCGGCCAGGCTCGCTGCAGACCCGACGATTCGATCCACCCGGTCGCCATAGGCCCGCCACCACCGCCGCCGCAAAGCCTCGGGCAGCCAAGGCCAACGGACCGCAAGGGTGGCTTCGCTCGTGCCGGACTCCGCGCCGGGCAGCCGGGCCTGGGCGGTCCACGGACCGGCCGATCCACCCAGCATCGCCTCCACCGTGTCGGCCACCTGTTCGGACAGCTTGCGGAACGTCGTGATCTTGCCGCCCCACACGCTCAGGCGGCCCCGCACGTCGTCGGTCTGCAGCAGATAGTCGCGCGTGACGGCGGCGGCCTCTCCCGCGGCGTCGTCCAGCAGCGGCCGCACCCCGCTGAACGACCAGACGATGTCGTCGGGACACACCGGCTCGCCCAGCCAACGGCTCGCCTGGGCGCAGAGGTAGTCGCGCTCGTCCCCGGTCATTCGGGAAACGGTGGGATCGCCCTGCACCTCGTGATCGGTGGTGCCGATGAGCGTGAACTCCCCTTCATAGGGGATGGCGAAGAGGATCCGCCCATCCGGGTTCTGGAACAGGTAGGCATGGTCGTGTCCGAACGAACGCCGGATCACGATGTGGCTGCCCTGCACCAGACGCAGGCGGTGGGCATCGCCGGTGCGAAGCACGTCCCGGTCGAAACCCTCGACCCAGGGCCCCGTGGCGTTGACCACCGCACGCGCCCGCACCACGGTGAAGTCCGGTGGACCCACGGTGGTGTCCAGGCGAACCCGCCACAGGCCATCGCTCCACTCGGCCTCGGTGCAGCGGGTGCGGGTCCAGATCCGCGCCCCACGCTCCCGTGCATCGATGGCACAGGCCACGACCAGGCGCGCATCGTCCACCCAGCCGTCCGAGTAGACAAACGCCCGCGCCAGGCCCGGCTTCAGCGGCGCGGCCAGCGGATGGCCGGGCAGTTCGATCGACTCGGAGTCCGGCAGGTGCTCCCGGTGCGCCAGATGGTCATACAGGAACAGCCCCACGCGGATCATCCATGCCGGACGCCTCTGCGGATCGTGAGGCAGCACAAAGCGCATCGGATGCATCAGGTGCGGCGCACTGGCCAGCAGGCGCTCGCGCTCCTGCAACGCCTTGCGCACCAAGGCAAAGTCGCCGTGCTCCAGATAGCGCAGACCCCCATGGATCAGCTTGGTGCTGGCCGACGAGGTGTGGGCGGCCAGATCGTCCTGCTCCACCAGCAGGACCTGAAGCCCACGCCCGGCCAGGTCCCGTGCAATGCCCACGCCGTTGATGCCGCCACCCACCACGAGCACATCGACCTCCTGCGGCCCCGGCCAACCGGGTCTCAGGAAGGACGTGGCCGGGACTGATTCAGGTGATGCAGACAACGGACACTCCGCTTCCCGGGTTTGCGATGTGCTCGTTTTACCGCAATCCAGCCTCGCGCGGGCACGGCCGGACACCCGGGCCGGGGCCCGCCGGCGCACACTGACCCCATCGCCCGACAAGCGGCCCGACGGCCGACCGAACATGCCCGCCTTGCCATGCCTGCTCGCCCTGGACCAGGGCACCACCAGTTCCCGCAGCATCGTCTTCGACCGCCGGGGGCGCATCGTGGCCAGCGCCCAGCGCGAGTTCGCCCAGCATTTTCCGCAGCCGGGCTGGGTCGAGCACGACGCGATGGACCTGCTGGACACGCAACTCACCACCGCCCGCCAGGCCGTCGCACAGGCCGAAGCCGCCGGGGCCACTCTCCACGCCGTGGGCCTCACCAACCAACGGGAAACCACGGTGCTGTGGAACCGCGCCACCGGCCGCCCGGTGGCCCCGGCCATCGTCTGGCAGGACCGGCGCACCGAGCCCGACTGCGCCCGCTGGCGCGCGCAGGGCCTGGAGCCGCGAGTCCAAGCCCTGACGGGGCTGCGCCTGGACCCCTATTTTTCGGCGAGCAAGCTGCGCTGGCTGCTCGAACACACGCCCGGTGCCCGCGCCGCCGCCGAGCGGGGAGAACTCGCTTTCGGCACCGTCGACAGCTGGCTGCTGTGGCACCTGAGCGAGGGCCGCGTGCACGCCACCGACGAGAGCAATGCCTCGCGCACGCTGCTGTGGAACGTGCACACACGGCAGTGGGACCCGGAACTGCTCTCGCTGTTCGACATCCCACCCACGTTGCTGCCGCAGGTGAAGCCGTCCTGTGCGGACTTCGGCCAAACCCGCCTGCTGGGCTCCCGCCGTGCGGCCAGCCTGCCGCTGGGGGGCGTGGCCGGCGACCAGGCCGCCGCCTTGTTCGGACAAGGCGGCTGGCGGGCCGGACTGGCCAAGAACACCTACGGCACCGGCTGCTTCATGCTGCTGCACACCGGCAACACCTGTGCCACGAGCACACACGGCCTGCTGGCCTCCCCGGCAGCCACGGCCCCGGGCACCCGCGGCTACACGCTGGAAGGCAGCGTGTTTGTCGGGGGCGCCGTCGTGCAGTGGTTGCGCGACGGCCTGCAGATGATCGAGTCCAGCGCCCAGGTCGGCCCCCTGGCTGCGCAGGTCGAGGACAGCGGCGGCGTGGTCCTGGTGCCGGCCTTCACGGGCCTGGGAGCCCCCCACTGGCGTGCCGATGCCCGGGGCGCCCTGCTCGGGCTCACTCGCGGCACGACCTCCGCCCACATCGCCCGAGCCGCCCTGGAGAGCATCGCCTTCCAGAGCACCGAGGTGCTGCAGGCCATGAACCAGGACCTCCTGGCCCTGAACGGCCCACCTCTGCGCGAGTTGCGCGTGGACGGCGGCGCCTGCTCCAACGACCTGCTCATGCAGTTCCAGGCCGATCTGCTGGGCATCCCCGTGGTGCGCCCCCAGGTGATCGAGTCCACGGCGCTGGGGGCGGCCTGGCTGGCCGGGCTGCAGTGTGGCTTGTACGACAGCCTGGCGGAACTCGACGCGCTGCGCGAGGTGGACCGATGCTTCGAACCCACCTGGAGCCGCGACCAAGCCGACGCCCGCATGGCCGGGTGGCGGCATGCCATCCGCCAGGTGTTGGCGCCTTGAGCGTGTCCGGCGGACACCGCCCGGACCTCGTTCACGGCAGGACCCCACGCAGGCACAATGCGACGCGCAACAGCGTGCGGGCCGGCGGCGTCTCCTGGCCGCGGAACGCCGCGTTCGGCCCACCGATTTCCCTGAGGGTTCCCGCTGACATGAAATTCGCTACGTGGAACGTCAACTCCCTGAACGTCCGCCTCCCCCACCTGCTGGACTGGCTGGCCGCGAACCCGCTGGACGCCCTGGTCCTGCAGGAAACCAAGCTCACCGACGACAAGTTCCCCCATGCGGAGATCGAAGCCGCCGGGTATCACGTGCACGGATTCGGCCAGAAGACCTACAACGGCGTGGCGCTGATCAGCCGCACACCCGCGACCGACGTGGTCCGCAACATCCCGGGCTTTCAGGACGACCAGGCCCGCGTCATCGCCGGCACCGTGGGTGATGTGCGCGTGATCGGCGCCTATTTCCCCAACGGCCAGGCCCCGGACAGCGACAAGTTCGTCTACAAGATGGCCTGGCTGAACGCCCTGCACGACTGGGTGGCCACCGAGATGGCCGCACATCCGAAGCTGGTGCTCATGGGCGACTACAACATCGCCCCGGAGGACCGCGACGTCTACGATCCGGTGGCCTGGGCCGGCCAGATCCACTGCACGCCCGAGGAACGCGCCCAGTTCCAGCGCCTGATCGCGCTGGGCCTGACCGACGCCTTCCGCCTGTTCGAGCACCCGCCCAAGAGCTGGAGCTGGTGGGACTACCGCAACCTGGCCTTCCGCAAGAACCAGGGACTGCGCATCGACCACATCCTGCTCAGCCAGGCCCTGAGCGCCACGACACGCGCCTGCGAGATCGACAAGGCCCCTCGCAAGCTGGAACGTCCGAGCGATCACGCCCCGGTGTGGGTGGAACTCGGCGACTGAGTCAGGGAAAGGCCACGCATCCGGCCCACCCCGTGGGCAGGTCAAGCGGGACCCGACGCCAGGCCCCCACGATCGGGGAAGCCCCCAGACCGGCGTTCTCGGCGGCCTCTCGGGCGGAACGTTCCTGAAGGGGTTGGCCCCGCAGCTTCAGGCCGGCTTCCAGCGCCGCCCACTCGGCAGCAAATCCGAGACCTTGGGTCTGTTCCAGCCGGATCACCGCCAGCGGGTCCAGGAACTCCTGGGCGACCCTGCGCCAGTCGTCGGGCACTTCGTCGGCTTGCAGGTCGACCCCGATCGGGCCGTCCAAGTGGATCGCCGCCAAGGACAGCCCCGGCGCATGGCTGAAGGACAGCCCGATCGAGTTCGCCCCCTCCACACGGGGCACCTGCCCGGGCCCGGCGTGGAGCACGACGTCGGTGCTGGACAGGCCCCAATACCCCGACAGAAATGTCCGCACAGCCAGGCGCACCGCCGCACGGGCTTCTGGCCGTGGACGGCCATGGGGTTGCGTCAGCGCCAACACCCACGCCCGCCCTCCCGCATCGAGGCCCCGCGGCGGCGGGCCATCATCCGATGGGCCCGGCCACCAGAGGATCGGCACCGAAGCCACAACCCGTGGCGAGCCGGCCGGCCCGGACGTCATCCCGCCGCGACGCGCCGCGGAGCGGCCGGACAGCCATGCCACGACGTGGCCGCCGGCAGGCGCTCGCCCTTCATGACCAGCGTCAGCGGACCCAACTGCACGTCGTCCCCGACCTCGGCCCCGTACAGCACCGTCGAGCGAGGTCCGAGGTTCACCCGGGCCCCGATGCGCACGTGGTCGATCTTCATCACACGGTCCTCGAACAGGTGCGTCTGCGGGCAGCACAAGGCATTGAGCTCGCTGTGCTCGCCGATGCTCACGCAGTCGAACTCGGTGATGTCGGTCGTGTCGAGATAGACCCCCCGCCCGATGCGGGCCCCCATGAGGTTCAATGCCACGGGCAACCAGGGCGTGCCCCTCAGGTATCGGGCCACGTTGGGCACCGTGATGCCCTCGTACAGGTTCGTGGCCGCTTCGGACAGCCAGACGAACGGCGTCCACATGGGCACCGCACGCTGGCGGTAACGCCCCACCAGCAGCCACTTGAACAGCGCCACCAGCAGAAACGACCCGGCACCGAACATCAGCCCGCCCAGCGTCAGATCGAAGATCACGGTGCCCCAACGGCCTTCTGCCGCCTCCGGCATGACGTCCATCACCAAGGTGTAGCCCACCGAGATGACCAGGGCGTGCGGTGCGACGATGCGGAATGCCTCAACCGTCCCCCGTGCCAACCGGCGCCGCCAGGACGGCCGGAACGTGAGGGCCTCGGGGTGGCCGCTCACGGTCTCACGTGCCGGCAGGTGGATCGGCGGGGTTCCCAGCCAGGTGTCCCCGCTCTTCATGACCCCGTCGCCCGGGACACGCGACAGCACGCCGATGAGCACGTTTTCCGGAATCGTCGTGCCGTCGGGCACGTAGGCGCAGTTGCCCACGAAGCTGCGTCGGGACACGACGGTGGGCTGCAGCGTCATCCAGCCGCCGTCGATTTCCTCGTCGCCCAGCAAGACGGCGTCGGCGATGAAGGTCTCGTCCCCCAGCGTCAGCATGTCGGGCACCACACCCAGGGCGGTCGAGATCTCGGCCTCTTTCCCGACCTTGGCCCCCAGCAAGCGATACCACCAGGGCGAAAACACGGTGGCGTACACCCCGTGCAGGACTTGCAGGCTGGATTCCTGGATCTGGTTGACCAGCCACTTGCCGCAATAGACCCGGCTGTGCACCGGCCAGCGGCCCGGGGCCAGCCGAGGCTGGATGGTCCAACGGATCACCGCCGACAACAGCGCGGTCAGCACGATCAACGCCGCACTGGCGGGAATGGCGAGGACAAAGTAGCGCACCAGTTGCACCGGCACCGCATCGCCCTGCAACCAGGACAGGGCCATCCACTCTTCGAACCGATCGATGACGATGAACACCGGGAACACCGGCAGGAAAAACAGGGTCGAGATCAGCACCACGCCCAGCACGAAATAGACGGCCTCGGCGACACGACGGGTGTTGCTGCACGGCGGCCGAGCCGGCAGGGACGCAGGGTCAAAAGCGCCCACGTCGCGTGGAGGAGAGCCACTCCAGACCCGCCACGCCGGCACGGCACTGCCTTCGGGCAGCGAAGTCTGACCGTCCAGGTGGGCCCCGTCGCCCAGAGTGGTGTCGCCCTCGATCACGGCATACGAGCCGATGTGGGCGTCCGCCCCGATGTCGATGGGGCCGATCCGCAGCTCGCCATGCACGACCCGCACGTTCTCGAAGTTGACCGCGTTGCCGATGCTGGCCCGGTCGCCCACGGTCAGCAACTCCGGCGCACGCAACAGCACCGAGCCGATCACCACGTCCTGGCCGATGCGCGCCCCTTGCGCCCGCAGCCACAGGTTGTAGAGCGACGAACCAGACAGCAGATAGGCTGGAGCCGCTTCTCGCAGCCGGTCGGACAACCACCAGCGGAAATAGACCCACCCCCACAGCGGATAGCGCCCCGGCTTCAACCGTCCGGCAATCAACCACTTGCCCGCGATCGCGACGACAAACTCCAGCACCGTCGTCAGCAGGAACATGGCCACCGACATCAGCACCGCATAGGCCACGGAATCGTCCGGATCCCCCGTGAAAAAGTGGTAAGTGAAAAACGGGGCCAGCCAGTTGGCCATGCGCAGCGCGACCAACCCCGGCACCGCCGCCGCCTGGGCCAGGCCGCAACGCCAGCGCCGCCACGACGAAGGGGGCGTCCAGACGGCCGCAGCAGGGGCTTCGCCGCCCGTCTGCATCTCGGACAGCATGCGGGCGATCTCGCCCACCTTGCGCAACTGGTAGATGTCGCGCACGGTCATCAAGGCGAAGCGGGGGTCGCTGCGCAGGGCCGAGGCCAGGCGAGCCGCCAGCAGCGAATGCCCACCCAGGTCATCAAAGAAGTCGGCGGCACGCCGCACCGGCTGCCCCGGAAACAGCCGGGTCAAGGCCGCGAAGAGCACAGTCTCGGCCTCGGTCTGGGGCTCATCGCCCTCGGACGCATCCACCGCGAGCACCGTCAACGGTCGCGCCTTGAGGTCCTTGCGGTCGATCTTGCCGGACGTCAGGCGCGGCATCTCGTCGAGCACTTCGTAGCGCGTCGGCACCATGTAGGGGGGCAGTCCTTCGGCCAGGGCCGACCGCAGCACGGACGGCTGCAGTTGCGCCCCCGCCTCGGGCACCAGGAAGGCCACCAACTGGTCCAGGCCATCGTCCCGGCGCAGCAGCACGGCAGTCGTGCCCACACCCGGCTGATGCGCCAGCACCGCCTCGATCTCGCCGAGTTCGACGCGAAACCCGCGAATCTTGACCTGATCGTCGGCGCGACCCAGGCAATGCACCTGCCCGTCGGGATCGATGCGTGCCAGATCGCCTGTCCGGTAGAGCCGGGCCTCGCTGGGGTCGGCCGCCCACGGATTGGGCAGGAACTTCTCCTGCGTGAGGTCCGGGCGGCCCAGGTAACCCGCCGCCACGCCCGGGCCGGTGATGCACAGCTCTCCCACCTCGCCCCGGCCCAACAACTGCAGTCCGCCCTCGGTCTCGGTCGAGATCACCATCAGGCCGTAGTTGGGCAACGCCTCCCCGATGGTGACCGGCTCACCCGCACGCAACTCGGCCAGGCTCGCCGACACGGTGGCTTCGGTCGGTCCGTAGGTGTTGAAGATCCTTCGCCCCGGAACGGCCCAGCGTTCAACCAGGGATTGGGGACACATCTCGCCACCCAGGTTGACGATGCGCAGGCTCGGCACGTCCTGGTTGAACAGCGCCAGCAAGGTGGGCACCGCATGCAGCACGGTGATGCCCTGCTCCACCAGCGCCTGCGGCAGCGCGTCGGGGTCGGCCGCGATCTCGCGCGGCGCGATCCACAGCGTGGCCCCGACCAGATAGCTGATCCAGATCTCCTCGAAGGACATGTCGAAGGCGACCGAAAACCCCTGGTACACCCGGTCGTCGGCCGTCACGCCCAACACGGCGTTTTCGCTGCGCAGGAAGTGGCAGATGCTGCCCTGCTGGATCGCGATGCCCTTGGGCTTGCCCGTGGACCCCGAGGTGTAGATCACGTAGGCGGGGTCGTCCGGGTGGGTCCCCGATCGACGGCGGATCTCGCCATCGATCGGAGCCAGCAGGTCCTCGACCGCCCACACCGGACGGGTCGCCCCGTGCAGGTGAGCGTCCATCGCCCGGCTGCTCACCAGCCCGACCGCGTCGGCGTCGTCCAGGCAGACCTTCACCCGGTCCACCGGGATGTCGGCATCGCTGGGCAGCCACGCCGCACCGGTCTTGGCAATGGCCAGTTGCATCACCAGCAGCTCAATGCCGCGCGGCAGCCACAGGCCCGCGATCCGCCCCGGGCCCACCCCCGCCGCGATCAGACGGGAGGCCGCCACATCGGCCATGCGGTCCAGTTCGGCGTAGGACACACGGCGCGCCCCGTGAACCAACGCGGTGCGCTCAGGGTTGCGACGGACGGTGGCCTCGAACAGGTCGGCCAAGGTTTCGCTCAGCAGCAGGTCTGGGCGCGACGGCCCGCGCGCGAGGGCCATCGAGACCTCCGGCGAAGGTGACACGAATTCAGAGGGATTCATCGGGTGGGCTCAGGGCCGTGGCACCGCACCAGGCTCGTCTCCCGGGTGGAAGCGGCGGGGGCTGCACGAACCGTTTTTCGTTTTGATGTCGTGGATCCCGGATTCTCCACTTCCGCGCCGCGGTCCAGCACGACCTGCACGGGCACTCGATGGAATACCCCCACGAATCAGTCCGAGTTTCTGGCGGGCGCGCCGGGCTCGCGTGCGAAACTTGCGGCCGCGGTCACAACCGGCGCAGACCGGAGGCTTGATCTGGGCCTGTCCTTGACCGCTGAGCGCGTCCGTGACGGAGTGGTTGCTTCGGACGCCCCGGCCCCCTTGGCCTGTTCCCATCGCGTGCACGGTTCGTGCCTGCGATGAGATCCCACCGAGACCGCATGAGCAACACACCTCTCCGCCCCTGCCGGCCCCTCCGGACCCTGACCTCGTGGACCCTGGTGGTCCTGGGCTTGGCGTCCACGGGCGCCTGGAGCCAGAACACCCCGTCGGTGGCCGCCGTCGAGCCCGCCCCCCATGCCGCAGGCTCCGTGGTCGAGTCCTCTTTGAAAGTATCTCCTCCGGAACGGGAGTCCGCTGCAGTGGCCGTCGACTCCGTGACACTGGAGACCCGAGCGGCCACGCCGCCGGCCCCTCCCATGGCCGCAGCCGACCCGGTGGCATCGCTCAACCTGGGCGCCAACGTCGCCGACTGGAAATACACCCCTCGGGCCACGTCGGAAAAATGGGTCGAGAAAGGCGTGGCATCCTGGTACGGCAACGCCTTCCACGGCAAGCGCACCGCCTCGGGCGAGGTGTTCAACCAATTCGGCATGACCGCCGCCCACAAGACGCTGCCCATCCCGAGCTACGTGCGGGTGAAAAACACCCGCAACGGCCGGGAAGTGGTCGTGCGCATCAATGACCGCGGCCCGTTCCATCCCGGACGGATCATCGACCTGTCCTACGCGGCCGCGCAAAAACTGGGCTCGGTGAACCAGCCGGCCAACGTGGTCATCGAACCCATCGATCCGGATTCGGTCCGCGAAGGGGAATGGCAGCCGCTGGCCCTGCCGCCCAACCCCGTGCAGAAGAGCGCCCGCACATCGGATCGTCCCGCCACGGTCGTGGCCAAGGCCAGCGTCCCCACGCCGTCCACCCCGTCTGCTGAAAAACCGACCGTGGGCCCACTGAAGCTGCTGTCCGCGGAGCGTGCCCCTACCACCCCTGGCCGGGGCTGGTGGCTGCAGTTGGGGGCCTTCGAGAACCAGGACGGGGCGGACCTGTTCTACAAGCAGGTCGGCAAGGCCCTGAAGGGCGCCGAACCCCTGGTGACGATGTTCCAGGAAAAGATGCTTCACAAGGTCAAGGTCGGCCCCTTCGAGACCCGTGACGAAGCCTCGACCTTCGGCAAGCGGGTGCGCGAGCTGCTCAGCCTGTCCCCGATGCTCGTGCGCCGCCAGTAAGGCGTGGCTCAGCCCACCACCACCGGCTCCGGCTCCAACCGGATGCCGAATCGGCCATAGACGCTTTCCTGAATGGCCTGAGCCAGCGTCAGCACCTCGGAGCCGCGGGCTTCGCCGCGGTTCACCAGCACCAGCGCCTGCTTTTCGTAGACCCCGGCGCCCCCCACGCTCTTGCCCTTCCAGCCGCAGGCGTCGATCAGCCAGCCGGCGGCGAGCTTGAAGTGGCCGTCATCCATCGGGTAATGCACCAGGTGCGGATCACGGGCGATGATGTCGCGGCACTGCTCGGCCGTGACCACCGGGTTCTTGAAGAAGCTGCCCGCATTGCCGATGACGGCCGGGTCCGGCAGCTTGGCGCGGCGGATGGCCACCACCCAGTCAAAAATCTGGCGTGCATCCGGCGCGGTGATGCCGGTTTCTTCCACCTTGCGCTGCAGGTCGAGGTAGCCCAGCATCGGTCGCCACGGACGCGGCAGGCGCAGGCGCACGGTGGTCACGACGCTCTTGCCCGCCAGTTCCTGCTTGAAGAGGCTGTCGCGGTAGGAAAAGCGGCAGGCCCGCCAATCGAGGGTGACGGTTCGGCCGGTGACCAGATCGACGGCGTCGAGCGATTCGAAGCGGTCCATCAGCTCCATGCCGTAAGCGCCGATGTTCTGCACCGGCGCGGCGCCCACGGTGCCCGGAATGAGCGCCATGTTCTCCAAACCCGGCAGGCCCTGGTCCAGCGTCCACTGCACGAGGCCGTGCCAGGACTCACCGGCGCCCGCTTCGACAATGACGGCGTCCGCCCGCTCCTCGACCACACGCAGGCCGGGGATCTCCATCTTCAGCACCACCGCCGACGGGTCGCGCACCAGCACGATGTTGCTGCCCCCGCCCAGGATCAGCTTGGGCGCGCGGCCATATTCGGGATGATCGACCACCCGGCGCACATCGGCCGGCTCCTCGATGCGGATGAGCGTGGCGGCCACGGCGGGCAGGCCGAAGGTGTTGCAGGACTTGAGACTGACGGCGGATTCGATGCGCATGGCAGAATTTTCCCCCATCCCCGGACCGCTCCCGGCCCGGCCGCTTCCCCGATCACGAACGAAAGACCGACATGCCCAGCTTTGACGCCGCCCTCGAACCCGAAATGGAAAAGATCAAGAACGGGGTCAACACCGCCATCAAGGAGATCGGCAACCGCTTCGACTTCAAGGGCACCAGCGCCAGCCTGGAGCTCAAGGAGAAGGAAAAGGAAGTGCACCTGGTCGGCGACAGTGACTTCCAGATCGACCAGATCTACGAGGTCATGGTCAGCAAGCTGACCAAGCAGGGCGTGACCATCAACTTCTTCGTCAAGGGCGAGAAGCTGGAAAAGCTCGGCGGCGACAAGCTGCGCCGCGTCGACAAGATCAAGGACGGCATCGAGTCCGACCTGGCCAAGAAGATCACCGGCTCGGTCAAGAACAGCAAGCTCAAGGTGCAGGCCAGCATCCAGGGCGACGAAGTGCGCATCACCGGCAAGAACCGCGATGACCTGCAGCTCGCCATCGCGCTGCTGAAAAAAGACTTCGCCGAGCAACCGCTGAAGTTCCACAACTTCCGCGACTGATCGGCGAACAGGAGGACTGCGCGGGCGCTCGGCCCACGCGGCCGCCACTCAACCCAGAACGGTGTCGGGCTCGCGCACGACCGGGCGATGCCCCGGCTCGGACCGCGCCTGACGGACATCGGAGTGCCCGGCATCGC
The DNA here is from genome assembly GCA_964470355.1 of uncultured Sphaerotilus sp. GTDB lineage: Bacteria > Pseudomonadota > Gammaproteobacteria > Burkholderiales > Burkholderiaceae_C > Sphaerotilus. Next base: position 31,422 of record CAYYCN010000007.1, read on the forward strand.
GGCGGGCCTGCGGCACGGTGTCGACCCAGCCCGGCATGTCCGGAACCGCTTCCCGCGAGAACTGGCGCGAAGCCGGGTGGGCCACGCCCATCAGGTCACTCTCGTGAAAGCCCAGCTTGTCCACCGCGAGGAATCGTGACGAATACTCACCGAGCTCGCCGTCCGTGTTGCGGATCTTCCAACCGCCGTCGCGGAACGACTGTGCAATCCAGCGGTTGAGAATGGCTCCACCGATGAGGTTGGACATGCCCGACGACATCAGCGACAACGCCACCGACGCGGCCACTGGCAACGTCAGCAAATGACGCACATGCCCGAGATGGGCCACCACGGCACCGATGGCATACCAGTGCCAGGGCACCGACACCCCGCTCATGACTTCTCCCAGGCGCGTCAGGGCCGCCACGGCACCGGCGGCCATCAGCAGGTGGTCGGGGCCGACGCGCACTTCCTGGCGCTGCAGGGTGGCAGGGTGGACAAAGGTGATCGACTGTTTCATGGGCTGACCTCCGGGGCGCGCCTGGAGGTCAGGTCACGCACGGCCCCTGACGAAATGAAAGGGGGAACATCGAAGTCTTCGGCGCCCCCGACCCGGACTTGAGGCCCGGATCGGCACGTTCACGATTCGATCCGGAAGATCTGCACAGCCCGCATGAGGGTGGCGGCGTGGTCGGTCATCTGCCGGCTGGATCCTGCAGCCTGCTGCGCGAGGGTGGCATTGCGCTGCGTGAGGTCATCCAGATCGACCACGGCGGCGTTCACCTGGCCGATGCCCAGCGATTGCTCCTGGGCCGCAACCGTGACCTGGGCCAGTTGCCGCGCCATGGCCTCGGCGTCCAGGATCACATCCTGCATGGCCCGGGCGGCCCCTTGCACACGCAAGTGCCCGTCCCCGGCGTGCTGAGCGGACCGGGTGACCAACTGTGCGATGTCGCTGGCCGAGTCGCGTGTGCGTTTGGCAAGGGCTCGCACCTCTTCGGCCACCACGGCAAAACCCCGGCCTTCTTCGCCGGCCCGGGCCGCCTCGACGGCGGCATTGAGGGCCAGCAGATGCGTCTGCCCGGCGATGCGCTCGATCACCTCGATGATCTCGTAGACCTGTCGCGACGAGGCCTGGATCTGCCCCATCGCCGCGGTGACGTGCGACATCTCGCTGCCCCCCACATCCGCACTGCGGCGCGCCGTCTCGCTCAGGCGCTCCAATTCGCGCGCCAGCCGCGCGGTGTCGTTGACGTGCTCGGTGAGCTCCTGCATCGAGGCCGACGTCTGCTGCACCGAAGCGGCCTGCGACTCGCTGCGAGCCGCCAGATCCAGGCTTCCACGGCTGACCTCGTCGGCGGCGTCGGTCATCTCGTGGACCTCGCAGCGCACGTCGGTGACGATGGCCCGCATGTTCAGGTTGATGAGGTCGAGCCGCCGCATGAGTTCGCCCAGGGGGGAGAGCGGATCGTGCTCCAGGCGTTCATTGAGTCGGCAACCGGCCACCTCGGCGGCCAGGTTCTGTGCGCGGGCCAGCGGCTGCGTCACCCAGCGATGGAATCCGATCAGCATGGCCACCGACGCACACACGGCCACCCCAGCCAGCCACAGATGCGGCAGAGGCAGCTGCCAGCGCTCGATCAGCGCCGCCGTCGCCAGGACCGTGCCCATCACCAAGGCCTGGCTGACGACCATGCGTGCCGTCAGTTTCAGACGGAAGACCCGCCACGGCCAGTCACGCCACCCCACCCGGCGGACCCGTCCGGCATGCAGCCGGATCGTGGGACGATCCCGTTCCCGGACCACCCGCGCATACAGGGCTTCGGCCCGTTTCACGTCCTCGTCCGTGGCGGCGGTGCGCACGGACAGGTAGCTCACGGGCCGCCCCCCTTCGAGCACCGGCGTGACGTTGGCGTGGACCCAGTAGTGGTCGCCATTGGCCCGCCGGTTTTTCACGATGCCCGACCACGGACGGCCGCAGGCCAGCGTCGCCCACAGATCCCGAAAAGCCTCGGGTGGCATGTCCGGATGCCGGATCAGGTTGTGCGGCTGGCCAATCAGTTGCTCGTAGCTGTAGCCGCTGACGTCGACAAACGCCTGGTTGCAGTGGGTGATGCGACCCTTCGTGTCGGTGGTGGACACCAGCAGGACTCGCGGGTCGATGGGATGGTTTTTCTGGGTGACCGGGAGGTTCAGGCGCATGACAAGTACGGCAAGATCTTGGGGACTGAAGGACGACCCACCGGGCACCTGGCCGGAAAGCCGACTGCGATCACTCTCCATCCTCAGCGAATCCAGCGCCCTGTGCCTGTTCCGACCGATGCGCCGTCCGGTGCGCGTGAGTTGCTGCACACTGTTCAACCCGTTTCCCTTGAGCCCCATCATGTCCAAAAAGAACAAGAGCAAAGGCCTCGCCTCGCTCACCTTGGCCGATGCCCTGTTCCAGATCGGTTTCGGCAGCCGTCACGAGTGCCTGGGCCTCGCGGCCAGTGGGCGGGTCCAACTGTCCGGCCTGCCCCTGGATGACCCCGAACACACGCTCGCACCCTCGGGCATCGTGCTCGACATCGACGGTCAGCCGTGGCCCGTCGCCCCCCAGGCCCTGCTCGTGCTGAACAAGCCCGCCGGATTCGAGTGCTCCCAAAAACCGAGCGCTTGGCCCAGCGTCATGAGCCTGCTGCCGGCACCGCTGCGCCGCCGAGGCGTGCAGCCGGTCGGACGGCTCGACCAGGACACGACCGGTGTGCTCATCCTCACCGACGACGGCGCACTCATCCACCGCCTCACCCACCCCCGCAAACACGTCACCAAGGTCTACGAAGTCCAGTGCGCCCGCGACCTGGATGCCGATCAGGTGCAGCAACTGTTGAACGGGGTGGTCCTGAACGACGATCCAGCGCCGGTGCGGGCGGTCGCCGCCGAGATCGTGAACGAGCGCCACCTGCGCCTGTCGCTGACCGAGGGCAAATACCACCAAGTCAAACGCATGCTTGCCGCCGTGGGCAACCACGTGGAGGGCCTGCACCGCAGCGCGTTCGGTCCGGTGACACTGCCGGAAGGCTCCCGGCCCGGCCAGTGGCACTGGCTCCCGCTGGACGTGTTCGACGCGCCGCCCCGGCCCCAGCCGTGACGACCGCACGCCCGGCGCCCAAACGCCGGACCGCGCCCCGCCATGTCCAAGCCTGGCGGCGTTGATAATCGCGGCCCATGCAAGTCTTCCGCGGCTTCCACCACTCGGATCTGGCGCCCCAGTGCGCCCTGACGATCGGCAACTTCGACGGTGTCCACCGAGGACACCAGGCCATGCTCGCGCTGCTGATCAACGAGGCCCGTCACCGGGGACTGGCCAGTTGCGTGATGACCTTCGAGCCCCACCCGCGGGATTTCTTCGCGGCCCGCGCCGGTCAGCCCGAATCGGCCCCGGCCCGCGTCGCGACCCTGCGCGACAAGCTGCAGGAGCTCGAACGCTGCGGCGTCGACCAGGTCGTGCTCATGCGCTTCGATGAGCATCTGGCCTCCCTGTCGGCAGAGGCCTTTGTCGACGAGGTGCTGGTTCAGGGCTTGAGGACCCGCTACGTGCTGGTGGGCGACGACTTCCGCTTCGGCGCGCGCCGCCGGGGCGACTACGCCATGCTCGACGCCCGGGGCGCGCAGCAGGGCTTCGACGTCGCCCGGATGATGAGCTACGAGGTGCATGGGCTGCGTGTGTCGAGTTCCGCCACCCGCGAAGCGTTGCAGAACGGCCAGATGGCCCAGGCCGCGGCCTTGCTCGGGCGGCCGTACAGCATCAGCGGACACGTCCAGCATGGGCGCAAGCTCGGACGGGATCTGGGTTTCCGCACACTGAACGTGCGATTCGGCCACGCCCATCCCGCCGCCCGAGGCATCTTTGTCGTGCAGGTGCACGGACTGGCACCGGCGGGCTCCCCGCCCCTGCGCGGTGTGGCGAGCCTGGGGGTGCGCCCGACGATCGAGGACGCCGGCCGGGTGCTGCTGGAAGTGCACTGCCTGGAGTGGCCCGACGACCTGGGCCCGGAAGGCGCATACGGCCGAGTGGTGTCGGTCGAGCTCCTGCACAAGCTTCACGACGAACGCCGCTATGACGGACTCGACGCCCTCAAGGCCGGCATCGGGCAGGACGTGCGTGACGCACAAGCCTGGTTCGCCCTCCACCCGACCTGACCGGGTGTCAGGCGCCCCGGGCGCGGATCACCCCCGCCGGCTGCGCACCACCTGTTCACACACAGCCAGGGTCTCCACCGCCACGTCGTCCCAGGTGCGCTTCATCGCAGCGGCAATGGCCGCGTGGTCCCACGGCCGGTCCAGCGCCTCGCGCAGGGCCTCGGCCAGACGCTTCGGATCCTTGCGGGGCACCAGGATGCCGTTGTCGGCGTTCAGGATCTCGCGCGTGCCGCCCACGTCCGAAGCCACGACAGGACGGCCGCAGGCCACCCCTTCGACCACCGAATTCGGGTAGCCCTCGCTCCAGCTCGGCAACGTGCACACGTCGCCCGCGTTGACCCACTCCGCCACCTGCTCGGGTGGTTGCCCCCCAGGCAAGTGCAGGCGGTCCCTCAGGCCCGTGGACGCCAGCAACGCCATGAGCTCGTCGCGCATGACCCCATCGCCCACCATGGCCAGCGTCACCTTGGGATCGGCCGCCGCCAGCGTCTGGAACGCCGACACCAGCTCACGCATGCCCTTGGCTTCGACGAAACGCCCCACGTACACGATCAGCTTCTCGTCGGGCTTGACCCCCCACTTGGCCCGCACGGCCGCCGGATCCATCGGACGGAACACCTTCGTGTTGAAGCCGTTGACGATGGTGTGCACCTTGGAGGCATCGGCCCGGAACTCCCGGATCGAGTACTGGCGCATGGCCTCGCTGACGGTGATCATGGCGTCCATCTCGTCGATGACCCGCTGCGTCATCTTGACGTTCACACCTGAGCGCACGTGGATGTCCGAACCCAGCGCTCCGATCACACAGGGCACGCCCAGGGCCCGGGCGGTGCGGATGCCAGCGTAGCCATCGGGGTAGACCCAGTAGGCCAGCACCACATCGGGCTTGAAACGACGCACACGCGGCGTGAGGTACTGGCTGGCGATGTGACCGTTCCAGCCCCGCGTGACCACCGGCAGGCCAGGGTAGTTGTAGTGCTCGACGTCGCAACCGTCGAGGCTGTAGTCCTCGCCCACGTCACCGTAGACGTAGGTCTTGGCCTTCAGCCCGAGGACCTTCGGATAGCGCAGCGTCTGGAAATAGCACTTGACCGTGGCGACCCGGCTCAGCGAACGCGCGGTTTCGTGGATGAAGCGCCCGAACGTCAGGTCGAAGGGCACGGGCAGCATCGGGGTGACTAGAGCGATTCGCAGCATGCGCCGGATTGTCGGGGCAATCGGACGGGCACCGGCACGCGTCGGGGGCCGGTCCCCGAGCAGAGGGGGTCCGGCGTGTCGCAATGGGCCTCAGTAGTGCACATCCCGGAAAAGCGCCCCCAGGGCGCGGACATTCAAGTCGCGTCGTCTTCCTCGTCTTCCTCGACGTCCTGACGCCAGGCCAGGGCCTGCTGATACAGCGCCTTGCGCGGCCAGCCGCTGGCCTCAGCCGCCAGGCCCGCGGCCTGCTTGACCGGCAGCTCCTTGAGCAGCACCCGCAGCCAGCGCTCCAGATCGGCCGGCAGCACCTGCGCCCCCCCGGATGGGGCGCGCTGTCCGTGCAGCACCAGCACAAACTCACCGCGGCGACGGTCGGCATCGGCGGCCAGCCAGGCCGGCCAATCCGAAGCCACCAGCGTGACGATCTGCTCGAACTGCTTGGTGAGCTCACGGCACACCGTGACCGTGCGCTGCGGGCACTGTTCGGCCATGGCCTCGGCCAAGGCCTCGATGCGATGCGGCGCCTCGAACACCACGACGCTCGCGGCCTCCGCCTCCAGCGCCTGCAAGGCCTGGGCTCGGGCCTGGGCCTTGGGCGGCAGGAAGCCGACAAACCGGAACCCCTCACCTTGGGTGTCGCCCGCGCCAGACAGCGCCGTCACCACGGCGCTGGCGCCCGGCAGCGGCATGACCGGCAAGCCGGCGGCACGCACCGACGCCACGAGCCGCGCCCCCGGGTCCGACACCCCCGGTGTGCCCGCGTCGCTCACATAGGCCACACGCTGCCCCTGCCGCAGTTTCTCGATCACGCCTCGCGCCGCCGATTCCTCGTTGTGCTCGTGCACGGACAGCAGCGGGCGGTGCAATCCGATGCGCTGGAGCAGGTGGGCCGTCACCCGCGTGTCTTCACACGCCACGGCGTCCACCAGAGACAGGACGTGGACGGCCCGCAACGTCAGGTCCGCCAAGTTGCCGATGGGGGTGGCCACCACGTACAGTGCCCCCACAGGGTAGGACTGCGATCCGGCCGCCAAGGCGGCAGCTTGCAGCACGATGGGAGAAGAGAGGGTGTCCAGCGTCGATGTCCCCCCGGGCCGCAGCGCCCGGAACCAGCAGTCGGAAAACCGGCCCGCCTCCTCCGACACCAAGGTCCGGGGTGACACGGCCGAGTCGCTCGCGTGTCGATACCTCCAGGCCCGCGGCCTGAGGCTCGTCGCCCGCAATTATCGAGTGGCGCGCGGCCCGCACCGACGCGGCGGTGAAATCGACCTGATCCTGCTCGACGAACGCGACGGCACCCTGGTGTTCGTGGAGGTGCGCAGCCGCGCTTCTTCGGCACACGGCGGTGCCGCAGCGTCCATCTCCGCGGGCAAACGCGCCCGCGTGGTGTTCGCGGCCCAGCACTACCTACAGCACCACTGCCCCGAATGGCCCCCTTGCCGTTTCGACGTGGTGGCGATCGACGCCGGTGAGATCGAATGGCTCCCGGCGGCCTTCGATGCCGGTCGCTGAGCCCCCTCGATGCGGCCCCACACGGTGCGCAGCCCTGGCGCTGTCTTATCATTGTCAGATGCTGCAGCAACGCATCCAACAACAGTTTTTCGACAGCGCGGACCTGAAGTACGCGGCGGCCGAGACCCTCACCAAACCCATCGCCGACGCGGTGAACGCCATCTTTGGCGCCATCACCTCCGGCGGCAAGGTGCTGGCTTGCGGCAACGGGGGCTCGGCGGGTGATGCCCAGCACTTTGCGGCCGAGTTCGTGGGCCGCTTCGAGCGAGAGCGCCCCGGACTCGCAGCCCTCTCGCTGTCGACCGACACCTCCATCATCACCGCCGTCGGCAACGACTACGACTTCAACCAGATCTTCTCCAAGCAGGTGCAGGCGCTGGGTCATCCCGGTGACGTGCTGCTGGCGATCAGCACCAGCGGCAATTCCGCCAACGTGCTGGCCGCCATCGAGGCCGCACACGAGCAGGAGATGATCGTTGTGGCCTTGACCGGCAAGGGCGGCGGCAAGATCGGCCAGGCACTGGCCGAGACCGATGTCCACATCTGCGTGCCGCACCAGCGCACCGCCCGCATCCAGGAAGTCCACTTGCTGGCCATCCATTGCATCTGCGATGCGATCGATGTCCAGCTGCTCGGAGAACAGGAAGACGAATGAAGCTCCCCCGCCACGGCCACACCGGCTTGCGCACGCTCGGCCTGACCCTGGCCCTGATCGCCTCGGGCGTCTCCCTGACCGCCTGCGCCCCGCTGCTCGTCGGCGGAGCCGCGCTGGGCGGCGCCATGGTGGCCTCCGACCGGCGCAGCTCCGGCACCATCCTCGATGACCAAACCGTCGAGCTTCGTGCGGCCAATCGCATCCGTGAACTGGTGGGCGCGCGCGAGCACATCAACGTCCACAGCTACAACCACACGCTGCTGCTCACGGGCGAAGTGCACAACGAAGAGGACCGCAAGGTTCTCGAGGACGCCCTGCGCAAGGTCGAGGGCGTCAAGGAACTCTTCAACGAGACCGTGGTGGCTTGGCCCAGCTCGTTCAGCGAGCGCTCCAAGGACGAACTGCTCAAGAGCAAGGTGTCGGCCCGGTTGCTGGCGGCCAAGTCGCTGTCGGCCGGGGCGTTCAACGTGATCTGCGAACGCGGCGTGGTCTACCTGATGGGCCGGGTCACCGAGGAAGAAGCCACCCGGGCCACCGATCTCGCCAGCGAAGTGTCCGGCGTGGAAAAGGTGGTCCGTGTGCTGGAAATCATCTCACCGGACCAACTGCCCCAGAAGGCCACACCCGGCTCGTCGTCGCGCGTTCCGCTCTGAGCCTCGGGCCCACCGGGCCCGCTTGCAACAGCCCTCCACTGTTCGGGTGCGCGGCGCCTCAGCGACGACGCAGGCGGCGAATGAGGCTGGAGGTGTCCCAGCGGCCGCCACCCATGCCTTGCACGTCGGCATAGAACTGGTCCACCAGCGCAGTGACCGGCAGCGTGGATCCGTTGCGGCGGGCCTCGGCCAGCACCAGCCCCAGGTCCTTGCGCATCCAGTCCACGGCAAATCCGAACTCAAATCGGTCGTCCACCATGGTGTGTCCCCGGTTGTCGAGCTGCCAACTCTGGGCCGCCCCCTTGCCGATGACGTCGAGCACCTGCTTCATGTCCAGGCCGGCGTTGTGTCCGAAGGCAATGGCTTCGGACAGTCCCTGCACGAGGCCCCCGATGCAGATCTGGTTGACCATCTTGGCCAGTTGGCCGGCACCGGCCTCGCCCACACGGGTGATCGCCCGGGCGTAAGCCATCGCCACCGGCTTCATGGCCTCGAAGGCGGCCTCGTCACCCCCGCACATGATGGTCAGGACGCCATGGACCGCACCCGCCTCGCCGCCGGACACCGGTGCGTCCACAAATGCCATGCCCGACCCCGACACCTGCTGCGCCAGCTCGCGTGCCACCTCGGCCGATGCGGTGGTGTGGTCCACGAACACGGTGCCTGCCGAAGCCCCCGCCAAGGCCCCCTGCTCGCCCAGGACCACCGCGCGCAGGTCGTCGTCATTGCCCACGCAGATGAACACGAACTCGGCACCCTGCACCGCCTGCGCCGGCGTGGCCGCCGAGCGGCCACCATGCCGAGCCACCCAGGCCTCGGCCTTGGTCGCCGTGCGGTTGTAAACGCACACGTCGTGGCCCGCTGCCGCCAGGTGGCCGGCCATCGGGCCGCCCATCACGCCCAGTCCAAGAAAGGCCACGCGGCGCGGCGCCACAGCTTCGTATGTCTTTGCGTTCATAAAAGATCCTGGAATCAGGCAATGGTGAAATCTTCGGTGCCGGACAGCAGGTCCGTGCTGCGGGCACGCAAGCTGTGCAACTTGATCTGCAGGCGCAAGTCGTTGACGGAATCGGCGTTGCGCAGCGCATCGGCGTAGGTGATCTGGTGCGCCTCGAACAGGTCGAACAGGGCCTGGTCGAAGGTCTGCATGCCCTGCTCACGGCTTTTTTTCATGACCTCCTTGAGGCCCGTCACGTCACCCTTGAAGATCAGTTCCGACACCAGCGGCGTGTTGAGCATGACCTCCACCGCCGCGATGCGGCCGATGCCGTCGTCACGCGCCAACAGACGCTGCGACACCATGGCCCGAAGGTTCAGCGACAGGTCCATCAGCACCTGGGCGCGCTTTTCTTCAGGAAAGAAGTTGACGATGCGGTCCAGGGCCTGGTTGGCGCTGTTGGCGTGCAGCGTGGCCATGCACAGGTGCCCCGTTTCGGAGAACGTGACCGCGTGTTCCATGGTCTCGCGGTCACGGATCTCGCCCATCAGGATCACGTCGGGCGCCTGGCGCAGCGTGTTCTTGAGCGCCTCGTGCCAGCTCAGCGTATCCAGGCCCACCTCGCGGTGCGTGACGATGCAGTTCTTGTGCGGATGGATGAACTCGACCGGGTCCTCCACCGTGATGATGTGGTCGTAGGTCGATTCGTTGCGGTGATCGACCATGGCGGCCAGCGAGGTGCTCTTGCCTGATCCGGTGGCGCCCACCATGATGACAAGTCCACGCTTGCTCAACGACACCTCCTTGAGAACGGCCGGCAACCCGAGCCGGTCGATGGAGGGCAGTTCGTTCGGAATGGTCCGGATCACCAAGCCCACGTTGCCTTGCGACATGAAGGCATTGGCCCGGAACCGACCGATGCCCGGCGGCGAGATGGCGAAGTTGCACTCCTTGGTGCGCTCGAAGTCGGCCGCCTGCCGATCGTTCATGATCGAGCGCGCCAGGGCCAGCGTGTGGTGTCCGCTGAGGTTCTGGGGCGACACGCGCGTGACCTTGCCGTCGATCTTGATGGCGGGCGGAAAGTCGGCCGTCAGGAACAGGTCCGATCCCTTGCGCTTGACCAGCAGGTGCAACAGATCGTTGACGAATTTCGAGGCCTGATCGCGTTCCATGGCAGTTCCGTGGGTGAACGGTGCGTTCGGTGGAGGGCTCGGAACTTCAGCCCGGGAAATTTTCCGGCGTGCGCGCCTTGGTGCGCGCCTCGGCCGGGGTGATCTGGCCACGCCGCACCAGGTCGGTGAGGCACTGGTCCAGCGTCTGCATGCCCATGGCCTGCCCGGTCTGGATGATGGAGTACATCTGCGCCACCTTGTTCTCGCGGATCAGGTTGCGGATGGCGGGGTTGCCCAACATGATCTCGTGCGCGGCCACACGGCCCTGGCCGTCCTTGGTCTTGCACAGCGACTGCGAGATCACCGCCACCAACGACTCCGACAGCATCGCCCGCACCATTTCCTTCTCGGCGGCGGGGAAGACGTCGATGATCCGGTCCACGGTCTTGGCGGCGCTGGAGGTGTGCAAGGTGCCGAAGACCAAGTGGCCGGTTTCTGCGGCGGTCAGCGCCAGGCGGATGGTTTCCAGGTCGCGCATTTCACCGACGAGGATCGCGTCCGGGTCTTCCCGCAAGGCCGAACGCAGCGCGGCCTCGAACGACTTGGTCTGCGGGCCGACTTCCCGCTGGTTGATCAGGCACTTCTTGGATTCGTGCACGAATTCGATGGGATCCTCGACCGTGAGGATGTGCCCATATTCGGATTCATTGAGGTGGTTGACCATCGCCGCCAGCGTGGTCGACTTGCCCGAGCCGGTCGGGCCGGTCACCAGCACCATGCCGCGCGGCTTGAGCGCCAGCTCGGCAAAGATCTTGGGCGCGTTGAGTTGCTCCAACGTCAGGATCTTGCTCGGAATCGTCCGGAACACCGCACCCGCGCCCCGGTTGTGGTTGAAGGCGTTGACCCGGAATCGCGCCAGGCCCTGGATCTCGAAAGAGAAGTCGACTTCCAGCGCGTCTTCGTAGATCTTGCGCTGCGAGTCGTTCATCACGTCGTAGACCATGTCGTAGACCTGCTTGTGCTGCAGGGGATCGACATTGATGCGCCGCACGTCGCCGTGCACCCGGATCATCGGTGGCAAGCCTGCCGAGAGGTGCAGGTCGGAGGCCTTGTTGCGGACGGAAAAGGCCAGCAGCTGGGTGATGTCCATGCGGGGTGGAGTCCTGCGGAAACCGGAAAAATGGGGCTAAGCTCGTGGATTATGACCACGATCCCCTCCCGCCTGCAGGACGTTCGCCACCGCCTGGAGCAGGCCTGTCAACTCGCGGGCCGACCTGTGCAGGGCGTCACGCTGCTGGCCGTCAGCAAGACCCAGCCGGCCTTGGCGGTGCGCGAGGCCTTCGAAGCCGGGCAGCGTGCTTTTGGCGAAAACTACGTGCAGGAAGCCCTCGACAAGATCGAGGCCTTGAGCGACCTGCGCCCACAACTGGAGTGGCACCTGATCGGCCCGCTGCAAAGCAACAAGACCCGCGGGGTGGCGGAGGCCTTCGACTGGGTGCACAGCATCGACCGCCTGAGGATCGCCCAGCGGCTGAGCGAACAGCGGCCGGCGGGGGCCGCTCCGCTGCAGGTGTGCCTGCAGGTCAACGTGAGTGGTGAAGACAGCAAGAGTGGCGTGCCCCCCCATGAGGTGGCCTCCCTCGCCCGGGCCGTGGCGGCCCTGCCCCGCCTGCGCCTGCGCGGGCTGATGTCCATTCCCGAGCCGGCAGACGACCCGGCAGCCCAACGCGCCCCCCACCGGGTGCTGCGCACGCTGCTGGAGCAACTGCAGCGCGAGGGCCTCACCGGCCTGGACACCCTCTCCATGGGCATGAGCGCGGACCTCGAAGCCGCGGTCCTCGAAGGCGCCACGATGGTGCGTGTCGGCACCGCCATCTTCGGCCACCGCACCTGAAACGCTCCGATCCGGCGCCCGCACGGCCCGGCGTCCGGCCCGCCGGGCACCGCCGTCAGACGTCGATTGCCGCCGTGTTCTTGACCTCCTCCATCACCGCATAGGTGCGCGTCTCGCGCACCCCGGGCAACGTCCAGATGACGGTGCCGATGAACTCGCGGTAGGCCGCCATGTCGGCCACGCGGGTCTTGAGCAGGTAGTCGAAGCCCCCGGCCACCAGGTGGCACTCCAAGATCTCCGGGCGCACGTGCACGGCGGCCTTGAAGTTGTCCATCACATCGTGCACCGTGCGGTCGAGCAAAACCTCGACGAACACCATCAGCCCGGCGTCCAGCAGCCGGGGGTTCAAGCGCGCCTCGTAGCCGAGGATGTAGCCGTCGCGCGTGAGGCGGCGCACACGCTCCAGAACGGCCGTGGGCGAGAGGTGCACCGCCTCGGCCAGCTTCAGGTTGGCCAGACGCCCGTCGGCCTGCAACAGGCGCAGGATCTTGCGATCGGTCTTGTCGAGCGTGGAGGAAGGCTTGGCTTCTTGCATTCAGGATATTTTCCAGCGAAACAATTCAATTTTGGCGAAAGATTCCAGATCAGTAGGAGCAGACTAAAACAATCAACCAGTACAGGAACTCTCATGACCTCGATCCCCTGCTCGGCGGCCCCTGCGGTCTCCGGTGAGCCGACCCCGCTGCCACACGCGCCTGCAGACACGCTCGGTCCTCCGGTGCTCGATGAGATGCAACTCGTGAGCCAGCTTCTGGCACAGCTCGGCCGGGGCGCAGTGCCCCGCCTGGACTGGTCCGACGTGCGCCGCCGCGCCACACCCTGGGTGAATGCCGTGCGGGCCCATCCACCGGCCTTCTGGGCCATGGAGTCGCTGCTCCAGGAATACCCCATCTCCAGCGCCGAAGGCCTGGCCTTGATGCGGCTGGCCGAGGCCCTGCTGCGCGTGCCCGACACCGCCACGGCCATCGCCCTGACCGCCGACCAGCTGGGGCGAGCCGACTTCGCCGGCCACCCGGACGGGTCCGGACACCCGGTGCTGTCGGGGCTGGCCGACCAGGCCATCGTCTGGTCGCGCAAGCTCCTGCCGGGCGACGGGGCCGACCCCGCCGGCCTGCTGCAGCGCCTGGGGGCCCAGACCGTCGTGAAGGCGACGGTGCGAGCCATCCAGTTGCTGGGCCGGCAGTTCGTGCTGGGCGAGTCCATCGAAAGCGCCTTGCAGCGAGGCCATGGCAGTTCCCGCGCCGGCCAGGCCCTGCACAGCTACGACATGCTGGGCGAAGGGGCCCGCACCGATGCCGACGCGCAGCGTTATCTTCAGGCGTACCGCCACGCCCTGGAAGCCATTTCGGCCTCGCTGCCGGGAGGCCGGGCGTCCGCGCCGGAGGCGGCCGACGGCATCTCGATCAAGCTCTCGGCCCTCGACCCCCGCTACGAAGCGGCCCGCACCGACCTCGTGGCCGAGCGCCTGCTGCCCCGGGTGTGGACACTGGTCGACGCGGCCGCACGAGCCAACCTCAACCTGACCCTGGACGCGGAAGAAAGCGATCGCCTGGAAGTGTCGCTGCAGGTGCTGGACGCCCTGATGCGCCGCGTCGCCGCCGAGCACCCGCAGTGGGGCGGCCTGGGTCTGGCCGTGCAGGCCTACCAGCTGCGCGCCACCTGCACAGTGGATGCCGTGGTCCGGCAAGCCCGGGCCCGCGGTGTGCGACTGATGGTGCGTCTGGTGAAAGGCGCCTACTGGGACAGCGAGGTCAAGCGCGCCCAGGAACTGGGCCTGTCGGGCTATCCAGTCTTCACCGAAAAGGACCACACGGACCTGAGCTACCTGGTCTGCGCACAGGCCCTGCTGGCCGCCCAGGAGGTGGTGTACCCCCAGTTCGCCACCCACAATGCAGCCACGATCGCCGCGCTCCTCGAAATGGCCCGCACCACCGGCGCCCGCTTCGAGATGCAGCGCCTGCACGGCATGGGAGAAGGGGTCTACGCCCAGGTGATGCAGGCGGAGGCGGCCCCGCCCCTGCGCGTGTACGCCCCGGTCGGGCGCCACCGCGATCTGCTGGCTTACCTGGTGCGACGGCTGCTGGAAAACGGCGCCAACTCCTCGTTCGTGCACCAGCTGGCCGATCCGGGCACGGGGCTGGACACCCTCCTGCGCAGCCCCCTGGCCCCCCGGGCGCACATGAAACTGCTCCTTCCCTCCCACCTGTACGGTTCCGCCCGGGCCAATGCGCGTGGGATCGACCTGGCGGTGGCGGCACAACGCCTGCCTCTGCTCCAGGCACTCACCCGCAGGTCCGACCGGACGGTGCCGGACGTCACGCCCGCACAAGCCGCCGCCGCCATGGACCGTCTGCACGCGGCCCAGCCCGCCTGGGCCGCCACGCCCCTGGCCGAACGGTGTGCCGTGCTGCGTCGCACGGCTTCGGCCCTGGAAAGCGACCTGCCACATCTGGTGGCCCTGCTGGCCCACGAGGGCGGCAAGACCCTGGGAGACGGCGTGGCCGAGGTGAGGGAAGCCGTCGACTTTTGCCGCTACTACGCGGAGCAGGCCGAACGGCTGCTGGCCCCGCAGGTCCTACCCGGCCCCACCGGCGAACACAACGAACTGCACCTGCACGGCCGCGGGGTGTTCGTCTGCATCAGCCCGTGGAACTTTCCGCTGGCCATCTTCACCGGACAAGTCGTGGCCGCACTGGTGACCGGCAACACGGTGGCTGCCAAACCCGCCGAACAGACGCCCGCCAGCGCCCGCGCCTTGGTCGAGCGGCTCGTTCAGGCGGGCCTGCCTCCGGACACCATCGCCTTGCTGCCCGGCCGCGGCGAAACGGTGGGCACCACCTTGGTCGGACACCGCCACTGCGCTGGCGTGTGTTTCACCGGATCGACAGCGGTGGCACGCACCATCGCCCGCACCCTCGCCGCCCAGGACGGCCCCATCGTGCCCCTGATTGCCGAGACGGGAGGACTCAACGCCATGGTGGTGGACTCCAGCGCCTTGCCCGAGCAGGTCATCGACGCCGTGGTGACCAGCGCGTTCCGCAGCGCCGGGCAGCGTTGCTCGGCCCTGCGCCTGCTGTGTGTGCACGAGGGGATCGCCGACGACCTGCTGGAGATGCTGGCCGGGGCCCTGCGGGAACTGCGCCTGGGTGTGCCGGCCCAGCCCGATGAGAGCTGGTCGGTCGACGTCGGTCCGGTCATCGACGCCGAAGCCCACGCCCACCTGAGCCGACACCTCCAACGGCTGGAACACGACGCCCGACTGATCGCCAGGGCCCCGCTGCCCGCCGCCCTGCAGTCCACCCACATCGCGCCGGTGGCCTTTGAACTGGCCCGCGTCGGCGATCTGAAAGAAGAACTCTTCGGCCCCATCCTCCACGTCGTGCGCTGGACAGGAGGGGTCGACACCCTGGTGGACGAGATCAACGCGCTGGGTTATGGCCTGACGCTGGGCGTGCACACCCGCATCGACGAGCGCGCCCAGCGCATCGCCGCACGCGCCCGGGTGGGCAACGTCTACATCAACCGCAACATGATCGGAGCCGTGGTGGGAGTGCAGCCCTTCGGTGGCGAGGGGCTGTCAGGCACCGGTCCCAAGGCGGGCGGCCCTCACTACCTGCTGCGCCTGTGCGGCGAACAGACGGTGACGGTGAACACGGCCGCCGCAGGCGGCAACGCGGCGCTGCTGGCCGGTCACTCCTAAACTCCACCCATGAACACCTCCCACACCCCTTCCCCCCGCCTGGCCTTCATCGGCGGCGGCAACATGGCCAGCGCCATCCTTGGTGGCCTGATCGAGAGCGGCATGCCCGCCGCCGACATCCTCGTCGTCGAGCCCTGGGACGAACAGCGTCAGCGTCTCACCCAGCGCTGGCCGGCGCTGCGGGTGCAGGCGGCCGCCGACGCCGCGCTGGCCCAGGTGACCACCGTCGTCTGGGCGACCAAGCCCCAGACCTTCGCCGAAGCCGCAGCCCCCTGTGCCCCCTGGGTTGGCCCAGCCCTGCACCTGTCGGTGATGGCGGGCATCCGCAGCGACGCGATCGCCCGCGCCACGGGAAGTGAGCGGGTGGTGCGCGCCATGCCGAACACCCCGGCCCTGATCGGCAAAGGCATCGCCGGCCTGTATGCGCGAGAAGCGGTCAGCGACAGCGAACGCCACGTCATCGAAGGACTGCTGGCGCCCACGGGCCAGGTGGTGTGGGTGCAGGCCGAGACGGACCTGGACGCCGTCACGGCCCTGTCGGGCTCCGGGCCGGCCTACGTCTTCTATTTCATCGAGGCGATGGTGGCCGCGGCCGAACGCATGGGACTGAGTGCGGAACAGGGCCAGCAACTGGCCCTGGCCACGTTCGGCGGCGCCACCGAGTTGGCCCGTCGCTCCGACGACCCACCCTCGGTGCTGCGCGAACGGGTCACGTCCAAGGGTGGCACCACCCACGCCGCCCTGACCGCCCTGAACACGGCGGGCGTGAGCGAGGCCTTCGTGCAGGCCATGCAGGCCGCTCAGGCCCGCGCGCGTGAACTCGGCGACGAATTCGGACGCTGAAGACCCCTCGCCGCGGGTCATCCCCGTGAAAGCCCCGCCACGGGCTGTGGCAGCAACAGGAAACACCGGTCTGCTGCCATGCGCACACGGCATGGGGGCTGACGGCGCCTCGCCGAACCTTTGCCTAGAGTTTCAGTCAGGCATGACAGGCCGCATCACCGCCGCGACCCGAAACCCAACGACAAGGTGTGCCCATGGATTCCACGTCCCCGACCCCCGCCTCGACGGCCCCCCAGGAAACCGGCTGGCTGTCTTACGTCCAGCCCTCGGCACACAGCCCCTGGGGCACGTACCTCGCTCAGGTCGATCGTGTCGTGCCGTACCTGGGGCCGCTGGCCCGCTGGGTCGACACGCTGCGCCACCCCAAGCGGGCCCTGATCGTCGACGTACCCATCGAGATGGACGATGGCTCGGTGCGCCATTTCGAGGGCTACCGGGTGCAGCACAACCTCAGCCGAGGCCCCGGCAAAGGCGGCGTGCGCTACCACCCCCAGGTCACCCTGGAGGAAGTGATGGCCCTGTCGGCCTGGATGACCGTGAAGAACGCCGCCGTCAACCTGCCGTACGGCGGCGCCAAGGGCGGCATCCGCGTCGATCCCCGGCAGCTCTCCAGCAAGGAACTGGAACGCCTCACCCGCCGCTACACCAGCGAGATCGGCCTGATCATCGGCCCGCAGCAGGACATCCCCGCACCCGACGTCAACACCAACGCCCAGATCATGGCGTGGATGATGGACACCTACTCCATGAACGTCGGCGCCACCGCCACAGGGGTGGTGACGGGCAAACCGGTGCACTTGGGAGGCTCGTTGGGACGCGTCAAGGCCACAGGCCGGGGCGTGTTCGTCACCGGCTGCGAAGCCGCTCGTCGCATCGGACTGCCGCTGGTGGGCGCACGGGTGGCCGTGCAAGGCTATGGCAACGTGGGCAGCGTGGCGGCCGAACTGTTCGCCTCGGCCGGGGCCAAGATCGTGGCGGTGCAGGATCACCTGGGCACCATCGCCAACCCCCACGGGCTGGACCTCGCCGCCCTGTCGGCGATGGCCCACGGACCCGGTGGCGTGTCGGCCTTCACGGGCGGAGAAGCCCTGGACAACGAGGCGTTCTGGAACGTCGACTGCGACATCCTCATTCCGGCAGCCCTGGAAGGACAGATCGATGTGTCCCGCGCCAATCGACTGCGCGCGCGCATGGTGCTCGAAGGCGCCAACGGCCCCACCTTGCCCGACGCCGACGACGTCCTGGCCGAGCGCGGCGTGCTGGTCGTGCCCGACGTGATCTGCAACGCCGGGGGCGTGACGGTGTCCTACTTCGAGTGGGTGCAGGACTTCTCCAGCTTCTTCTGGACCGAGGACGAGATCAACCAGCGCCTCGACAAGATCATGGTCGAGGCGCTGGCCAAGATCTGGGACACCGCCGACCAGCATCGCATCACCTTGCGCACCGCCACCTTCACCGTGGCCTGTGGGCGCATCCTCATGGCGCGCCAGGACCGGGGGCTCTATCCCTAGAATTGACGCATCACAAAGACACCCAGGTGGGTCGGCCGTAGCCTGCGACGCACACTGAAATCCCATCCCGGCGGCTGTGCACCCCGGCACAGCCGCCTTGCCATTTCTCTTCAAGGACCGCCATGCCCCTCCTTTCCTGGTCGGACGCCCTCGTCACCCAGCACGCCCAGATGGATCAGACCCACCGCGAGTTCGTCGAGCAGGCGGCACGGGTCGAAGCGGCACTCGGCGGCGACCTCGACACCTTCCTGGCGCTGTACGACGAACTGGTCGAGCACACCGACGCCCACTTCGCCCAGGAAGACCGCTGGATGCTGGCCACCGGCTATTCGGCCGACAACTGCCACACCGCCCAGCACAAGCAAGTCCTGAACGTGCTGCGCGAGGTGCGCAAGCAAGCGGTGGAGCTGGACAAGCGCGAGATGTTCGCCGGACTGCTGCCCGAACTCATCCGCTGGTTCGAGCACCACGTGGGCATGGCCGATGCGGGGCTGGCCGAACACATGGCCGAACTGGGCTACGACGTGGTCACCGGCACCTTCTCGAAGGGCGAGGCGCCGCAGGCCTCCAGCGTGCACGGTTGCGGCAGCAACACCTGCTCTGAAGAAAACAGCACCGGAAGTGAACAAAACTGTAACGCCGCAGCCACAGCCGGCTAAGGATTTCACCTAGCGCAAGGCGAGACACTGGCAATGTGCAGCCAGCGCCCTATGATCTTTCAACCCTACGCGTCCCGGGGTTCGTGCATTCGGGGCGCTCACCACTCCAAACACCATGGCAACCAAGACCGCTGCTAAGTCCGCCTCCAAGGCCGCTGCCAAGGCGCCCGCCAAGAAGGCTGCCTCCAAGACCGCTGCCAAGAAGGCCGCGGCCAAGCCCGTGCTGATGACGAAGGCCGCCTTCGTGGACCTCATCGCGGCCAAGTTCGACGTGCCGAAGGTCCGCTCGGCCGAAATGCTCGACTTCGTGTTCGACACGGTCAAGGATCAGCTGGTCAAGACCGGCACGGTGTCCATCTCCGGCTTCGGCACGTTCAAGGTCGCCGAGCGCGGCGAACGCACCGGCCGCAACCCCCAGACGGGCGCCACCGTGAAGATCGCCGCCTCCAAGACGGTGCGCTTCAAGCCGACCCCCGGCTACAAGGATCAGCTCTGATCCCTGCGTGCTTCCGCACCGGTATGGGGCCGCATCTGCGGCCCTTTCTCTTGGTGCCGGTGACATGAGCGACTGTGGGCTGTGGTGCCGGTCGACCATCGAAACTCAACCCGCCACCGGACGCGAGGGCTCGGCCCGATCCCGACGCTCCACACGCCTCAGAATCCCCAGCAGTCCAGCCCCCACCAGCATCACGGCCGCAGCCATGTACAGCCCGGCGTCGTAGCTGCCCAGGCGGATCGCCATCCATCCGGTCAATGCCGGCCCCACGATCTGGGCCACCCCGTACGACAGCGTCATCTTGCCCATCATCTTGGCCGGGCGTGTGGGGTAGTAGCGCCCGGCCATGGTCAGCACCAGACTGACCATGCCGATGAAGGTGCCTCCGAACAGCAGCGCACCCAGAACGGATGCCGCCAACCCACCGACCCACACGGGCAGCAGCATGCCCACGATCTGGAGCAGACACGCCAGGATCAACGCATCGAGATCGCCCATGCGCCGGGCGATGCGGTCCCAGTTGAAGCAAGCCGGCGCGGCGCCGATGCCGATGGCCAGAAAGACCCACACGCCCTTGCCCGCCAAGCCCGGCAGGCGCTCGACGATGGCGACGATGAACGTGGCACTGATGACAAAACCCATGCCGGCGCAAAAATACGCCGCCATGAACAGGGCCATGAAGGTGGCGCCTGGTGGACGGTCGACCAGTTTGTGTCCACCCGTCGTCACGCCGCTGGTGTCCGGGGGCGGCAGCCAACGCCAAGCCGGCACCAGCAGTGCCGCACCCAGCCCCGCAAAGGCCCACCACTGGCCTCGCCAGTCCAGGTGCCCGCTCATCCCGATGACGAGCAGCGCGCACCCGGCAATGCCCAGCCCCACGCCGGCAAAGTGCAACCCCAGCTCGCTGCGGAACTGGTGGCGCATCAGCCAGTGCAGCACCAGGCCGGTGCCCATCAGCATCCCGGCGGCGCTGGCCAGCCCCGCCACGTAGCGCGACAAGCCCCACACCCAGACGTTGGAGGTGCTCGCCATCAGGGCCGTGGCCAGCACCGCCACCACCAGTCCCAGGCGATAGAGCCGGTCCTTCAGGTGCAGGTCGCTGATCATCGAAGCCACCAACGCCCCGCTCAGGTAACCGGCATAGTTCACCGCCGCCAGGGTCCCCGCCTCGGCCACCCCCAGGCCGGCTTGTTGCTGCATCAGGGGCAACAACGGCGTGTACGAAAAACGCGCCACCCCCATCGTGAGCATCAGGCTGCAGATGCCGGCAGCAAGCACTTGCATGCGTTGTCGGTCCAGGGTCATGGGAAGGTGCGGTTCAGAACAGGGCATTGACGGCCGCCACGTTAATGCGATTAAGCTATCTCTACAAATGATTTGTTTAGAACCAAATATTCTCAAAAGGAGATTCATTCATGGAGCTCGTGGCACTGCACACCTTCCAAACGGTGGTGGAAGAAGGCGGGGTGCTGGCCGCTTCCCGAAAACTCCACACCGTGCAGTCGAATGTCACGGGACGCATACGCCGACTGGAGGTCGAACTGGGGGTCGAGCTGTTTCACCGCAAGGGCCGTGGGCTGGAACTGTCGCCCCCCGGGCGGGTGCTGCTGGACTATGCGCGGCGCATGCTGCAACTGGAACGACAGACCGTCACCGCGCTGCGTCAGGTGGGCAGCGGCAGCGGGGAGTTGCGCCTGGGCAGCATGGAGACCTTTGCCGCCCTGCACCTGCCCGACGCCCTGCAGGTCGTGCGCCGGCGGCACCCCGGACTGGAACTGCGCATCCAGACCGACACCTCTGCACGCCTGATCGAGCAGGTGATGCAGCACCGGCTGGACGGGGCCTTCGTGGCCGGACCGATCAACCACGACGATCTGGTGTTCCTGCCTCTGGTGGACGAGGAACTGGTCCAGGTCCAGGCGCGTGACACCGAGGCCGCCCACCTCCCTCTGATCCTGTTCCGCGAAGGTTGTGCCTACCGGGCCCGGGCACTGGCCTGGCAACGCACCCTTGGGCACGCCAGTGCGGAAGCCATGGAATTCGGCACCCTCGAAGGCATCCTCGGCTGTGTGTCGGTGGGACTGGGGTGGACACTCATGCCGCGTCGCGTGGTCACGCAGTCCCGTCATGCGGGACTCCTGCAAACCACCGACCTCCCGGCCCGCGCCGCCCACGTGCCCACCGGTCTGGTGACGCGCCGAGATGTCGCACCGCTGACGGCCCTCTCCACGCTGTGCGAAGCCTTGCAAGACGCTCACGACACCTGAAACCCAACGTTCGAGCCGGTCTCCACGGTGACGCGACGGGGCCACGGCCCGACCCAAATTGAAACCGGCGCCACGATCTCCCATCGACAGCCGACCGTGAGAAAGATGCCACGGGCATATGACTCATGTGCAAGACCAAGGGGTTTCGCCATGCGGGTCAACACTCCCTTGGCAATCGGGGGGGCACTGGCATGATCTGCATCAGGTCATCCCAGAACCCGCAAAACCCTCTCCGCATCATGTGTGGCCCCCCTCCCGATCACTTCTCCCGCGTGGCCGAGCACTATGCGCACGCACGGCCCACGTATCCGCTGGCCCTGTTCGAATGGCTGGCGCTGCAAAGCCGGACCCGGGACTTGGCGTGGGACGTGGGGGCAGGCAACGGACAGGCCTCGATGGGACTGGCACGGCACTTCGACCACGTCGTGGCCACCGACTTGAGCGAAGAACAACTCGACCGGGCCCCGTCCCACGAGCGCGTCACCTACCGCACTTGCGAGGCCCACGACAGCGGGCTCGACAACGCCAGCGTCAGCCTCGTCACCGTGGCGCAGGCGCTGCATTGGTTCGACGTCGACCGATTTCACGCCGAAGCCCGGCGGGTGCTGCGCCGTGGTGGTCTGATCGCCGAATGGTCCTACGGCACCTTCAGTGCGGAAGACGAGCGCGTGGATCGGGTGCTTCAGCAGTTCTATCACGACGTCGTCGGACCGTACTGGCCCGCCGAACGGCGTCACGTGGAGACGGGTTACCGCGACCTGCCCTTTCCGTTCCGCACGGTGCGCACGCCGTCCTTCCGCATGGACCGGCGCTGGACCTTGCCGATGATGGAGGCGTACCTGCGCAGTTGGTCGGCCACAGGCCGCATGCAGCAGGCCACGGGCACGGACCCGCTGGAGGTCATCGAATCCGATCTGGCCCGCGCCTGGGGTGATCCGGTGCACCCCTTGCTCATCTCGTGGCCGCTGGCGTTGCGGGTGGGAATCCGCTGAGTCATGAACTGCTGCGCCGAACACCGCCAACGTCAGCTCTTGAGTTGCACCGCCCGCCCGATGTAAAGCACCGGCCCGGTCGGACGTCCGAGGGTTGAACCACCGGGTGGCTCCAGCGTGATCTCGAAGAGCTGGTCCGGTTGCAGACCGGGCACCCGCCCCAAGGGCAAGGACGTCGTCACACCCGCTGTAACCAGTCCCAGCGAACTCGGTCCGGACGCACCGGGGGCCTTGGTCCAGAACTGCAGCACACGGTCCTGCGGCACGTTCACCTGGCGCAGCAGCGGCACCAACCGCAACTCGCCACCGGCGTCTGGAGCCTGCGTCATCTCGACGACCCACCCGTTGCCGCCACCCTTCGGGTCCTGCAGCACCGCAACGTAACGGACCTCAGCAGGCGGCGGAAACGCTTCGCGCCAGATCAGCGCGCTGCCCAGGAGCACAACGGCCGCCAGCGCCACGCCGCTGAGTCCTTGCCAAAGGACCCGACGCTGCCACCAAGGCGCCGGCGCCATGGCTGCAGATGTGCGTGGGACCCCCGCGTCCGACGGCCGCCCTGCCCTGGCCTGCTGAGGTTGCGCCTGGGCACGGGCCTTCAGCTCCGCCTCGATGCGCGGCCAGACCTCCGCAGGCAGCCGATCCGCAGGCGGGCACTGCCGCGTCAGCGCCAGCAGGCGATCCTGCCAATAAGCCACTTCCGCACGCAAACCGGCATCTGCCGCCAGGGCGGCCTCGAACAGGAGCGTGTCGTCCTCGCTCAGGGTGCCCAGCACGTACTCTCCGGCCGCGACGGTGCGGTCTTCGAAGGTGTCGAGTGTCATGCCATGCACTCCTTGAGCGCGAGCAGCGAACGCCGGATCCACGATTTCACGGTGCCCAGCGGCGCCTTCAGGCGCTTTGCAATCTGCTCGTGCGTGTAGCCGTCGACGAAGGCGTGCACCACGCAAGCCCGTCGATCGGCTTCCAGGCGATCGAGACAGCCTTCAAGGCGGTCGGCATCGAGTTCGACACCCACCGCCGCCGATTCCCGGACCTGCAGCAGATCGGACAGACCCGACAGTTCCGCGGGATCGAGGGACTGCTCGACCCCCGCCCGCCTGACGGCCTTCAGGGCCCGATGCCGCACGACGGTGTAGATCCAGCCGCGCGCGGAGCCCAACGTGGGGTCGTAGGTGCCGGCCCGTTGCCACACCTGCAGCATCGCGTCTTGCAGAACATCTTCGGACAGGGCCGGATCGCGCACGATGCGCCGCACGACCCCCAGCAACCAGCGCCCTTCACGCTCGTAGATGACGCGCAGCGCAAACCGCTCGCCTCGGGCACAGGCTTCGAGAGCGGCCGCATGGTCCAGGGGATCGGGCGTCGTGTTCAGGGGCATGGTCCTTGTGTCTTGCGTGGGCCTGAGGGCGTCTCATGATCCTCCAGGGTGGGAGCGGTGCGGACCGCCCCCGACCGATGCCCCCAGGATCACACCGGCTTCCAGAAGATGTAGTCGGCCTGGTACTGGACCACCTCCTGGCGGCCCAGCCCCTCAGCGGTGCAAGGCAGGCTCGGGGCCACGCCGCCCCGGGTGGCCACGCGCTGGATGTAGCTCACGCCGGTCATCTCGCCGGCACCCATGGCCGGGTTGGCCTGCACGAGCTGCAGAGGAATGTGCCCGGGGCCTGCAGGCGCGACCGCCAGTTGCTTGCCGGTGACGCTGGATCCGTCCTGGGCCGCCCACGTCGCCGGAGGTCCCCAGTAGCGGCCCACGACCTGCCCGTGGCGAGACTTCAGATCGGCCTTGGGTCCGACAAAGACCCATTCGTACGCGGAGGCCGCATCGGCCTTCGGTCGGCACTCGTAGGTGATCTCGCCGACCCCCACGGTTTCCCAAGCGATCCGGTGGCCTGCAGGCACCTTCACGCCGTCAGGAAGCCCGTCCTGGGTGAAGGCGGCCACCGGGGCGCGGCCCATGGCTTGATTGCCGTGGTGGGAAGACATGCCGGCGCAGGCGGTCAGGGCCACAGCGGCGCCGAGCGTCGAGACGAGAAAGAGGCGTTGAGACATGGCGAGCTCCTGGAAGTTGGGGTTGAAGCGCCTCCGCCCGGAGGCCCTACACCCTTCACTAGCCCGCCGCCACGGCCCTGGATGCAACCGGATCGAAAAAATTTTCAGCGCGGGGTCAGAGGCCCGCGGCTCACTCCTGTCGCGAGGCCTTGCGGGCGGCCCGAACCATTTCCGCCCCCTTCTCCGCGATCATCGTCGTCGGCGCATGGGTGTTGCCCGAGGTGATCGTCGGCATCACCGAAGCATCGATCACGCGCAGCCCGCGCACACCGCGCACGCGCAACTGCGGGTCGACGACGGCCCCGTCATCGTTCGACGCTCCCATGCGGGCCGTGCCCACCGGATGGAAGATGGTGGTGCCGATGCGGCCGGCGGCCTCGACCAATTCCTCCTCGGTCTGTGCCTGCGGGCCCGGCAGGAACTCGGTGGGGCGATAGCGTGCCAGCGCGGATTGCCCGACGATGCGCCGCGTCAGGCGCAGGGCCTCCGCCGCCACTTGGCGATCCCGTTCGGTCGAGAGGTACTGGGGCGAGATCCTCGGCGCCTTCGACAGGTCGGGCGAATCGATGTGGGCGCTCCCGCGCGAACTCGGTCGCAGGTCGCACACCGAGGCCGTGAACGCGGGAAATCGGTGCAGAGGCTCGCCAAAACGGTCCAGCGACAGCGGCTGGACGTGGTACTCCACATCGGGGCGCTCCAGACCCTCGCGGGTGCGGGCAAAGGCGCCGAGCTGGCTGGGGGCCATCGTCAGCGGTCCGGTGCGGCGCAGGGCGTATTCCAGCCCCATGAGACCCTTCTTCCACCATGAATGCACACGCGTGTTGAGCGTGTCCGCCCCCTCGATGCGAAAGGCCATGCGCAGCTGCAGGTGGTCCTGCAGGTTCTCGCCGGCCCCCGGCAGGTGCACGCGCGAACCGATGCCCAGCGCCTGCAGCCGAGAGCCGTCGCCGATGCCCGAACGCTCCAGCAACACGGGCGATCCGATGGCCCCCGCGGCCAGCAACACCTCGGCGCGGGCGGTCACGACCTGGTCGCGCCCGTCGGGACCAGTCACGATCACACCGGTGCAGCGGCGCTCGTCGTCCAGACACAGCGAACGGACCTCGACCCCCGTGCGCACGGTCAAGTTCGGCCGCTTCAGCGCCGGCCGCAGGAAGGCCTTGGCGGCGTTCCAGCGCACGCCGCGCTTCTGGTTGACCTCGAAATAGCCGCAGCCGAAGTTGTCACCGGTATTGAAGTCGTCCGTGGGCGGGATGCCGGCCTGCGCGGCGGCCTCACGGAAGGCGTCGAGGATGGGCCAGGACACGCGCAGCTTCTCCACCCGCAATTCGTGGCCAGCGCCGTGGAACTCGCTTTCGCCGCCATGGTGGTCCTCGCAGCGCTTGAACAGCGGCAACACGTCGTCCCAGCCCCAGCCGGGACATCCGAGGTCGCGCCAACCGTCGTAGTCCTGGCGCTGGCCGCGCATGTAGATCATGCCGTTGATGCTGGAGCAGCCGCCCAGCACCTTCCCGCGCGGATACAGCAGGCTGCGACCGTTCAGGCCGGCCTGGGGTTCGGTGCGCCAGCGCCAGTCGGTCCGCGGGTTGTCGATGCAGTAGAGGTAACCGACCGGGATGTGCACCCACAGGTAGTCGTCGCGCCCGCCGGCTTCCAGCAGCAGCACCGACACATCCGGATCGGCCGAGAGGCGGTTGGCCAGCACGCAGCCGGCGGTGCCGGCGCCGACCACGATGTAGTCGTAAGTCTCGAGGCAGTCGGGGGCAGTCGATCGGCCGGCTGAAGGCATGAAGGGTCTCCACAATCGGATGACCCACTCTAGGCCAGCAGGCTCAACCCCGCATCGTGATCAACCCGCCTTGCCGGCCGAACCCGCCATCGATGACGCGGGGGTCGCTCCGTGCCGACGCTTGAACAAACGTCCCAGCCCATGCACCGCATCGTCCACGAAAGTGAACACCACCGGGATGACCAGCAGGCTCAGGAAGGTGGAGGTGATCAGTCCCCCGATCACGACGATGGCCATCGGCGCGCGGAAGCTTGGGTCCACCCCCCAGCCCAGCGCGATGGGCATCATGCCGGCGCCCATGGCGATGGTGGTCATGACGATGGGCCGGGCGCGCTTGCTGCACGCGTCCAGCAGGGCGTCCCAGCGGCTCAGGCCGTGTTCGCGCCGGGCCATGATCACGTACTCCACCAGCAGGATGGAGTTCTTGGTGGCGATGCCCATCAGCATGATCAGGCCGATCATCGACGGCATGGAGAGCGCCTTCTGCGTCACGAACAAGGCCAGGAAAGCACCCGGCACCG
>CAYYCN010000008.1:0-57227 GCA_964470355.1 uncultured Sphaerotilus sp.
CCTGCAGGTGGCCGAGCGCCTGGACGCGACGGTGGCCAACATGCGCTTCATCAAGCCACTGGACACCGAACTCGTGCTGGAACTGGCCCGCACCCACGATGCCCTGGTGACGCTGGAAGAAGGCTGCCTGCCCGGCGGCGCCGGAGCCGCCGTGATGGAAGCCCTCAGCGCCGCTGGCGTGACCGTGCCGGTGCAGACGCTCGGCCTGCCCGATCGCTTCATCGACCATGGCGATCCGGCCGTGCTGATGTCGCAATGCGGACTGGACGCCGCCGGCATCGAAGCCAGCATCGGCCTGCGCTTCCCCGCGACGCTGACGGCAACCGCGACGACCGCTGAGGCCCCTGCCCCCGCACACGTCTGATCGCATCGATTACCCGAGGGGGTTTACAAACTCCCTCGAATCGGGTTAGCCATTTGCGAAACCGCATGGAAATCATGGTCGCTCAGGGTATCCTCTAGAGTTTTGCGCACGGCTGCGCGTTGCGGCCGATTTTGTTTTCTGCCGAACGTGTCCGCAGGCACGCGCGGCCCTCCGCTTCTCCGCCATGTCCACGAACAAAGCTTTCAACGAAGAAACCGTGACCGAGGTGCACCACTGGACAGACCGCCTGTTCAGCTTCACCACCACCCGCGATCCGGCCTTCCGCTTCTCCAACGGTCACTTCGTGATGATCGGCCTGCCGGTGGACGGCAAACCCCTGCTGCGCGCCTATTCGATCGCCAGCCCGAACTGGGAAGAGCACCTGCACTTCTTCTCGATCAAGGTGCCGGACGGCCCCCTGACCTCGCGCCTGCAGCACCTGAAGGTCGGCGACAAGCTGCTGGTCGGCCGCAAGCCCACCGGCACGCTGCTGATCGACTACCTGAACCCCGGCAAGCGCCTGTACCTGTTCGGCACCGGCACCGGCCTGGCCCCGTGGCTGTCGATCATCCAGGACCCTGAAACCTACGAGCGCTACGAGAAGGTCATCGTGGTCCACGGTTGCCGCCAGGTGAACGAGCTGGCCTACCCGGACCTGTTCAAGAGCCTGCCCGAGCACGAGTTCCTGGGCGAGATCATCGGCGACAAGCTGCTGTACTGCCCGACCGTGACGCGCGAGCCGTTCGAGCGCCAGGGCCGCATCACCGACCTGATCCAAGACGGCCGTCTCTGGAACGATTTTGGCCTGCCCGCACTGAACCCGGCCGAAGACCGCGTGATGATCTGCGGCTCCCCCGCCATGCTGCGCGACCTCAAGCACATGCTGGAAGAGCGCAACTTCAAGGAAGGCAGCACCAGCCAACCGGGCGACTTCGTGATTGAGCGCGCCTTCGCGGAGCAGTGATCGGCACGTGGAGAGACCGCGGTTTCTCCGTCCACCTCAATCAAAACGCGGCCCTGGAGGCCGCGTTTTTTGTGGGCAGGACGGCGGACACGCACCGTCGCGCCGAGGTCACTCGACGGAAGCCACCATGAAATCGATGGCGGCCTTCAGTTCGTCTTCGGTCAGCTTGGGATTGCCGCCCTTGGCCGGCATCACGCCCTTGCCGGCAAGAGCCGACTTCAGCAGGGCGTCCTTGCCCTGCGCCAGGCGAGGACCCCACGCGGCCTTGTCCCCCAGCTTGGGCGACTCGGCCAGACCGGGGATGTGGCACATGGCGCAGTTCTGGTTGAACACGGTCTTGCCTTGTTCGGTGGCCACGGTCTTGGCCGGAGCGGGAGGCGCGGCAGGGGCCGTCGCGGCCACCGGAGTCGACGTGCACGCCGACAGGATCAGGGCCACCGCAGCCACGGCCGCCAGGGAAAAGGATGAGCGAATGTTCATGGGGAGTCTCCTCAACAGGTGATGCGGCACAAAGTCCGCAGGCAGGCTCGCCCTAGAGCAATCGCCATGCCGCAACCCCATTGCCGGAAACGCCCCGACCCAAACCCGGTTCAACCCTTATCCGGTTCCCTGCATTGAAAATGCGCCACCCCGAGCGGTGCGTCAAGCCGGGACAGCGCCCACAGGCGATCCGACCGGAGTGTCCCGTGCTGAACCGCTCGCGCGCGGCGGGAGTCAAGGCAGGAGCATGTGCTGCCGGTAATAGAGCAACTCGTCGATCGACTCGTGGATGTCCGCCAACGCTGTGTGTTTCTGGGCCTTCTTGAAACCCTCGGCCAAGCCGGGCTTCCAGCGCCGGGCCAATTCCTTGAGCGTACTGACGTCGATGTTGCGGTAGTGGAAATGCGCTTCCAGTCCCGGCATGTAATTCACGAGAAACCGTCGGTCCTGATGAACGGTGTTGCCGCACATGGGCGACTTGGACTTGCCGACATGGGCTCGCAAAAACTCCAGCACCTGTTGCTGCGCCTCGTCTTCGCCGATGGACGACGCCTTCACACGGTCGATGAGGCCACTTTTGCCATGCGTGCCCTTGTTCCACGCATCCATGCGGTCCAGGACCTCGTCGCTTTGGTGAACCGCGATCACCGGCCCTTCGACACGCTGCGTGAGCTGGGCATCGGTCATCACCACAGCGATCTCGAGGATCCGGTCGGTTGAAGGCTCCAACCCGGTCATTTCGAGATCAATCCAGATCAGGTTGAGGTCGTGGCGGGGCAGGACAGTATCGGAGGGATCGGTCATCTTGGCGGCGGAGCGGAGTTTCGGGGCGGCGAGAGGTCGAGCCCGGAATTCTCCCATGCGCCAGCGGGTCTGCACCTTGACGGACAATCGCACCCATGATCTCGTTGACCGTTTCCGTGGCGCTTGCCGCTGCCCTGCTCCTGTCCTGGTGGATCGACATCTGGCTGATCTCGCGGCAGGTGCGCCACGTCTCGCGGCACCGCGCAGCCGTGCCGCCCGCCTTCGAGGGTGCACTGAGCCTGCCAGCCCACCAACGCGCCGCCGACTACACCGTGGCCCGCCAGCGCTGGGCCCTCTACAGCACCACCTGGGGCTCGCTGCTGCTGCTGGGCTGGACCCTGCTGGGCGGACTCGACGCCCTGAACTTCTGGGTCCGTGAAACCGTTCAACCACGGGCCGGCGACCTGGCCTACCAGGTGGCGCTGGTGCTGGCCGTGGGGTTCCTGGGCTCGCTGCTCGACCTTCCACTGGAGGCCTGGCGCATCTTCCGGCTGGAGCAATCGCACGGCTTCAACCGCATGACGCCAGGGCTGTGGATCCGGGACCAACTCATGGGCGCGGGGGTCGGGCTGGTGATCGGAATCCCGGTCGCCGCATTGCTGATCTGGCTCATGGGCGCAGCGGGTTCGCTCTGGTGGCTGTGGGCCTTCGCCGCCGTGGCGGGATTTTCGGTGCTCATGCAGGTGCTCTACCCGACCTTCATCGCCCCGCTGTTCAACCGCTTCCAGCCACTCGACAACGAGGGCTTGCGTTTGCGGGTCGAAGGACTCATGCAGCGGTGCGGTTTCCAGTCCCGGGGATTGTTCGTGATGGACGGCAGCAAACGCTCGGCCCATGCCAACGCCTACTTCACGGGCTTTGGCGCCGGCAAGCGCGTGGTGTTCTTCGACACCTTGCTGACCCGCCTCACCCCGGGCGAGGTGGAGGCCGTGCTGGCCCACGAACTGGGTCACTTCCACCACCGCCACGTCATCAAGCGCATGGTCATGATGATGGGGATCTGGCTCGTGAGCCTGGCCCTGCTGGGCTGGCTGATGAAACAACCCTGGTTCTACACCGGCCTGGGGGTTCAGCCCAACCTGATCGGTCCGAACCACGGACTGGCCCTTGTGCTGCTGATGATGGTCGGCCCGGTGTTCGGGGGCTTGCTGGCACCGCTGGCCATGGGCCTGTCGCGCCGCCACGAGTACGAGGCCGATGCCTATGCGTGCACCCACGCCCGCGGCGAGGATCTGGAGTCTGCACTGCTCAAGCTGCACGAGGACAATGCCTCCACCCTCACCCCCGACCCCCTCTACGCGCGCATGAAACACTCCCATCCCCCCGCAGTGGAACGACTCGCCGCCATCGCGGCCCTGGCGGGTCAACGCCCTCGCGCGGAGGGCGCATGAAGGGGCGCGGCGGTCGTTCACGGGCACCGTCTGCAGCCGCGTCATCGGCGATCGACGACACACTGCTGCGCGGCCGTGTCGTCGCCAGCCACGGCCGGCACGTCATGGTCGAACTGCCGGATGGACACCACCTGTTGTGCCACCCCCGGGGCAAGAAGTCCGAGGCCATCGTCGGCGACTGGGCCCGCGTGGCCATCACCGACAGCCGCGGCACCGAGGGTGTGCTCGAAAAGCTGGAGCCCCGGCAAAACCTGTTGTACCGGCAGGACGAATGGCGCACCAAGTCCTTCGCCGCCAACCTGGACCGGCTGCTGATCCTGGTGGCCGTCGAGCCCGTCTTCAGCGAAAGCCAGCTCACCCGCTCGCTGATCGCCGCCGAGGAGGCACACATCGAGCCGATCATCTTGCTCAACAAGGTGGACCTGCCCGGTGTCGATGGCGCCCGTGCCCGACTGCAACCCTACCGCGACATGGGCTACGAGGTTCTGGAGGTCTCACTCAAGGGTGACCCGGAACGGTCCGCGGCCGAGTTGGCCCCCCGCCTGACCGAAGGGGCGACCCTTGTGCTCGGCCCCTCCGGGACCGGCAAGAGCACGTTGGTCAACCTTCTGGTGCCCGACGCCCAGGCCCAGACCGGTGAAATCTCGACGGCGTTGAACTCCGGGCGCCACACCACCACCCACACCCGCTGGTACGACCTGCCAGGCCCCACGGGCGCGGCGCTGATCGACTCCCCCGGGTTCCAGGAGTTCGGCATCCACCACGTCGGCCTCGACAACCTCGCCCACTGGATGGCGGACCTGCGGCCCCACCTGGGCCAATGCCGGTTCCACAACTGCACCCATGACCACGAACCCGGCTGCGCCGTGCGCGCCGCCTTGGAGGCGGGGAAAATCTCACCCTCCCGTCACCGCATCTACCTGGAACTGCGCTGCGAGATCGGCGCCAGCCGCTGGTGAGCCCAGGTTCTCGGCCTCCCGCGCCACAGGCCACCCTGGAGGGGGATCGGTCGCAGCCTAGCCCCGTGTCGCATGACCCGCCGACTCCAGCATGCCGGCTGCGGCCCGCCGGATCTCCCGCCCCAGAACCTGCAACGTTGACGACTCCAACCGCCAGCTTTGCCAGAACATGGGCACGCGCAGGCGGTGCCCGGGAGCCAGCTCCACCAGTTCCCCACGATCCAGCCACGGCTGCACCAACAACACGGGATGCAGCCCCCAGCCCAGACCCGCAAGCGTGGCCTCGACAAAGGCCTGGGCCGACGGAATGATCCACGATGGCGCCCGCAGCAGTTCACCTGACACCCCCAGGCTTCGCGCAAAACGGTGCTGCAGCCGATCCTTGGAATTGAACACCAGCATCGGCACCACCTGAAGGGCCTCCGCCACGTCCACCCCGGGCGCAAAGTAGCGGCTCGCGTAGGCGGCACTGCAGGCCGCCACGTAAGGCATCTCCCCCAGCGCATCCACGCGACAACCGCTCACCGGCTCGGGATCGGCGGTCACGGCCCCCATCACGGTGCCGTTGCGCAGCCACTCGCGGGTGTGATCCTGATCGTCCACCTGCAGCGCCACGGTGGCCCCCGTGGCCTCGTGGAACGCCTGCAAGGCCGGCAACATCCAGGTGGCCAGGCTGTCGGCGTTGAGCGCCACCGGAATGCGAGGGCTCGTCGGGGTTTCCACCCCAGCCAACAGCGGGTCGCCCGCCAGTTCGGACTCCAGCAGGGTCACCTGCAGCATGTGCCGCAGCAGCCGCTCGCCTTCGGGCGTGGGAACCACGGGAACACTGCGCACGACCAGGATGCGCCCCATGCGCTCTTCCAGTCCCTTGATGCGCTGCGACACGGCAGAGGGGGTCAGATGCAGCTCACGCGCGGCCTTGTCGAAGGTGCCGGTCCGAATCACGGCCGCCAGGGCCCGCAGGGCTGCATAGTCCCACATGACATTAGCTCCACTGATGATGCTGAAGAAAGTTTAACTGGATCGAACCTCTGTCCGACCCTAACCTGCCGTCATGTCATTCGAAGTCTTTCTCTCCGGCGTCCTCAGCGGACTCGGCCTCATCGTGGCCATCGGTGCCCAGAACCTGTTTC
Source organism: uncultured Sphaerotilus sp. (assembly GCA_964470355.1). Taxonomy (GTDB): domain Bacteria; phylum Pseudomonadota; class Gammaproteobacteria; order Burkholderiales; family Burkholderiaceae_C; genus Sphaerotilus. The sequence goes on from CAYYCN010000008.1 coordinate 6,096, forward strand.
TGCTTCGTCAGGGCCTCGGGGGGCGTCATGTCGTGCCCGCCGTGGCCACCTGCATGGTGTCCGACTACGCCCTCATCGCCATCGGCACGGCCGGATTGGCCAGCGTGGTGCAGGCCTGGCCGTCCGCCGTGCCCCTGATGCTGCGGGCTGGTCAGGCGTTCTTGTTCGTCTATGGCGCCAAAGCCGCCTGGCGTGCAATGCATCCCGCACGGTCCTTGCTGCCACTGTCCAGCCCAGGCCAGGCAGGTCCGAGTCGCTCGGCCATCGTGCTCCAGGCCGCCGCATTCAGCTGGCTCAACCCCCATGCGTGGCTGGATGCCAGCGTCCTGCTGGGCACTCTGGCCCAAGCGCACGGCGATTCGCTGCGCTGGACCTTTGCCCTCGGCGCCATGACGGCCAGCACGCTGTGGTTCACCAGCCTGGGCTGGGCTTCGCGTCGGCTGGCGCCATGGATGACGGCCTCACCTCAGCGCTGGAGGGGCCTGGACGCCTTGGTGGCCATCACGATGTGGGCCCTGGCCGTGAAACTGGGGCAAGGCCTCGCGGGGACCTGACCCCCACCGCTCAACCCAGGATGTGCGCCAGCGACAGCAACGCCAGCATCATCATCCACAGCACGACCGAACGCCACACCAAGCCCACGACCACCCGGAGGTGGGCGATCTGCGGGGGAGTCCCGGGCGTGCTGCCCTCCGAACCGGACTGGTCCGGCAACGCGCCAGCCGCAAAGCCGCCCGCGGTCGAACGGCTGGCCCGGTCATGCCCAGGCAACGGCGTGTGGATCTGGGGCGCCGAAGGCCCGCCCAGAGCCAACCCCACGGCCCCGGCCGCCGCCGCCAGCAGAGCCCCGTCATTCGAGTGTTTCCACAGGCGCGCATACCGCCTCCAGCAGTCCACGGCCTCCTCGAAGTTACCCACCACGGCGAACCCCGCCGCACTCATGCGTGCAGGCACGAAGTCCACCCAAGAGAACATCCATTGCGACAGCTGCATCAGGCGCTCGTTGATCGGGGCCCCCAGCGGGACACTCTTCATCGCCCAGTAACGCGAGCAGAACTCGGTCATCCGGTAAAACACCGCGCCGAAAGGCCCGAGCCCCAGTGACGACCCGAGGATGAACCAGAAGAACACACCGAACACGTGCCGATGCGCCGCCAGCAGCGCATGTTCAATCACGTGACGCACCAGCTGATCACGCGGCAGGTCCGAGGCATCCAGCAGCCGCCAGGACTGCAGGATGTGGCGGGCCTGCTCATCGTGCCCCTGCTCCAGCGCATCACGGATGTCGGTGAAATAGTGGCTGAACTGGCGGAACCCCAACGTCACATACAGAACCATCAGGTTCCACAGCAGCGCCAGCAGCACGCTGTAGTGGTTGAGCAGCAGGAAGATCGCACTGACCACCACCGATGGCACGGCCACCGTGATGAGGCCCACGACCCAGGCGTGGTGCTCACGCCCGGCGTCGAAGTTGCGCGACGTCCAGCGAGCCCAGTCCACCAGGCCGGTGTGCACCGGATTGCCCTGGGGCAGTGGCCGCAGTTGTTCGATGATGAGCGCCAGAAGGACCGCGAAAAAACTCATGATGCGCGATCATATCCGGCCCAGGCACTGGATCGGCCGGCGCGTCAATCCTGCAGATAGCGGTAGAGGTTGCGCAGCATGGCCGCGGTGGCGCCCCAGATGAAATAGTCCGCCGACCCACGATCCAGTGGGCGCCAGTGCATCGACAGGAAGTGCCGGACACGCCCACCGCCCAGATCGACCGCATGGCGGCGGTGCTCCGCCGGGTTCATCAGAAACGCCAGGGGCACTTCAAACACCTCGTCCACCTCCTGCGGATCGAGCCTGAACATGGGCAACTCCCGAACCAACCCCACCACCGGCGTGACCTCAAAGGCCGTCACCGTGCGGTAGGGCGGCAGCACCCCGAGAACCTCGACACCGGACGCCCCCAAGCCGATCTCCTCCTGCGCCTCTCGCAGGGCGGTTTCCACCCTGTCGGCGTCGGTCGGCTCCACCCGCCCGCCCGGAAAGCTGATCTGGCCCGCATGGTGCCGCAGGTGCGCCGCACGGCGCGTCAACAACACCTGCGCCCCGCTGGGCCGGTCCACGATCGGCACCAGCACCGCTGCGGATGCTCGCACACGCGCCACATCGGCAGCGGCATCGCCCACAAGCTCCGGTTGCCAGAGCCGGCCAGACGACTCTCGGAACCGTTGACGCAGCCGGTCCGGCCTCAACCGCTCCGCGGGCAGGAGTGGCAAATGCGCATCCACCGCCACGATCGGCACACACTGCGCATCCTGTGACGTCAGCGCACGCGGGGAAGAAACGTCAGCGGCAGTGCTCATGGCAAGAGCATAGGCCCAGAAAGACAAAAACCGCCCGAGGGCGGTTTTTGCAGGAGCGGCAACAGTTCACAGGGAACCGCAGTGCCGCAGGGTACGGGACAGAACCCGCTCCCCAGTGGCCCGTCAGGCCAGCTTTTCCTTGATTCGAGCCGACTTGCCGCTGCGCTGACGCAGGTAGTAAAGCTTGGCACGACGGACATCGCCACGGCGCTTGACCACGATCGAAGCGATCAGCGGGCTGTACAGCTGGAACGTACGCTCCACGCCTTCACCGTTCGAAATCTTGCGAACGATGAAGTTGCTGTTCAGACCCCGGTTGCGGCGAGCGATCACCACACCTTCATAGGCCTGCACGCGCTTGCGGGTGCCTTCGACCACGTTCACGCTCACGATGACGGTGTCACCAGGGGCGAATTCGGGAATCGTCTTGTTCAGGCGAGCAATTTCTTCTTGCTCGAGTTGCTGGATCAGATCCATGTGTGTGCTCCAAACGATCTTGCCGGCCGCTGCGGTCACCGCCTTGGGCGATCACCGGACGGGTGTCGAAGCAGGCTGCCCCGATCACCGCGAACCCCGACAGAGGATCAAACCGAAGATTATAGCCTGATCTTGGATAGAAACACCTCGTCGGCGCGCGACAAACGCCCATCGACGCGTGCCCGCTCGATCAGCTCCGGACGGCGACGCGCCGTGACCTCCAGCTGGCGCTCACGCCGCCAGCGGGCGATGTCGGCGTGGTGTCCCGACATCAGGACGGGCGGCACCGCCTGCCCCTCCCAGACCTCCGGCCGGCTGTAGTGCGGACAGTCGAGCAGACCGTCGGAAAAACTGTCCTGCTGGTGCGAGGCCTCATCATGCAACACCCCCGGCTGCAGACGCGTGACCGCATCCATCAGGGCCAGCGCAGGCAACTCCCCTCCGGACAGCACAAAATCCCCGATGGACACCTCTTCGTCGACGTGGCGATCCACCCAGCGCTGATCCACGCCCTCATACCGACCACACACCAGGACCGCCCCTTCGGTTCGGGCCAGGCGTTCGACCCGGGCCTGCGTCAGCGGTGCCCCCGCCGGACTGAACATCAGCACCGGCGCGCCGGCACCCCGGTCGGCACAAATCGCCCCCAAGGCCTGCTGCAAAGGCTCGGCCAGCATCACCATGCCCGGCCCACCGCCGTAGGGCCGGTCGTCGACACGTCGGTAGTTGTCCTGGGTGAAGTCGCGCAGCGGCCACAGACGCACGTCGACCTGCCGAGTGGCATAGGCACGACGGGTCACGCCAACCGTCAGGAAGGGATCGAAAAGTTCGGGAAACAGGGTCAGGACGTCGAACCGCATGGCCTCGCTCCGGGCCGCGGCTTCAGTAGTCCAGGCCCCAGTCGACACGGATGCGACGCTGCTCGAGACTCACGTCGTCGATGAAGGCCGCCACGAAGGGAATGAGCGTTTCCACGACCCGGGGCTTGCCCGAGGCATCCTCCGCATCGCGGGTCACCCGCAACACGGTCTGGGCGCCGTTGTCCAGCAGATCGGCCACAAGGCCCAGCACCTCATCTTGTCGATTGACCACCTGCAGGCCGATCAGATCGACCCAGTAGTACTCGCCATCAGAGGTGGAAGGGAAACTGGCCCGGGAAACGAACAGCCGCGCCCCCTTGAGGGCCTCGGCCGCATTGCGGTCGGGAATCTCCTGCGCGGCAGCCACGATCAGCTCGCCATGCTCCTTGACGTGCGTGATGCGCAACAGTCGCGGAAGCGCAGGCGCCCCAGGAGCCCGGGGCCGGTCTGCAGCGGGCTGGACAAACCAGCGCCGCGAGGAAAAGACGGCCTGGGCATCGGCCGCGTAAGGATGGACCTTGATCCACCCTTTCACGCCCCAGGCGTCGATGACCCGAGCCACCTCCACCGCGTCTTCAGGCCACGGAACGTCGTCATCGTAAGGCGAGAGCGACATGCAATTCCTGGACGCCAAGGGGTGGATCGGACCTCAGTCCACTCAAGCCGCCGGGGCGACCTTGGACTCAGCCTTCTTGATCAGGCGCTGAACGGTTTCGGACGGCTGGGCACCCACGCCCACCCAATACTCCACGCGGTCCAGGGCCAGGCGCAGCTCTTCTGCAGCGCCGGAAGCGAAGGGGTTGTAGAAGCCCACGCGCTCCAGGAAGCGACCGTCACGGCGATTGGCAGCGTTGGCCACCACGATGTTGTAGAAGGGACGCTTCTTGGCGCCACCACGGGCCAGGCGAATCACGACCATGTTGTTTCCTTGATCAGAACCATTCAGGATCCAACCGACCAGGAGACACCCGCAGGTCAGCAGATCTTCAATCCGGCAGGCGAACGGCCTGCCCACGACTCGGGTCCCGTAGATACTGCCGCGTCGCAAAAAGCTGAGCGGCCGTCACCCGAAAAACCTGAGATTATAGACCGGCATCGGGCTTCCGCACACTCACCTGAAAAACGAAGGCCCCACCCGGCGCTGTGCCGGTGGGGCCTGCAAGCACAAAGCCTGAAGGATCAGAGCACCGCGCGCGCCAGGTAGTACCCCCCGGCAGCCACCAAGGCCGATGCGGGAATGGTGAAGATCCAGGCCCACACGATGCTGCCCGCCACGCCCCATCGAACCGCAGACGCCCGCTGCACGGACCCCACCCCGACGATGGCTCCCGTGATGGTGTGTGTGGTCGACACGGGAATGCCCAGCGACGTCGCCAGGAACAGTGTCATGGCCCCCCCCGTCTCGGCGCAGAACCCGCCCACCGGCTTGAGCTTGGTGATCTTCTGACCCATGGTGCGCACGATGCGCCATCCGCCAAACATGGTCCCCGCGCCAATCGCCAGGTAGCAGACCCAGATGACCCAACTCGGCGGCATCCTGTCACCCGGCTGCGAATAGCCGGCGGCCAGAAGCAGCATCCAGATGATGCCGATCGTCTTCTGCGCGTCGTTGCCCCCGTGGCCCAGGCTATAGGCCCCGGCCGATACGAGTTGCAGGCGGCGGAACCACTTGTCCACCCGCAGCGGAGAAAACCCGCGGAAGACCCACGCCACGACCACCATCAGCAGCGAACCGAGCAAAAAGCCCAGCGCCGGCGAGACGATGATGAAGGTCACGGCCTTGGTGATGCCCGCAGACACCAGCGCCGACGGCCCCGACTTGGCCATGACAGCCCCCACGATGCCCCCGATGAGCGCATGCGAGGAGCTCGAAGGAATGCCCCACCACCAGGTGATGACGTTCCAGGTGATGGCACCCACCAGCGCCCCGAACACCACCTGGTGATCCACCACCCCGGGCAGCACAATCCCCTTGCCGATCGTCTTGGCCACGTGCAACTCGAAGATCACAATGGCGATGACGTTGAAGAAGGCCGCAAACAGCACGGCCTGCTGCGGCTTGAGCACTCCGGTCGACACCACGGTGGCAATGGAGTTGGCCGCGTCGTGGAAGCCGTTCATGAAGTCGAACGCCACCGCCAGGACCACCAGCAAGGCCACGACCCAGAAACTGATCTGGACTGCATCCATGATCAACGGTCCCGGATCAGGAGTTCTCGAGGACGATGCCCTCGATGAGGTTGGCCACGTCCTCGCACTTGTCGGTGATGCCCTCGAGCTGCTCGTAGATGGCCTTGAGCTTGATCAGCTCGCGGATGTCGTCCTGCTCGCGGAACAGGCGCGACATGGCCGCGCGCATTTCGCGATCGGCATCGGATTCGAGCTGCGAGATTTCTTGACAGGTCTTGACCGTGGCCTCCGCCACACTGTGCTTGGACAGTTGGGACAGCAAGGACACCGCATGGGCCACCCGCTCGCAGCAGCGCACGGCCAAGTCACTCAGGCGCGCCACTTCCTCGGTGAGCTTGCGCACGTCGTACAGCGACAGGGTCTCCGCGACGTCCTGGAGCATGTCCAGCACATCGTCCATCTCATTGATGAGAGAGTGGATCTGCTCGCGGTCGATCGGCGTGATGAACGTCTTGTGCAGCAGGCGGTTGACCTCAGCCGTGATGCGGTCGGCCTGGTGTTCGGCGTCGTCCACTTCCTTGGCGTAACGCTCGCGCAAAGCCGGGTCGCTGTAGTTCTGGATCAGGGACTGGAATGCGCGCGAACCGGCCACGATGGCAACGCCATGTTGGTTGAACAGTTCAAAGAAGTTGCCTTCGCGCGGCAGCAGCTTGCCGAACAGCATGGACTCTCCGGGGAATGATGTGGGGTTGGATGCGTGAAGGGGCCCGCTGGATGCGGGCCCATCAAGGTGGATCGGTCGCGCAAGGGGAATGCGAACATTCCCCGTAAAGACCGTCATGTTTTCGTCATGGACTTGAAACATTGTGAGTTTATCCCGCCGCACGGGATCTCCCCACCCCTTCAACCACGGAAGATGAAATAGACGGCCCCCAACAGGCACAACCCCGCCCAAACGAAGTCCCAACGGAAGCTCTCGCCCATGTAGAACACGGCAAACGGCACGAACACCGACAGGGTGATCACCTCCTGGGTGATCTTGAGCTGGGCCAAGCTCCAACCACCCGCAAATCCGATGCGGTTGGCCGGCACCTGCAGCAGGTATTCAAACAAGGCGATGCCCCAGCTCACCAGAGCCGCCAACCACCAGGCGCGCGAACCCAGGGTCTTGAGGTGCCCATACCAGGCAAAGGTCATGAACAGGTTGGACAGCGCCAACAGGACCATCGTCTGCACAGGCGCCGGCCATTGGGTGGGCCACATGGAAAGTCTCCAGGAATCTGACATCGGAACCCCGGCCCGCAGGCCGATCCTGCCCGCAGCTCAGCTCAGGCGCTCGATGCGCTGATCCGCGCAAGCGGCCAGCAAGTCGGCCATCGGTGCGCGCCCCGGCAACACCAGATCCGGCGCCACCTCCACCAGCGGCCAGAGCACAAAGGCCCGCTCGTGCATTCGGGGGTGAGGCAAGGTCAGGCTCGCCGAATCACAGACCGCGTCACCACACAACAGCAGGTCCAGATCCAGCGTCCGGGGGGCGTACACATAGGGCCGGACCCGCCCGTGCGCCTGTTCGATGGCCTGCAACTCCCGCAGCAGGACCGATGGCTCGAGCGAGGTGTCGAGCACCGCCACGGCATTCAGGTAGTCCGGCCCCCCTGTGCCCACCGGAGCGCTCCGATACCAGCCGGAACACCCGACCCAGTGGGACTGGGGCAATTGCCGCAGGGCCTCGCAGGCTGCACGAAGCGTCGCACCCGTGTCACCCAGATTGGCACCCAGCCCGATGTAGGCCCGCCGCCGGGTCTCGAAGGCCCCATCGGCCACCGAGACCCCAGGCCCATCAATCACGCTCGCCACCCGCTGCCGGACCCGTGCCGCCACCCTCCGCCCGAGCCCCGGACGGGCGACGGCGGCGGCGGCGCTTGCGTGCGGGGGCGGCCGCTTCCGGCGCCCCTTCGGCAGACAGGTCGTCGTCGTCGAGGGCCGATGCGTCGTCCCGCGCCACGGACGACACCTCTGCCGGCTTGCGCACCGCCCTTGAAGGGCGGTCACCACGCCGACCGCCTTCGGGGCGACGCAACGCCTCGACCATGGACAAGCGAGTGTCCTCGTCGGCCAGCGAATAGTCTTGCCACCAGGTGGCCAAGGCCTCGTCGGCCTCGCCGGCGTCCGCGCGCAGGCGAAGGAAATCGAACCCCGCACGGAACCGCGCCTGAGCAAACAGCGACGCGGTGGACGACGGCGTGCGCCGCTCGAAGCGCGGCTGCATCATCCAGATCTCGCGCATGTCGGCCGCCAGCTTGCCCCGGCCAGAAATGTCACCGATGCGGGCATCAAACACCCGGTCGATCGCCTGCTGCAGTGCCGGCATCGGCGCCTCCCCCTGGTGGCGCAGATCGTCGCGGCGGCGGGTGACGTCGTGCCAGAGCATGGCCGCCAACATGAAGCTCGGAGCCACCGGCTTGCCCTCGTTCACGCGACGATCGGTGTCGGCCAAGGCCAGCTGGATGAACTTCTCGCGACCATCGTGGCGATGGGCGTCGTCGAGCACGGCATCCAGGATCGGAAACACCCCCCGATGCAGCCCCTGCTTGCGCAATTCCTCCAGGCTGGCCAAGGCGTGGCCGGTCTGAAGCAGCTTGATCATTTCATCGAACAGCCGGCTGGCCGGCACATTGGCCAGCAGATCGGCCATCTGCGCGATGGGCGCGCGGGTGCCCGGTTCGATCTCAAAGCCCAGTTTGGCCGCAAACCGCACGACACGAATGATGCGCACCGGATCCTCACGGTATCGCACCACCGGGTTGCCGATCATGCGCAGCAGGCGCTTGTTCGCATCCTCAATGCCGCGGTGGTAGTCCACCACGATCTCACGGCGCGGATCGTAATAAAGCGCGTTGACCGTGAAGTCACGCCGGGCGGCGTCCTCGTCCTGGGGACCCCAGACGTTGTCACGCAACACACGGCCTTCGGCATCCACGACATGGCTCTTGTCGGCCAAGGCGGCTTTCGAGGTCTTTTCGTTGCCGGCGACCTGCTCGGCCGCCGACGCATCGAGGTAGGCCCGGAAGGTCGACACTTCAATGACCTCGTGCTCGCGGCCGCGCCCATGCACCACATGCACGATGCGGAACCGGCGCCCGATGATGAAGGCCCGGCGGAACAGCGCCTTGACCTGCTCCGGCGTGGCGTTGGTGGCCACATCGAAGTCCTTGGGGCGATGGCCCAGCAACAGGTCGCGCACCGCTCCGCCCACGATGTAGGCCTCGAATCCCGCATCCTGCAGGGTGGTCACCACCTTCACGGCGCGGTCGTCCAGCAGCTTCGGATTGATGCCGTGCACCTCTCGGGGCACTTCGACGCGCAGCCCCTTGGGCGGGCCGGCGTTGACGTCGTCGGGGGCCTTCTCGCCCTTACCCAGCAGGCGGTTGATGAATTTTTTGATCATGACAAGAGTTTCAGGATGGGCCATCCCCGCTCACGGGCGACGGCTTCCAGCCCCGGCACCGGATTGGTGGCCACCGGATGGGTGGCCCACTCCAGCAGGGGCAGGTCGTTGGTGGAGTCGCTGTAGACAGTGACGGTTTCGAAATCAGACCGCTTCAGTCCCAGGCCGTCGAGCCACGCCTGCACACGTGCGACCTTGCCTTCGCGAAACGTCGGCACGCCCCGGATGCGGCCAGTCCAACCGATCGGCGACTGGGGCTCGAGTTGCACCCCGAGGAGATGCGGCACACCGAAGGCCTGGGCGATCGGTTCGGTCACGAATTCGGTGGTGGCGGTGACCATGGCCACCAGATCGCCGGCGGCCAGATGTCGGCGGGTGAGGTCCTGGGCCCGACTGTCCACCAGGGGAGCCAACACTTCGGCCATGAAGCGCCGACGCACCTCGAGCGCTTCATGCCAAGGCCGCTCACGCCAGAGCGACGTCGTGAAATCGATGTACTCCGAGAGGTCCAGCACCCCGCGGTGGTACCGATCGTGGAAATCCCGCTGGCGACGATCGTGCTCCTCGGGATCCACCCACCCGATTCGCCCCAGGAAGGCACCGAACAACGCGTTCGAATCCTCACGGATCAGCGTCCCGTCCAAATCGAACAGGCACAGGCGGCGCACCGCAGACCCGCTCACGCCGCCCCGTCCAGTGGAAGCTGCAGCCATTCGCGCACCAGGGGCACAGTGACCGATCGTTGCGCCGACAGCGCAAAGCGGTCGATTTGGTCCAGCAGGTCCATCAGATGGTGCAAGTTGCGGTCGCAGCGCCGCAGCAGGTAGTCCAGCACTTCATCACCCAGGGCCCACCCCCTGCGGCGAGCCTCTCCGCGCAGGATGTCCCGCACCGCCGACTCCGGCAAGGGCTGGAGTTGGAACACCAACCCCCAGCCGAGGCGACTGCGCAAATCATCCCGGACCGGCATGTCGACTGGAGGCCAACGCCCTGCGGCAATCACCGGCACCCCCAGGCTGGCCGCCTCGACGTAGGCGGCAAAGGCCGCATGCTGCTGGTGGGCGTCGTAGCGGTCGCAGTCGTCGAGCACAAGCAGGCGCACGCCGTCGTCGACGTCCCAAGGCAAGGGCACCTGATGGCCAAAGGCCGCCACCCGCAGCCCATCGGCCTGCGCCGCAGCGGCCGCCGCGTGCAGCAGATGGCTTTTGCCACTGCCCGGAGGCCCCCACAGGTACACCGGCACATCGGGCCTCGGGGCTTCCAGGGCCGCGCGCAAGCCAGCCTCCTGGACCGGATCCACGGCAATGAAATTGTCGAAGCGAAGAGGCGGCTCGGATCCGAGGATCAGCGGCATCTGTCGCATCGTGACGGAAGAACTCGAAGACATCCGAGGCTCGGCGGGCACTTGAAGGCGCAAAGCGGTGGATTCTAGGAAATTCCACGGCCCGATTCGCGACCCGAGCGCGACACCCGCGCATCCAGTGGTCCGAGATCCACCGGCCGTGTCGGCGACGCCCCACGCCGACGAGCGGGCCGCGCAGCCCCCTCAGCCTTCGGCCCTTCCCCCGGCGACTGCAGCAACACGATCCGCTGCAACACCCGGCGCCGAAGCATGGCCTCGTCCGACACGCGATAAGCCGCCTCCAGGTGCCGCAACAGATGAAGCAACCAGTCCCGAGCCCCCACCGGCGCCAGCATGTGCGACCATGAAGCGTCATCGAGCGTGAAAGAACCCTCCATCGACCCCGATCGTCCCGCCGCCTCCAGGTAGGGCGCCAGCCACGCCTCCAACACCGACCGCCCGAGCGAACGCCCGGTCAAGGGATCGATGAAGACCCCGCCAGAGGCCTGCCGCACCCTCACCAGGAAATGCCCTGGAAAAGCCACGCCCTCCGCCGCCAGCCCGATGGAGCGGGCCAGCTCGACATAGATCACAGCCAGGGATGCCGGAATTCCCCGGCGCGTGCGCAACACGTCCGACACCAGCCCGTTGGGCGCGCTGTAGAAGTCGTTGGCGTTGCCGCCGAAGGCCAGTTCGTCAAAAAAGACGTGATGAAGCAGCTTCAATCGGTGCCCAGCCGAGGCATCGGAAGGCAACCGTGCGCGCAACCGGAGCGTCAGCACGTCCATCTCGACGAGGACCGCCTGCAGATCCAACCCGGGCGCCGCCACGTGCGACAAAGCCACCGCCGCCTCGAACACGGGCACGCTCTCCTGCGGAGACACGAGCGAAGCGAAATATGCGAGGGGGTCGACGCGGCTCCAGTGCATGGCCCCAGTGTAGGGCCGGCACAATCCCCCTGCTGCCCGGGACGTTCCCCGGGGTCCAGACGCCTCACGCCTTGCGGGCGTACTGCCGCAGAGGCACCCCCAGCAAAGCCAGCACTGCGAAGTACAGCCCCGCCAGCCCCGCCAGACACACAGCCATCAACACCGCCCGCCACAGGGGCTGCTGTCCGAGCGCGATCCAGTCGAAATGATGCGCCAGACCATACATGGCGACCCCCAGCACACCCGACCCAACCACCACCTGAAGCAGGAACCGGGTCCAGCCCGGCACCGGCGTGTAACTGCCGCGGCGGCGCAGCCCGATCAGCAGCCAACCCGCATTGACCGTGGCCGCCAGACCAATGGACAGAGACAGGCCCGCCACCCCCAGCCACGGCACCAGCGCAGCGTTGAACACCTGGGTCAGGATCAGCACGAACACGGCGATCTTCACCGGGGTCTTGGTGTCCTGCTGGGCATAAAAGCCCGGCGCCAGGACCTTCACCCCGATCAAGCCCAGCAGCCCCACCCCCCAGCCCATCAAGGCCCGAACCGTCGCATCCACATGCGCCGCAGTGAACGCCTTGTAGTGATAGACCACCGCCACCAGCGGCTCCGGAAACACCACCAGGGCCACCGCACACGGCAGCGCCAGCATCAGCACCAACCGCAATCCCCAATCCAACAGGGCCGAGTAACGCTCCCGATCCCCCCCTGCCTGGGCCGACGACAACTGCGGCAACAGCACCACCCCCAACGCCACCCCCAGCAAAGCCGTCGGGAACTCCATCAACCGATCGGCAAACGTGAGCGACGAGACCGAGCCCACCGTCAAGCGCGAGGCGATCTGCGTGTTGACCATCAAAGACAGCTGCGCCACCGACACCCCCAGCAGCGCTGGCGCCATGCGACCGAGGATGCGGTGCACCCCTTCGTGACCCCATGCCGCCCGCACCGCCCCTGGCGTCAACCCCACACGAGGCAACAACCCCATCCTCAGCAGCGCCGGCACCTGGATGGCCAGTTGCAAAACGCCCCCAACCATCACGCCAATCGCCCAGCCGTAGATCGGCGGAATGCCGCGCTCACCCAAGGCCGGCGCCAGCCACCATCCGGCGGCAATCACCGACAGGTTCAGCAACACCGGCGTGACCGCCGGAACCCCGAAGTGCCGCCACGTGTTCAGGATCCCTGCCGAAAGGGCCACCAGCGACATGCACACGATGTACGGAAACATCACGCGCGTCATCCACACCGCCTGGTCAAACCCTTCGGCCGGCAGGCCCGATGCCATCATCCACACCAGCACCGGCGACGCCACCACCCCCACCACGGCCGTGACCATCAGCACCCAGAACAGCACAGTGGCCGCCGCATCCATCAATCGATGCGTGGCCTCGTCCCCCTCCTGTGTGCGCGAAGCCGCCAGGATCGGCACAAAGGCCTGCGAGAACGCCCCTTCGGCAAACAGCCTCCGCAGCAGATTGGGAATGCGAAACGCCACCTGATAGGCGTCCGAGACCCCGCTCACCCCGAACGAAGCCCCCAGGAGCTGCTCTCGAACCAAGCCAGTGATGCGCGACACCAGGGTCAGCGCGGAAACGATGGAAGCGGAACGCAGGAGGCTCATGCAAGCTCAATCAAGGTCGGGGAGATCGATTATCGACACCAGCGTTCGTCAGGCCGTGACAACCTCTGCACGCAAACACTCGATCTCTGGTTCGGGAGGTGCTATACTGATCGACTTTCCACCCGGGAACCAAACACCATGGCAACTTCTTCCAAAGCCAAGAAGACCGTCCGCATCGCATCGGGCCGCAAGCGCGCCCGTCAGGACGTCAAGCTCAACGCCGCCAACACCGCGCTGCGTTCCAAGTTCCGCACCGCCGTCAAGGGCGTGCTCAAGGCTGTCGCCACCGGTGACAAGGCCAAGGCCGCCGACACTTTCAAGACCGCCCAGCGCGTGATCGATTCGATCGCCGACAAGGGCATCTTCCACAAGAACAAGGCCGCTCGCATCAAGAGCCGCCTGTCTTCGAAGATCAAGGGCCTGGCGGCCGTTGCCGCTGCCTGAGTTCTGATCCGGGTGGATCGCCCCGCAAAGGCCCGCGCAAGCGGGCCTTTGTCATTGAGCCTCCCAAGCCGGGACCCCAAGGCCCCATCCGCCACCCCCTTCAGACGCCCGCCGCCTTGTCCGCCTCACTGACGAACGCATCCGAATAAAACTCGTCGATCGGCAACCCCGCGACCGCCACAAACGACGCCTTCGCCGCCGCCACCATCACCGGCGCACCGCAGGCATAGACCTGATGCCCGGACAGATCCGGCAGATCGGCCAGCACCGCCTGATGAACGAAGCCCGTTCGCCCCTGCCACCCCTCTTCCGGCCCCGGCTCCGACAACACCGGCACATAGACAACCCCTGGCATGGCATCGGCCTCGGCACGCATCCAGTCGTCCAGATATAGATCTGCCCGGGTGCGGCAGCCCCAGTACACCCGCACCGAACGATCCACACCTTGTGCACGCAAGTGCTCCAGCATGGCTTTCACGGGCGCAAAACCGGTTCCAGAAGCCAGCAACACGATCGGCTTGGCGCTGTCCTCGCGCAGGAAAAAGCTCCCGAACGGCCCCTCCAGGCGAAGGATGTCCTTCTCCTTCAGGGTCGAAAACACGTGATCGGTGAACTTGCCGCCTGGCATGTGCCGCAAATGCAACTCCATCGTCCCCACGGAACCCTCCGGCGCGCAGGCCATGGAATAGCTACGGCGCGAGCCATCCTTGAGCAGGACATCGACGTACTGCCCCGCCAGATACTGGAACGGCTGGTTTGCCGGCAACTGGAGGCGCAAGATCATGACATCGGGCGCCACCCGCGACAGGGCCGAGACCCGCACCGGCAACTTGACGATGGCCGGCTGCCCCACCGCCGACACTTGTCGAGACTCGATCACCAGATCGGTCTGAGGCATCGCGCGGCACGACAGCATCCACCCTTGCTCCGCCTCCGCTGGCGACAGCGCTTTTTCGGCATGTTCACCATGCACCACCCGACCCTCCAGGATCCGGCACTTGCAGGAGCCGCAAGCCCCATCCTTGCATCCATAAGGCAAGCCAACGCCCTGGCGAATCGCCGCCGCCAGCACATTCTCGTCCGACTGGACAGTGAGGACACGACCCGCAGGTTGCACGGTCACGGTGAAGCTCATCTTGGGGATCCTCTTGGCAAGGGCTGAAGACAGGGGCCATGATTGTGCCCTGACTCACCCCTTCCAGCCCATGCGAAACACCGCCGCACGCAACCCTTCCCCTGCCCCACCCCCCGCTTTTCGCCGGCCAAGACTGCTGATCGCAGGATGTGGCGACGTGGGGCAGCGCGTGGTGCGCCTGCTGCACGGCCGGTGGCGAATCCGGGCCCTGACGTCCTCGCCCGAACGGGCCCCGGCCCTGCGCGCGCTCGGGGCCACCCCCATTTTTGGCAACCTCGACCACCGGGCGACCCTCTTGCGCTGCCGCGCACTGGGCGGCCACGCGCTTCATCTGGCGCCACCGCCACCCCAAGGCGCAACCGACCCACGGACCCACCACCTGCTGAGCATCCTGGCCAGCCGCCCCACCACCCACACCCTGGTCTACGTCAGCACCACCGGGGTCTACGGCCCTGGCGGCCCGACCCCCTTCGACGAAAGCCACCCCGCCCAAGCCCAAACCCCCAGAGCACAACGCCGCGTTCACGCCGAACACCTGCTCCGGCACGGCTCCGGCCCCAAGCCCACCCAGACGCTGCACACCACCATCTTGCGGGCCCCCGGCATCTACGGGCTGGACCGAAGCGGCGGCTCACCCCTGGAACGCCTGCAAAAGGGCCTCCCCGTGCTCCAACAGAACGACGACGTGTTCACCAACCACATCCACGCCGACGATCTGGCCCGGGCGTGCTGCACGGCGCTGTGGCGCGGCGCCAACCGGCGGACCTACAACGTCTGCGACCACAGCGACATGAAGATGGGGGACTATTTCGACCTGGCCGCAGACCTGGCCGGACGACCTCGCCCCACCCGCATCACCCGCGAGCAGGCCCGACAGACCCTGTCACCGATGCAAATGAGCTTCCTGAGTGAATCCAGGCGCTTGCTCAATCACCGACTGACCCGGGAGTTGCGCCTGCAACTGCGATACCCCACCGTCAGAGAAGGATTGGCCGGATTGAAGGCGCTCAGCGGCGACGCGGCGGAAAGGGCGGCTGACCGCGCCAGTAGCGGATCATGAGCCAACCACCCAGCATGCCACCCAGGTGAGCAAAGTGCGCCACCCCCGTGGCGCCCGTCACCCCCATCAGCAGCTCCAGGGCACCGAACACCGCCACGAAGACCTTGGCTTTCATGGGGATGGGCGGAAACAGCGGCATGATGGTGCGGTCCGGGAACATCATCCCGAAGGCCAGCAAAAGACCAAACAAGGCCCCCGAGGCCCCCAGCGTGGGGCCGATCGGCAGGGCCAAGCCCAGCACCAATTGAGCCACAGCCCCCATCAGCGCGCTCGCCCCCAGGAACTGCAGGTAGCGCTGACGCCCCCAGATCTGCTCCATCTCCGAGCCGAACATGTACAAGCCCAGCATGTTGAAGAACAGATGCATCGGATCCCCGTGCAGGAACGCATAGGTCACCACCTGCCAAGGCAGGAACTGCCCGGACCCGATCGGCCACAACGCCAGGAACGCCTCGAACCAGGACCCCAGCAGCAACTGGAGACAGAACACCGCCGTGCAGATCAGCATCAGCGCCTTGGTCACGGGGGGAAGCTGTGGCATGGGCGGAGAACAGGCGAAGGGACCAAACAGAACGCCGCGTCTGCGGACCCACCGCTCTTGATTTCAAAGAACGGCACGATCACCAGAACACGGCGCGGGCTGGGCGAATGCCGACACAGCGGATTCGCAGAACATTCGCGCCCCGGTTTCCAAGCCAGGATCAGAACCTGACTGGTGCCGGAGGCCGGACTCGAACCGGCACACCTTGCGGCGGGGGATTTTGAATCCCCTGCGTCTACCGATTTCGCCACTCCGGCAGGATGGGCGCTTCGGGGCGCGGACATACATTATGGCATGCGCGATCCTCGGCTTCAGGGGATCCGGCGACATCGGTGCATGGGAACTGCCACAATCTCCACACACTGGAGGATCCATGGTGACGTACAAGACCATCGAGGACGTGATCGGCAGCACGCCGTTGGTGCGCCTGCAACGCCTGCCGCAACGAGAAGGCTGCCCCGCCGGCAACACGATCCTCGCCAAGCTGGAAGGCAACAACCCCGCGGGCTCGGTCAAGGACCGCCCCGCCATCAGCATGATCCGGCGCGCCGAAGAGCGCGGGGACATCCGCCCCGGCGACACCTTGATCGAGGCCACCTCCGGCAACACTGGCATTGCACTGGCCATGGCGGCAGCCGTGCGCGGCTACCGCATGGTCCTGATCATGCCGGAGGACCTGTCCATCGAACGTGCGCAGACCATGAAGGCGTTCGGTGCCGAACTTGTGCTGACACCCAAGTCGGGGGGCATGGAGTACGCCCGCGACTTGGCCACGCAGATGGAGTCCCAGGGCAAAGGGCGCGTGCTGGATCAGTTCGCCAACGCCGACAACCCGCAAGCCCACTACGACACCACCGGCCCCGAACTGTGGACCGACACCGAAGGACGCATCACGCACTTCGTGAGCGCCATGGGCACGACCGGCACCATCACCGGCGTGTCCCGCTACCTCAAGGCACGCAATCCCGACATCCGCATCATCGGCGCCCAGCCGGAAGACGGCTCGCGCATTCCAGGCATCCGCAAGTGGCCCGAAGCCTACCTGCCCAAGATCTACGATCCGAGCGGCGTGGACGAGATCGTGCTCGTGAGCCAGGCCGACGCCGAAGACATGGCCCGTCGCCTGGCGCGCGAGGAAGGCATCTTCGCCGGCATCTCCGCGGCCGGCGCCTGCTGCGTGGCGTTGCGCTTGGCCCGCACGCTGGAAAACGCGACCATTGTTTTTGTCGTCTGCGACCGGGGAGACCGCTACCTGTCGACCGGCGTCTTCCCTGCGTGACATTGGTCACAACCCACGCACCGAAACCCGAAATCCAGCCCCAACGCCCCTGACAGGAGGGGGCTTGCGGCCCGTTCTTGCGTTGACTCAAGGACCTCCCGAACGTACCGTGGCAGCCCATTGCCACCCTCGTTCCCTGGAGTCATGAACGATTTCGTCAATCTGGCCTGGCTGGCCATCTGCTGTGCGCTGGTGTTTTTCATGCAGGCCGGCTTTGCCCTGGTGGAAGGCGGTCTCGTCCGGGCCAAGAACTCCATCAACGTGATCATGAAGATCTACCTGGGCACCTGCCTCATCGGCATGGTGTTCTGGCTGGTGGGTTATGGCCTGGCGTTCGGCCACAGTGCCGCGGGTTGGATCGGGGCGAGTCACTTCGCCCCCCTCCAGGTCACCCCTGCGGAAGGGGTGGGCCTGCTCTACCAGATGATGTTCGCCACCACGGCCGTGTCCATCCTCTCGGGGGCCGTGGCCGAGCGCATGCGTTACGGCGTGTACCTGGTGTTCGCGGTCCTCATGGGCGGGGTGCTCTACCCCGTGTTTGCGCACTGGGCCTGGAATCCCGACGGCTGGCTCAAGCAGCTCGGCTTTGTCGACTTCGCAGGCGATGGCGCCGTGCACTCCGTGGGCGCCTGGGCCGCCCTGGCCGGGGTGATGGCTCTGGGACCCCGCCTGGGCCGCTTCGGCCGCCACGGCGAGGTGCGCGACATCCCCGGGCACAACATGCCGATGGTGGCCCTCGGGGGCTTCATCCTCTTCCTGGGTTGGTTCGGCTTCAACGGAGGCAGCATCGGCGGCCTGGACCGCGACAACCTCGGCACCGTGTTGATGAACACCTACCTCGGCGGCTGCGCGGGCGGGGTCGGCGCCCTGGCGTTCCAGAAACTCACCGGTCGCAAGATCCTGGCCAGTGCGTCGGTCAACGGCAGCCTGGCGGGCCTGGTGGCGATCACTGGAGGAGCGTCCAGCCTCAATCCCGCCACCGCCATCCTCACCGGGGCCGTGGGCGGCGTGCTGTGCGTGTGGGGCGCCGAACGCATCCAGCGCCTGCGCATCGACGACGCGGTCGACGCCATCGCCGTGCATGGCATCGGCGGCACCTGGGGCCTACTGGCGGCCGGACTGTTCTACCAAGGCGACATGTTCAGCACGCAGCGTGTTCTGGTCCAGGTCGCGGGGGCTGTGGCCTGCTTCGCCTGGGCGTTCCCAGTGTCGTACGGCGCCTTCAAGCTGCTCGACCGTCTGTGGGTCCTGCGTGCACCCACGCTCAACGAACAACGTGGCCTGGACTACACGGAGCACCACGAGATCGGCTACCCGGAGTTCCAGGAATCCCCCGGCCAGCTCAAGATGTCGGAGAACTGAGCCATGGCGCTGCCCCCCTCCAGCCTGCGGCGCTGCGCCGCCTGGGCCACGCTCTCCCCCCTGCTCGACGAGGACACCCTGATTGCCGCGTTGTGGCTGCAGCAAGAGCAGATGCGCGGTGATTCGGTCTCGGACATCATCCGGTTCATCGACCAGGTCGCGGATCGCCACCTCCTGGACGCCGCCACACGGCGCAAGCTCTACGAGTCGTACCACCAGGCCATGCGCCGTCCTCAGGACGAGCTGCCGATGGACCCCTGGCCCTTGATGCAAGCGGCCGCTCCAGAGCCCGCACGCGCCCCCCGCACGCCGTCGCCCGTTCCCCAGACGGCATCGGTCCCGGTCGCCGCCACCGCAACAATCACCTCGCCTCCGGCCACGCCCCCTCAGACCGAACCCCAGGCCCCAGCGGCCACGGTGGTGTTCGCGAGCCTGTGCACCGGCGTGATCCACGAAGTGGAGGCCCAGCATCGGGCCGCGCTCCAGGATCTGCATGACGCGCTGTTCGAGCAGTTGGACCGCTCACGGCTGGCCCAGGCGCTCAAACCTCAGCTGGAAGCCGCCTGGAAAGACGGCACACGCCCGGCCTGGCAAATCCAGGCGGACGAGAAAACCCTGGCCGAAGTGGTGAGCCTGCTGTACGTGGCCCTGTGCGAAAGCCTTGGGCCCGTGCATGCGGACACCCTCCTCACGAATGCCGTGAAGCGGGCCTCGCAATTGCCCCAAGCCAGCACGTTCTCGCCGCGTCGGCTGATCTGACGACCCGCCGCCGAAGGCTCAGGCGGCGCGTGTCGACGGCAATCGGCTGCGCAGGTCGTCCAGCGTGCTGCGGCGGGCGTCCGTCAGCGGCTGGGCTTCCATGGCAGTGAGCAGTTCGCGGGCATCGTCCCAGCGTTCCACCTCGATCCACGCCCGGACGATGTCGACCTGCAAGTCGGTTTCCTCGGGATCCAGCAGGTGACGACGGGCAGTGGGTGGCAGCAGGGCGGCAGCGGCCCCCGCCGTGGGCGTGACCATCACGTGCGCGGAACGGGCCTCTTCCACGGCGCGCGCCATCTCGGCCGCGGCGTTGGAAATCACTTGCTGACGCAGCAATGCCGAGGTCGGTCCCCGCGGACTGCGGGCCTCTTCTCGCAAGGCGGCCCGCACTTCATCTGGCGCCGTGGGGCGGCCCCGCTGCTGCCAAAGCAGCCAGCCGCCTGCCAGTGCCAACAGACCCAGTCCCCAAGGCAACCAGCGCCCCAGGCCGGAAGCCGGCTCCACAGCAACCGGCGAGACATCGGCTGCGGAAGCGCTCGTCGATGCGGATGCCGCACCCCCGATGGAGGCCCCCGTCGCAGGCACCGGAGACGATGCGCCCCGATCTGCAGCCTCGACAGGGGTCGCCGCGGCAGAGGCGTCCGACACCCGCACCGGCAGGCCGATCGGCGCCTGTGAGGTCGTCATGGCCACCAGGTGCTGCTGCACCAATTGCGCCGCACCGACCACCGGCTCGGCCGTCACGCTCGAAGCGGAGGGCAAAGTCAGCGGCCGCCCCACCCGCAGGCGATGCAGGTTGCCTTGAACGAAGGCCTCCGGGTTGGCACGAAGCAGCGCCACCATGATCTGCGAACGGGTGGCGCCCGGATAACGCCCCCCCAGGTCGGTGGCGATGTTCCAGAGCGTGTCGCGATCCTTGGTCACGCGCACGACCGGATCACCGGCCGATTGCGCCATCGCGCCACTCCACCCGCCCACGCCCAGGGCCAGACACAACAGACCCACGGGCCAGAGTCGACGCATATCAGTCACGGCAAACACTCTCCAGATGAACGGCGCTCAGGCCATCCTCACACCATCAAGGTGTCCATCAGGTCGATCATGAACTCGGTGCCCTCCTGGTCCTGGGGCTCCCAGCCCTCCAGACCGAGGGCTTCGAGCACCCGTTGCCCGTCACTCCCTGGCAGGGACATGCCCATCAGCAGCGCCGACAGTTCGGGCACCCACGCGGCCACGCGGGGCCCAGCCAACAGCACGTGGCGCACCACGCTGATCTGGCTGGTCACGAGCGGCTTGAGCTGGCGCCGGATCGGAGCACTGAGGTCATCGTAGGCCTGCTTCAGGAAAAAGCCGCAGTCGGCCCGCCCCTGCAACAAGGCCTTGGCCACCAGCACATAAGACGAATAGGACTGGGTGGCCGTGTTCTTTTCGTCAAGATCCCCCGGCTCCAGCAGGATCATGCCGATGAGGTTGACATCGGGATCACGCGTCACGGCGATGCGCAGGCCGGGCTGGAGATCTTCCACCCGGTTCCAGGGCGCCTCCGCCGACACGGCCACCACCGCTTCGTCCTGCTTGTTGACGGGAGCCGCCACCGCCACAAAACCCTTCTCCCGCACCAGCATGGCGGCGTCGTAGGGATTGGCGTAGATGAGGTCGACCTGCCCCTGGCCGATGGCGGCCCGCTGGGACTCGAAGTCGTCGTAGAGCTCCAAGTGGATGCGCTGCCCCATCCTGCGCTGCAGCCAGGTGTTGAAGACGTACCAGCCGGCGATGTGATCCGGCGAGAAGTCCGGGCTGACGGTGAGCTGCACGGTCATGCGTGGCACTCCTCTTCCTGGAGCATGCGGGCGTAGAGGCCGACACACTCGTTGACGCGGGTGCGCGACGGCTTGCGGCGCACCGACGTGTAGCCCACCACCTGGCCGTTTCGCACATTGGGAATGGCCGTGGCCAGCACCCAGTAGTACGCCCCGTCCTTGCGCAGGTTCTTCACGTAGCCCTGCCAGGTCCGGCCGGCCTGCAGCGTGTCCCAGAGGTCCTTGAACGCAGCAGCAGGCATGTCCGGGTGGCGCAGAATGCAGTGGGGCTCGCCGATGAGTTCCTCGCGGGTGTAGCCGGACATGTCCACGAAAGCCTGGTTGGCGTGCGTGATGAGGCCCTGCGGGTCCGTGCGCGAAACGATGAGCTTGCCGTCCGGATAAGGCACCTCGCGGTCCACGATGCGCAACGTGCGCTCGAAGCCGTTGAAGTAGCGCACCCGCACCTCACGGTGCCTGGACTCGACCAGGCAGGCGGTGTCCATGTCGGTCATGGTGATTTCCCCCGATCTGGCCCCGGGGTCAGATGACCTTGCTGATGGCGTCGGCCGCGCGTTTGACGTCCAGGAAGATCAGACCCAGGCGTGCGTTGGGCTTGCACAGGGCGGTCAGCACGGCGTCGGCACCGGCATGCGTCATCAGCACGTAGCCCTTGTGGCCTTTGACCAGCACCTGTTCGAGCTCGCCACGCGCCAGTTCGCGCGAGGTGCGGTCACCCAGCGAGAGCATGGCGGCGCTCATGGCGCCCACGCGGTCCTCGTCCATGCTGGCCGGCAGCATGGAGGCCATCATCAGACCGTCAGTGGACAGAACGGCCGAGGCCTCGATGTCGGCCGTCGAGCCGTTGAGTTCGCTCAGGATGGAGTTGAGCAGGTCTGCACGCATGGGGTACCTCTGTTGTCGTTCAGGAAAAGAAAAAAGGGGAAATCGGACTCAGCCCTGTCCGCCGTAGCGCACGCCCAGCGTCCACATCAGGGAGGTGAAGGCCTCCTGATTGAAGCGCGGCATGCCGCCGATGATCAGGATGAAATAGTCATCCCCAAAATACATCGGCCAGAAACCCATCTCGCTGTAGCCGGCCGCGTTGACCATGCCCCAGCCGTCGCTGCGCAGGCGCAGGTTGCCGTGCAGAAGGCGCGAGTGGCGCTCGTGAACCGCCGCGAGGTCACCGCCCAGGGCCGCGAGTTCCTCGGAGGCCTCGTGCGTAAAACCCGACGTGCCCAGGTACAGGCCACGCTTTTCGGCCAGGATCGCCCGCCCCTCGTCGGAGAGTTGCGACAGCAACGGTGGCAGCAGGTTCTCGATGCTGTCCTGCGGCACTTCAACGTGCATGGGCAGGCCCTGAACGAAGCCGGAAGACTGCAGGCGGTAGAGGAACTCCAGCGCCTCATGCTCCGGCAGACCGGTCCACTCACACAGCAGCGCCGCACTCAAGGCCGGCGTTTCAGGCGAACGCAACAGCCGCTGCAGGAACTGGCGGGCCGGCTCGCGCGTGGGCCGGCTCGCTGCGTAGTAGGCACCCGCCGGGGTGGGGTGCAGGAAAAACTCGCCGGAGAGGGTGTAGTGGTCCATGTGCGGATCAGCGGGTCGGGATCAGAGGGCGCCGGCGGTCAGAGCGTCGGTTCGAGCGAAAGCAGCAGGGCCTTGACCATCATCGAGACGTCCTCGCGCTTGCGCGCATCGACCTCGAACACGGGCGCGCACAGGTCGAGTTCCTTCATCTGGCGCACGTATTCGTCGATGGTGGGGGTGGGCTTGTTGTCCATCTGCGTCACGCCGATGACCAGGCGTGTGTTGTCGATGAACGGACGAAACGCCTTGACGTAGAAGCGCATGTCCTCGAAAGGCGATGGGCGTGTGTTGTCCAGCAACAGGATCAGGCCGATGCCACCCTTGGTCAGGATGTCCCACATGAAATCGAAGCGCTCCTGGCCGGGCGTGCCGTACAGGTGCACCTTCTCCTTGGGACCCAGGCGGATCATGCCGTAGTCCATCGCGACGGTCGTGCTCGACTTGCGCCGTTGGGTCATGTCGGAGGCGGATTCGTCGGTGCGGATGGCCTCGATGTCGCTGATCGAGACGATCGCCGTGGTCTTGCCCGCCCCGACGGGGCCGGTGAAGATGATCTTGTGGTCGGTGTGCGCCATGGTGCTCTTTGTTCCGGTGCGCACGTCTGCGCCCCGGCCTTCCTCGTTGTCGTGCGGTCCTATTTCTGCAGCCAGCCGAACAGCTTGCTCAGCAGACCCTTGTTCTTGGTGCCCTTGCGCTGCAAGCGGCGCACGTGGGCGCCGTCTTCCGTGACGAGGTCCAGCGCCATCGCCGCGTTGTAGAAAGCGAACACGTGCCGCTGCGCCACCCGCAGCTGGGTGGCGGTCTCCAGCAGGCTCGCCCCCCGCGTGGCCCACAAGGCGGCGATGCGCAGGCCATGCGGGGTCTGGTGCAGGCGGGTCAGGTTCGGCCAATGCTTGAGGTAGACGGTCTTGCCGGGATTGACGCCGGTGGGCAGGCGGCCCACGGAGGTCTCCAGCGCCGATCGCCACAGGAGGTGGTCCAGCCGCACGACCGAGACACGGTCCTTCCACCGCTCACTCATCTCGGCAAATTCCTGGCGGCTGACCGCTCGTGTCTTGGGACGGCGGATCATCGGACGGGTCAGCAGATCGGCCCAACGGGACGCGTCCAGGTCCAGATAGGCGACGTTTTGCGTGGTGTCGACCACCAGCGTGCCCTGCGAAAGCTCCACCTGCGTGGGCACTTGCCACTTCGCACCCACGAGGTAGGCCTCGGTGAGGGAGCTCAGCAACATCGCATCGAGGTTGTAGCGCAGGTCATGCCGGGTGCCGAGGGTCGCGGGGTCGATGTCCTCGCGCGATCCGCACAGCTGGGGCTCATCCACCATCTCGGCCGCCGGGACCGGACGAAGCCCGGACGTCGCCCCCGAGGGATTCACGAGCGCATCGGACTGAACCGTCGAGCGCGCGGCCGAGGCGGGCACGGGCGGGTTGAGCACCGTGGTGGCCTGGGCCGTGCTCCGATCCACAGGCCGGGACACGAGGGACTCGCTCGCCTCCTCGGAGGCCGAGGGAGGCGCCACCGCCGCCACAGACGGGGCGGAGGGCACGGGCGATTCGGGCGCGGCGATCACCGCTCTGGGGTTCGGAGTGGGCGCCGGCGGCTCTCCGCGCCCCCCCAGCCAACGCCGCAGCACGCTGCCCAGCCCCCGGGCAGCGGGACGTGCCCCGTCGTGGGTCCCGGGTGGGACCGCCCCCTCCGGCCGAACCGGAGGCGCACTCGCCCGGGGCTCTTCAAGCAGGGGATCGATCAACTGCTGCGTGGAGGGCGCCGCGAGCGATTCCGAATGGCTCTCCACCGCCGAAACAGGCGGCGGGGCCGTCACGACCCGTGCCACCCGTTCGATGAGAGGCGCCGCCGGCGCGGCAACCGGCCCAGAAGCAGGCCCCTTGGCCAGCGGAGCGGCGACCGGAACCCGGGTCGACGCCACGGTCGGCGTCGGCACCGGCCCCACTGGAGAACGGGACACATCCGCAGCACTCCCTGTCACCCGCGGTTCCTCAACCATCGGGGTCGGGGTCGGGGCCGCAGCGGCAGTCGATTGACGCAGTCGCGCCGCAGCCGCCAGCAAGGCCGCGGGGGTCACGGGCTTGTGCACCCACACCGCACCGGTCACTTCTTGCTCCTGCACCGCCAGCGCGATGCCGGGACGCTGCCGCAGTTCGTTGAACCGCTGCCAGTGCTGCCGCGACTCCAGGTGGTCCTGATCGAAGATGGCCGCGTCGGCCTGCGCCTCGTCCACGGCCTGGAAGCTGGAACGACCGGCGCTGGCGAAAAAGAACTCCAGCACCGCCTGGGTGCGGGGCGGCAGCGACAGCATCGCCACCTTCATCCGATCTTGTGCTTTGGGTGCGTTCACGGGTCCGGGACTCAGGGTCGTTTCATTCATGGGAACAGTCGGAGGACATCACCATCACCGCCAGGCGGCAGGGATCCGCCCCCAGCGCGACTCCAGTTCACCCACCAGGCGAGCGCGACCGACGTCGTCCCGGCTGTGGCGGTAAATGACCTGAAGCTCGCGGGCCAGGGGCTCGTCATCCGGCGCTTCGAGCACGGCCGACTCCAGCAGGGCCCGGGCACCGTCCACGTCACCCAGGTCCAGCATTTCCACGGCCTGGGCCAAGGGACCTTGCGCCGAAGCCTGCACCTCGCGGTGGTGTCCGACCATGTGGCGCTGCCCCATCAGGGACACGTCGAGGACAGAGGCACATCCCGCAGGCAATGGAGTCCCGACCGGCAGGCCCGAGGCCAGGTGGTCCCTCAGGAACAAGGCGTCTTCCGCTTCAAGTTGCGCAGCCGCCAGATCCAGCAGCCGCCGCCGCAGCCCCATCCCACGCGGACCGAGGGCCAGGAACAGGTCCACCATCGCCGCCATCAGACGGTCGGCGTCGGACAGGCGCAGGGCCAGCAGCACACGGCGCGAATGCGACTCCAGGTCGAGCGGATCACGTGCCACCGAAGAGCACAGGTGCCGCCACGCCCAGCCGGAGTCCATGTCGTCCCAAGGCACCAGACGGGCGCCACGCACCAATTGGAAAGCGGGATCGATGGGGTAGCTGGTCTCGAGGGAGACGCTCATGCCGCCTCTCCCGGCTGTCGAAGCGGCACCAGCACCCCCTCGATGGCGGTGCCGGCCTGCATCTCGATGAGGCTGTAGTGCACGTCTCCGGTGATGTGGGCCTGACTGCGCAGATCCACCAGGCCGGTCGCATAGACACTGCCCTGCACACGCCCGTAGACGATCAGGTGCGACACCCGGATATCGCCCTCGATGACCCCTTCGTCACCGATGACCAGCGTCCCGGCCTTGACATTGGAGACGGTCACGTCCCCCTGGATGCGACCGTCGATGCGCAGACCTCCGGCAAACACCAGATCTCCGACCAGGCTCGTTCCCGAACCGATCAGGCAATCGATGCGCTCCTGCAGCGGATCGCCCTTGTCGCGCCGCTTGAACCAGCCGCTCGATACCGTCGAGTCGCTCTTCCCCGCGTTGTCTGCCCGAGTTGCATTCATGCTCATGCCGTCACCTTGCTCAACCACCCAGCCCTGTTCGGCCACGCCCGCAGCAACCACGCGTGGGGAGTGTGCGCCGGATGGTAAACAGCGCCTCCCCACCCATATCGGCAAGATCGGTCCCCCACCCCACGAACAAGTGTGAGAACCGCAGGCAATTCCTCACACATCACGCCATTCCCCGCGCCGCCCGGAAAGCTCGCCCGCCGAGCCAGACGCGAATCGTCAAGGTACACCGCCCCCTGTGGGATCACAATGAAAAATTCCGTGATCCCCCCAACTTCATGCTCCTCATGCCCGCCGATGCCCTCGTGACCGACGAACTGGAGGTCCTCGAATCCCTCGTTCCGCTGGAGGACCTGCGCCTGATCGAGGCCGGCTGCGGCCAGGCCCGGATGCTGCGCCAGCTGTTGCAACGCCATGTCCGCTCGCAGGCCTGGGCCCTGGAGGTCGATCGGATCCAGCACGCCCGCAACGTGGCTCAGCCCCAGGATCGACTCACCTTCGTGGCAGCGGGCGCGCAGTCCATTCCTGCCGACGACGCATGCTTCGACCTGGCCCTGATGCTCAAGTCCCTGCACCACGTCCCGGGACCGCTCATGGACACGGCCCTGGAAGAACTCGCCCGCGTGGTGAAACCGGGGGGTTGGCTCTACGTGTCCGAGCCGGTGTACGACGGTGCCCTCAACGAGATCGTGCGCCTCTACAACGACGAAGGCGTGGTGCGCGCCCTGGCGCAGGACGCCGTGGACCGCTCGGTCCAATGCGGGCGGTGGCGTCCGGTGGCCGAGCGCCGGTTCGAGATGCCTGCGCACTTCCCGGACTTCGCGGCGTTCGAGCAGCGCATGATGCGCCCCACCTACGCCGACCACCGACTGGACGACGCCAAGGTCGAGGCCGTGCGCCGGGCCTTCGAGCCCCACATGACGGCGCAGGGGGCCTCGTTCACGCGGCCCATGCACGTGCGCCTGCTGCAGCGTCCCCCGGCGTGTTGAGCGTCACCATCGGGCCACTCAGCCTGCCGACCGGTCCCCTGCTGGTGTTGCTGACGGTCGTCGGCGCCTCGTGGACCGCAGGCACGCTCGCCCGGCGCCAGGGCCTTGACACTCCCGCCCGATTGGGCGATGCGGTCTTCACACTGGCCTGGCTGACCCTGGTCGGCGCCCGGCTTGGCCACGTGGTCCTGCATGCGGGAACCTATGCCGAGCACCCGTGGCTGGTTGCCGACATCCGCGACGGGGGCTGGCACCTCGGTTCGGGTCTGCTGGCCGGCACCCTGGCCCTGCTCAGACACACCCGACGGCACCCGGAACGCACAAAAGTGCTCGCACCCGTCGTCCTCGCCAGCGCCTCGCTGCTGCTCGGCGCCGGCGCCCTGCTGGATCGACTCACTCCCGATCGACTGCCCCCGCTGTCCTTGCGAACCCCGGGATCGACGACAGCCACCGATCTGGCCCGGGATGTGGTCGGACAGCCCACCGTGGTCGTGCTGTGGGCCTCCTGGTGCGGCGTGTGCCGCCAGGAGTGGCCCCTGTGGCGCGAGGCCGCCGCACGGTACCCGGCGGTCCGGTTTGTCCACGTCAACCAGGGCGAGGACGAGCCGACGGTGACCCAGGCCGTCCGTGAATGGGCATTGCCGATCCCCCAGGTCCGGCTCGACCCCTCGTCCAGCCTCGGACAGGCCTTGGGCACCCACGGGTTGCCCACCACCTTGTTCCTCGACGCCCGAGGACAGCGCGTGCATGTCCACCCCGGCTTGCTCACCACCGCAGGATTGAACGTGCGCATCCGCGAAATCTGTCCGGATTGCTGACCCTGTTCCCCCCTTGCCTGCCCAGGGGTTTGCGGGATGATCTTGTCACTCGGACGGCGTTGCGCACGCCCGTCCGGGAACGTTCGACCACAAGATCAACACGCATCATGACGATCCGACAACTGCTGGTGGGATTCGGCACCTTGGGCACCGCCCTCACCGTGGCGGTGGGCAGCACCGGCCTGTGGGGCGTTGAGAACCTGAGCCACGCCATGGACCGCGCCGCCGTGGCGACCCAGGCCACCCAGGAAGCCACCATGGGCGACATGATGCATGACGGCCTGCGGGGAGACGTCTACCAGGCCTTGGTGTTCGCCCGCAATGGCGATGCACAAGGCCAGAAGCAGGCGATCCAGGATGCCGAGGAACACGGCCAGGCGTTTGTGGCCCGCGTGAAGGCCCTGCAACAGCTTGACCTCCCCATCGATCAGAAGAAAGCCGCCGAAGCCCTGGCTCCGGTGGTGGCCGAGTACGCCGCCAAAGGGCAGGAAATCACCCGGCTGGCCCCGAGCGACATCGATCAGGCCAGTGCGCAACTGCCGCAGTTTGTCGCCTTGTTCCGGCAACTGGAATCCAGTCAGGAATCCCTGATCGAGGCCATTGAAGCCGATGCCAAGCAAAGCCACGACAGCGCCCAGGCCAGTCGCGCCCGCACCCTTTGGATCATGGTGGTGGCCACGCTCGTCGGCGCGGGCCTGCTGGCAACCCTGGCCCTCTGGGGCGTGAGGCGCGTGCTCGGCACGCTGGGTGCCGAGCCGGCCGAACTGCGCCGCCTCCTGTTCCGCGTGGCCGGCGGCGACCTGAACCTGCACATCCACCTCGCGCCGGGTGACGGCACCAGCGTGCTGGCCGGCGTGGCCCAGATGAGCGAGCGCCTGCGCAACACCGTCGGAGAGGTCCGGCTCAACGCCGAAGGCGTGGCCGGGGCCGCGACCCAGGTTCACGCCGGCAGCGCCGACCTGGCCTCCCGCACCCAGAACCAAGCCTCGGCGCTCGAAGCATCGGTGAGCACACTGGACCAGGCCGCCAGCGTCGTCCAGCACACCGCCGACCACGCCCGGGAAGCGGACACCCTCGCACAAGACGCCAGCGAGATCGCCACCCGAGGCGGCATGGCCGTCCAGGAAGTCGTGCAGACCATGGACGCGATCCAGGCCTCGTCGCGCAAGATCGCCGACATCATTTCAGTGATCGACGGCATCGCGTTCCAGACCAACATCCTGGCACTCAACGCCGCAGTAGAGGCCGCCCGCGCCGGAGAACAAGGGCGGGGCTTTGCGGTGGTGGCCAGCGAAGTGCGCGCCCTGGCCGGACGCTCGGCCGGTGCCGCCCGCGAGATCAAAGACCTCATCCAGCGCTCCGTCGATACCGTCGAGCAAGGCACACAGCGCGTGAACACCGCGGGCGACACGATGGAGCAACTCGTCAGCTCCGTGCAGCGCGTGAGTCAGCTCATCGGCGACATCGCCCGCTCGGCCGATCAGCAGCACAGCAGCATCCAGCACGTCAACGACACCATCCGGCACCTCGACACCCTCACGCAACAGAACGCCACGCTGGTCGAGGAAAGCGCCGCTGCGGCCGACAGCCTGCGGGAACAGGCCGCCCGCCTGACCCACGTGGTCCACGATTTCAAGACCGAAGACTGCGGGCACTGACCGCCTTGCAGGACCGCACCCACGGCAATCCTGCACAGGCGCGCCCCGTCAGCCCGCCCCTTCCGGACAGGTCACGCCGGATACTTGAATGAATGCTTTTTCATTTCAAGGAGTCTCGATGGGCATGCTGCAAGAGTTCAAGGAATTCGCCGTCAAGGGCAACGTGGTCGACCTGGCGGTCGGCGTCATCATCGGCGGGGCGTTCGGCAAGATCGTCGACTCGCTGGTCAAGGACGTGATCATGCCGGTGGTGGGCGCCGTCACCGGCGGCCTGGACTTCTCGAACCACTTCATCGCCCTGTCCGGTCAAACCGCCACGACCTTGGCCGAGGCCCAGAAAAGCGGGGCCGTGCTGGCCTGGGGCAACTTCCTGACCATCGTCGTGAACTTCGCAATCCTGGCATTCATCATTTTCCTGATGGTCAAGCAGATCCAGCGACTGCGCCAGACCCCGGCCCCCGTCCCCGAAGCCCCCGCCGTCACCCCGGAAGAGGTGGTGCTGCTGCGTGAAATCCGGGATGCGCTGAAAAAGCCCTGACGCGCGGCCCCCGCACGGCCATCGCCCTCCAGGCGCCCTTTTGGGGCGCCTGTTTCGTTTAAGACAGCCCTAAGACCGCGACCTGAACATGGCCAGCCTCAGGAGCTGCCATGCGACATCCCCCCTTCCTCGCCTCGATCCTCCAGCCCGCGCTGGCCCTGGCCATGACCGGCGCGCTGCTCTACGGCCCACCGGTGCAGGCCGCGACGCCCGCCGAATTGCTGGCCCACTACAGCGCCCAGGCGGGGCGCTCACCCCTGCCCGCCCAGGGCCAGCAGTTCTTCACCACCCGGCATGCAGGCGAATGGAGCTGCGCCAGCTGCCACCAGGCCTCGGCGCTGCAGCCCGGCCGACACGCGACCACCGGCAAGCCCATCCAGCCGCTGGCGCCCGCGGCCCACCCCGCGCGGTTCACCGACCTGGCCAAAGCCGAGAAGTGGTTCCGCCGCAACTGCCAGGACGTGGCCCGCCGCGCCTGCACACCCGGCGAAAAAGCCGACGTGCTGGCCTGGCTCATGAGCCTGAAGCCCTGAACGAAAGGAGTCCCCATGTCTCACACCCCCTCGCTCAACCCGATCCACCGACTCGCCGGCCGGATCGGACTGGCCCTCGCCTCGCTTCTGGTGGTCACGACGGCTCAAGCCGACGACGATGACCTGCGCGTGCCCAAACTCGCGACCTACAACGCCGAATGCGCGTCCTGCCACGTGGCCTATCCCCCCGGATTGCTGCCCGCCCCATCGTGGCAGCGGCTGATGAACAACCTGCCCCGCCATTTCGGCACCGACGCGTCCCTGGATGCCGCCACGGTGCAAAAACTGTCCACATGGCTGACGGCCCACGCGGCGTCCTACCGCAAGGTGGCCCGCAACCCCGTGCCGCCCCCGGACGACCGCATCACACGCTCGGCCTGGTTCATCCACGAGCATCAGGAGGAGTTGCCCCCATCGGTCTGGAAACGCCCCTCCATCCAGAGCCCCGCCAACTGCGCGGCCTGCCACACCCGCGCCGACCAGGGAGCCTACGGTGAACACGACCTCCGCATCCCCCGCTGACCCCCTCGCCTCCGGATCGCCGGATCGCCCCGCCGGGGCCTCTCGCCGCACGGTCGACGCCCCGACGCGCACCTTTCACGCGCTGCTGGCGCTGTGTTTCACCGGGGCCTACCTCACCGGTGACAGCGAGCACTGGCGCACCGTGCACGTGACCCTGGGCTACACGCTGGCCGGACTGCTGGCGTTCCGCCTCGTGTGGGGTCTGCTCGGTCCAAAACCGGTGCGCTGGTCGTCTTGGGCCGGCAAACTGCGGGGCCTGCCCGGCGCACTCGCCGAACTGCGTCAAGGCCGGGTGACGGGAGCCCCGGTGCAGAACCAGGCCATGGCGCTGGTGGTGATCGGCCTGCTGTGTGCGCTGGCCCTCGTCACGGCCAGCGGATGGCTCGTGTGGATCGAGTGGACTGGCGACTGGATGGCCGAAATCCACGAGTCGATCGGCGAGATCCTCCTGGTGGGTGTGGTGGGCCACGTCGCGCTGGTGGTCGGATGGAGCCTGCTGCGCGGGCGCAATCTGGCTGCCCCCATGCTCTCCGGCAAGGTGCCGGGCCGAGGTCCCGACCTGGTGACCCACAACCGCCGATGGCTGGCCGGACTTTTGCTGGCCGGCGTGCTCGGCTTCTGGCTCTTCCAGTTCCAGCAGGCGCCCACGCCCCCCTCCCTGAATGCGAACACCCCCTCGCCCACGGAACTTTGGAGGGGACTTTCGGGCCTGAAGGATCACGAGGACGACGATCATGACGATTGACGCCCCCCATCATCCGGTTCGCCCCCGACACCCTCGACAATTCCGCCATGCGCATCCTGCTCGCTGAAGACGACCTGCTGCTGGGCGACGGCCTGCGCGCCGGGCTGCGCCAGCTGGGTTTCCAGGTGGACTGGGTGCGCGACGGCGAGGCCGCGGAGCGTGAACTGCGGGCCCAGCCCTATGCCGCCCTGGTGCTGGACCTGGGCCTGCCCCGCCGGGACGGCATGGACGTGCTGGCCACCGCGCGCCGCCAGGGCCTGACCCTGCCCGTGCTGGTGCTCACGGCCCGGGACGCCGTGCCCGACCGCATCCGGGGTCTGGACGCCGGAGCCGACGACTACATCGTCAAGCCGATCGATCTGAACGAGTTGGGGGCCCGGTTGCGGGCTTTGGTCCGCCGCGCCCACGGACAGGCCCAGGACCGGTTGGTGATCGGCGACCTCACCCTGGACCCGGCCGCCCGCACGGTGATCCAGGGCGACGGCGATGGCCGCCCCGTCCCCCTCTCGACCCGTGAGTTCGACCTCCTTCACGCGCTGATGCTCAACGCCGGACGGGTGATGACCCGGGAGCAACTGGAACAGCACCTGTACAGCTGGGGCCGCGAGGTTGAGAGCAACGCCGTCGAGGTGCACGTGCACCACCTCCGGCGCAAGCTCGGGGTCTCCCTCATCCAGACCGTGCGCGGCGTGGGCTATGTGCTGCTCAAGGACGCCACCGCCCCATGAAAAGCGGCGCCACCCACTCGCTGCAAGGACGGCTGCTGGCCCTGTTGCTGGGCCTCATGGTGCTCGTGTGGTCGGTGACCGGTGTGGCCACCTGGCTGGACGTGCGCCATGAGCTGGACGAACTGCTCGACAGCCACCTCGCACAGGCGGCCGCTTTGCTGGTCGTGCAGCAATCCCCGGAGGTGGACGACGACGACCACCGACCCGATGCCCCGGTGCTGCACCGCTATGCCCCCAAGGTGGCGTTCCAGGTCTGGCACGAGGGGCAACTCGTGCTGCACTCCGCCGATGCACCGGACCTCGCGCCTCAGGGCCCCCGCGACGATTTCCGGACCGGCTTCCGGACCGTGCGCTACAACGGGCAGGACTGGCGCGTGTTCGCCACCTACGGCGGGGAGCGAGACGTCCAGGTCTACGTGGCCGAGCAGGTCGCCTCCCGCACCTCCATCGTGCGGGCGGTGCTGCGCAGCCTGTTCTGGCCCATGGTGCTGGCGCTGCCGGTGCTGGCCCTGGCCGCATGGTGGGCCGTCTCGCACGGCCTGAAGCCGTTGCGGCAGCTCGGCCGACTGCTGCACGAGCGGGATCCGCGCGCCCTGCAACCTGTGGATCTGCCCGAGCATCCGCGCGAGATGACCCCCGTGGTGGAGGCGCTCAACACCCTGTTCACCCGCATCGACGACCTGATGACCTCGGAGCGGCGCTTCACCTCCGACGCCTCGCACGAGCTGCGCACGCCCATTGCCGCCGTGCGCATGCAAGCCCAGGTGGCCTTGGCGGAAGACGATCCCCAACGCCGCCGCCACGCCCTGAAAGCCACGCTGGAAGGCTGCGACCGCGCCACACGGCTGGTGGACCAGCTCCTGACGCTGTCGCGGCTGGAAACCGGACAGGCCCCGCCGACCCAGGACCTTCGACTCGTGGACCTGGTCCGCCAGACCATCGCCGATCTGGGCCCCGAAGCCCTGCGACGACACCAGGATCTGGCGATGGAGGCCTCCTCCGATGCCGTCGTCCGTGCCGATCCCACTCTGCTGACCGTGCTGGTGCGCAATCTGGTCGACAACGCCTTGCGCTACAGCCCCGAAGGCGCTCGCATCCGGGTGCAGGTCGAACCGAGTCCGCAAGGGGTCTCGCTGACGGTCAGCGACTCCGGCCCCGGCCTGTCTCCCGCCGACCGGGCCCGCCTGGGCGAGCGGTTCTTCCGTGTGCTGGGCAGCGACCGCGATGGCAGCGGCCTGGGCTGGTCGATCGTGCGGCGCATCGCCGATGCCTTCGGGGCCTCCGTGCACGTTGGCCCGTCGCCGGACCTCGGAGGCCTGGAGGTGTGCATCGGCTTTCGTTCAGTCGCGTGATCGAGCGGTCAGTCCACCCAGGCGTGCAGCGCCCGCAACAAGGGGCGCTTCTTGTGCTGGTGGTCCTGCATGCGCCGAAGGATGTCGTCCAACGTCTGCATGGCCTGCAGGATGTGCGGGCCCTTGTTGAGCATGACACACTCGGCGCGATCCCCCATGGCCGCGTCGGTCACCTCGGCGCGTGAAGGACGCCCCGTCTTGGCCAGGGTCTCCAGCACCTGGGTGGCCCACACCACCGGCAGGTGTGCGGCTTCCGCGGCCCAAAGCAGTTCCTCCTGGACCTCCGCCAGCCGCTCGTAGCCACACTCGACCGCCAGATCGCCTCGGGCGATCATCACACCGGCCGCAGGCCCTGCCATGGCCGCAAACAACAGCTCCGGCAGGCGCTCGAAAGCCTGTCGGGTCTCGATCTTGAGCAACACGCCGAGGTGCTCCGCCCCGAGCCCTCGCAAGGCCTCGTGCAACTGTCCGACGTCCTGCTCCGACTGAACGAACGAAAAGCCCACCAGATCGGCACATGCCGCCACCGTGTGCAGGTCCTGCCGGTCCTTGTCCGTCAGGGCCGGCAGGCACAGGTCCGAATCCGGCAGGTTGATGCCCTTGTCACCCGCCAGGTGATCGCCCCCGGGCCGGACCTGGGTGATCTCGATCCTCAGCGCGTCCTCGCCCACGTCCCGAATCACGCCCATCATGCGGCCGTCGTCCAGCCCGACACGTTCGCCCGGCCGGACCTGGGCAAACACCTCCGGCAAAGTGCAGGCAATCCACGGTGTGACGGCCTCCTCGGCGATCGCGTCCCGGGTGCCATCGCCCACCTCGTCCGGCCCCTGCCAGGGCTGCCCGCCCTGGGCCACACCGTGCCGCACCAAGCGCAGGAAGTCGCCCCGGTCCAGCGGAATCCGGCCCGGAGCACGCGGCAGGTCGAACACGGGGGTGACGCGGGAATGTTCGCCGTCCAGATCCCGGTTCCGGCTGTGGCGCTCCAGGCGGGTCTCCGGCACCAGATACAACGTCTGCTCCGTCTGTGCCAAAGCCGAACCAGCGCCACGGCGAACCACCTCCAGCCGCCGGTTCGCCCCACGTGCATCCACCAGATGCACCGTTTCGCCTTCCTCCAGTCCCTGGAGCCAACCCATCGCCACCCCGATCTGGACCTCCGCATCCGGCACGTCCAGATGCGAGCCCGCCGGCCGCAGGCCAACCCGCACCGGCGTGTGCACCCGTCCCAGCAGATCGCGGCCAGGTTTGAGCTTGAGCACCGACGGCCCCTCGGAGACCGGTCCGGTGCGCAGCTTGGGCCCGGCCAGGTCCATCAACACCCGCACCGTGCGTCCAGACTGCTGGGCCGCCTGACGCACATGACAGGCCATGGCCTGCCACTCGGGTGCGCCGTCGTGCGCGCAGTTGATGCGGGCCACGTCCATGCCGGCATCCACCAGGGACTGCACCAGCACCGGATCGTGGGCGGCCTCGGAAGGCAGGGTCACCATGATGCGCACCGCCCGCCCCGCGGGCGCCGGTCCGAGCAGCGCGGTGGCATGGCGATCCAACCCGGCCCGGGCCCCGTGCAGCCCGACGGGCTCGTCGCACGAGCGGTCTTGCCACGGCTCCCCCACCAAGCGATGAAGCAGCCCCAGAACCTTGTCGAGATTCGCCAGCACATGGGACTCGGCCATGCCGAGGGACGACAACCCCGCCGAAGCGAGCCGGTCCTGCAGCGCCCGGCGATCCTCCCGCCGCAATGCCAGGTAGTGGGCCAGGTTGCGGGCGCCCGGGCGATGGCCGGGGGCGGCCGCGTTGATGCGGGCCTGCAGCAGGTGCTCGCTGGCCAGCATCGCGCCGCGCAATGCCCAGAGCTCCTCCATGAGGGCCCGGCATGGCGCCGCCTGCCAAGCATCGTCCGAGCGGTCGGCTGGTGGAAGCGGAACCCGCATGTGAACCTCCGTGCATCGGGCGCAGACGGACGGCCCGCAGCCCTGTCGAGGGCCCATGATGGACGCCGCACATGTCGCGGATGTGACCCCCGCGAGTCTGGGCCCCTCGCGGCCCCTCGACCGCCCGGGATCAGCCCTGCCGACGCCCGTCCACAAACACCGCCAGCTCGCCACGGGCGAGCGCCGTCCAGGCCTCGTTGCGGGTCAAGGGCTCGGTGACCACCACCGTCACCCGATCGGTCGACGTCGTGTGCGCCGAAAAATCGACGGTCACATCGGCGTCCTGCAACTGGGCCGCTGGAAACGGATGGGCCCGTTCCACGTAGTGCAGCTTCGTGCTGCAGTGCGCCCACAGCGCTTCCCCATTGCTGAGCAGGAAATTGAACGTGCCGTGGCGCGCAGGCGTCGCGGCCAGTTCGGTCAGGGTCTCCGTCAGGTGCTCGATGCTCGGGAGGCGGGCGTGATTCTTGGACAGCTCCTGCATCAGCCAGCAGAACGCGCGCTCGCTGTCGGTGTCACCGACCGGATGAAACGCCGCGTGCAGCTTCGGGTCGTAGTCTGTGAGATGTCCGTTGTGGGCAAACACCCAGTAGCGACCCCACAGCTCCCGCACGAACGGATGGGTGTTCTCCAGGGCCACGCGTCCCTGCGTGGCCTTGCGGATGTGGGCGATGATGTGGCGGCTGTGGATGGGGTAGCGGCGGATCATTTCCGCCACCGGCGAATCGCGCGCACTGACCGGGTCCACGAACAGGCGCGCCCCCGCGCCCTCGAAAAAGGCGATCCCAAACCCGTCCTTGTGCTCCTCGGCCCGATGCGCAAAACCGGTGAAGCTGAAAACCAGATCGGTGGGGGTGTTGGCGTTGAGCCCGAGCAGCTGACACATGGGGTCGAGTGTGCCGCAGTTGAACACCGACTCCACGGACTTGCGTGAAGAATGCACAACCTCACCGCATCGCACGACCCAGGTCGGGGAACTTTCGCGCCGGGACTTGTTCCAATCGCCGATGACCGATCGTTTCACGCTCGGATCACAGGTGCCGGACGACATCCCGGCCGTCTGCCCGGCGTGAGGGCAACAAAAAACCCCGCAGGAGCAATCCATGCGGGGTTTTTCTTGTTCTGGTAGGCCCCCCGGGAGTCGAACCCGGCACCAACGGATTATGAGTCCGCTGCTCTAACCAAGCATGAGCTAGAGGCCCGAAACCAAACATTGTAGGGTGCCACACCCCTCCGTTTTCACTTCTGGCTCAGCGCATTGCCCACCAGCCGTGCGGTGATGTCCACGATTTGGATCATGCGGTCGTAGGCCATGCGGGTCGGGCCGATGACGCCCAGGGTGCCCACGATGCGCCCGTCCACTTCATAAGGCGCAGACACCACCGACAGTTCCTCGATGGGCACCACCCCGCTTTCGCCGCCGATGTAGATGCTCACGCCCTCCGCACGGCTGGAGCCGTCGAGCAGGCGCATCAGCTGCGTCTTGTGCTCGAACAGGTCGAACATCTTGCGCAGCGAACCCAGGTCGGAACCGAAGTCGCTCACTTCCAGCAGGTTGCGCTCCCCCGACACCACGACCTGATCGGACTCGTCGCTGGCGGCCTCGGAACCCACCTGCACGGCCGCCTGCATCAGCGACGCGATCTCGCCGCGCAGGACGTCGACCTCGGACTTGAGGCGCTCGCGCACCACCTCCAGGCTCTGGCCGGCGTAGTGGGCATTGAGGTAATTGCTCGCCTCCACCAGTTCGCTCTGGGTGAAGTCTCGCGCGGTGAAGAGCACCCGGTTCTGCACATCCCCCTCGGGCGTCACCAGGATCAGCAGCATGCGGCGTTCACCCAGGCGCAGGAACTCCATGTGCCGGAACACGCTGGACTTGCGCGGCGAGGTGATCACGCCCACGAAGTGCGACAGGCTGGACAGCGTCTGCGCCGCGTTGGCGATCACCCGCTTGGGTTGGTCGGGCTGGATGGCCTCCAGCAGCGGAAGGCCGGCGGCCCCCACCGGATCCACCCCACCGCCCGTGCGAGCCGTCAACATCGCGTCGACAAAAAGGCGATAGCCGCGCGCCGTGGGGATGCGGCCGGCTGAAGTGTGCGGACTGGCGATCAGCCCCATGTCCTCCAGATCGGACATGACGTTGCGGATCGTGGCGGGCGAGAGTTCCAGCCCCGAGGTCTTGGACAGGGTGCGCGACCCCACGGGCTGCCCGTCGGCGATGTATCGCTCGACCAGGGTCTTCAGGAGCATCTTGGCGCGGTCGTCCAGCATGTGACCGATTGTAGAAGTGGAGCCCCTGCCGCCGGGCCGGATGCCGCCCCCGTCCCCCATGACCCCGAGGGGCGTGTGGTGTAATTTCCGCATGACGAGCCGCTTTCGCCATGCCGCCCTGGTGGGCAAGTATCAGACTCCCGGGATGCGCCCGCTGTTGGAGCTGATCGGCGATTTCCTGAGCTCGCAGGGCCTGGACGTCACGCTCGAAGCCGCCACCGGCCAGAACACCGGCATGACCGACTACCCGTGGGGCACCCCGGACGAACTGGGTGCCCACTGCGACCTGGCGGTGGTGGTCGGCGGTGACGGCACGATGCTCGGCATCGCGCGCGACCTCGCCCGCCACGGCGTGCCGATGATCGGCGTGAACCAGGGCCGGCTCGGTTTCATCACCGACATCCCGGTCGAGCGCGCGCTGGAGGCCCTGCGCGAGATCCTGTCGGGCGACTATGAAGAAGAGTCGCGCGCCATGCTCGACGGCTGCGTGCAGCGCAACGGCGAGACCATCTACAAGGCCCTGGCCATGAACGACGTGGTGCTGCGCAGCGGCGCCAGCGCCATGGTCGAGCTGCGCGTGGAAGTCGACCGCCAGTTCGTCGCCAACTTCCGCGCCGACGGACTGATCCTGTCCTCGCCCACGGGCTCCACCGCATATGCGCTGTCGGCCGGCGGTCCCATTCTGCACCCGGGCGTCGCCGGCTGGCTGCTGGTGCCGATCGCGCCGCACATGCTCTCCAACCGGCCCATCGTGCTGCCCGACTCCGGCGAGGTGAGCATCGAGATCGTCAGCAGCCGCGACACCAGCGTCAACTTCGACATGCACGCGCTGGCCAGCCTGCTGCACGGCGACCGCATCTGCGTGCGCCGCTCACAGCACCGCGTGCGCTTTTTGCACCCCCGCGGCTGGAACTACTACGCCACGCTGCGCCGCAAGCTGCACTGGAACGAAGGGGCACCGCAGCCCCACGCCGCCGACGGAGCCCCCTGATGCTCAAGCGCCTGACCCTGCGCGACTTTGTCATCGTCACCGAGCTGGAAGTCGAATTCAGCGGTGGTTTTGCCGTGCTGACGGGCGAAACCGGGGCGGGCAAGTCCATCCTGATCGATGCGCTGCAGCTCGCGCTTGGTGGGCGTGGCGACTCGGGGGCCATCCGGGAAGGCTGCACCCGCACCGAAATCAGTGCCGAGTTCGACCCCGTGTCACCCGACGTCCTGAACTGGCTGGAAGACGCCGGGTTTTCCACGGAAGGCCCGCTGCTGCTGCGCCGCACGCTCGATGCCCAAGGCAAGAGCCGCGGCTGGATCAGCGGCAGCCCAGCCACCCTCACACAGTTGCGCGAGCTCGGCGAGTCGCTGGTGGACATCCACGGCCAGCACGCCTGGCAAAGCCTGACACGGCCGGCGTCGGTGCGGGAGTGGCTGGATCGCTGCGCCGGACTGGACCTCAGCGCCTTGAACCAGGCCTGGACCACCTGGCGCGCGGCCGAGGCCGCGTTGGCCGATGCCCTCCGCCGCCGCGGCGACCTCGACCGTGAACGCGAACGCCTGCAGTGGCAGATCGGCGAACTCGACAAGCTGGCCCCCGCCGAAGGCGAGTGGGACACGCTCAATCAGGAACACCAGCGGCTGGCGCACGCGCAGGGCATTCTCGATGGCGTCCAGGTGGCCCTCGACGCCCTGCGCGAGGGCGAAGTCAGCGCCGATGGCCTGACCGGTCAGGCCATTGAGGCCCTGAACGCGGTGGCCTCCTACGACCCGCAGATCGGCGCTGCACTGGACGTGCTGCACAGTGCCCAGGCCCAGCTCGAAGACGCCGCCCACACCCTGCAGGCCGCCCTGCGCCACACCGAGCTCGACCCCGAGCGGCTGGAGGAACTCGACCGCCGGCTCAGCGCATGGATGGGTCTGGCACGCCGCCACCGCAGGGGCCCCGAGGCACTGCCGGCCACCCTCTTGTCCTGGCGGCAGGAACTGGCCTCGATCGAGGCAGCCGCCGATCTGGACGGTCTGGAGCGTGCCGCTCTCAGTGCGCGAAAGGCCTTCGAAACCGCAGCCAGGGCGATCACCACTGGCCGCCAGGCCGCGGCCGGGCCACTGTCCGAACGGGTCACCGCCGCCATGCAGACGCTGGGCATGGAGGGGGGGCGCTTCGAAGTCGCGTTGGAGCCCCTGGCCGAACCCCAGTCGCACGGTCTGGAATCCGTCGAATTCCTCGTGGCTGGACACGCCGGCTCCACGCCTCGCCCGATGGGCAAGGTGGCCTCGGGTGGCGAGCTCTCGCGCATCGCGCTGGCCATTGCCGTGACCGCGCGGCCAGGCGCTTCGCCGGACACGCCCTCAGCCGGGGCGGCCACACTCATCTTCGACGAGGTGGACTCGGGCGTGGGCGGCCGCGTCGCCGACACCGTCGGACAGCTCATGCGCCGCCTGGGCCAAGACCGCCAAGTGCTGGCGGTGACGCACCTGCCCCAGGTGGCCGCCTGCGCGGACCAGCACCTCGTCGTGAGCAAGGCGCGCAGCGCGGAAATCACGTACAGCACGATCACCCGGGTCGACGCAGACACACGCGTGGAGGAAATCGCCCGTATGCTGGGGGCCGCGCCCGGTTCGGCGGCAGGCTTGGCCCACGCCCAGGACATGCTCGAACGGGCCGGCGACACGTCTCCTCCTGTGAACACCCCCTCCCGCAAGCGACGCTGAAGTCCATGAATCCCTTGCCAGATGGCCCCACGGCCGCAGCAGCAGCAGCAGCAGCCGCCGCCCACGATGTACCGGGCCAGCCCTTCTCCGTGGTGCTGATCTCGGGCATTTCCGGATCGGGCAAGTCGGTGACCCTCAACGCACTGGAGGACGCCGGCTACTTCTGCGTCGACAACCTGCCCCCGGAGCTCCTGCTGGACTTCATCCGTCTGGAGCAGGAGCAATCCGTGCGCAAGGTGGCGGTGGCCGTCGACGTGCGCAACGCCGCGTCCCTGCCCAAGCTGGTGCCCCTGACCGATGCCCTGCGCCTGGAGGGCATCCCCGTGCTCAAGCTGTTCCTGGAGTCGCGCACGGAGACCCTGGTGCGCCGGTTCTCCGAGACCCGTCGCCGACACCCCCTGTCGGGCAGCGACGAGGGAGAAGACTCCCGCTCGGCCCTGGTGGAGGCCATCGAGCATGAGCGCGACATGCTGGGCGTGCTGCGAGAGGTCAGCACCGTCATCGACACCAGCGATCTTCGCCCGGCCCAACTGCGCAGCTGGATCCTGCAGCTCGTCAACGCCAACCCGTCGGCGCTGACGCTGGTGTTTGAATCATTCGCCTTCAAGCACGGGGTTCCGCGCGACGCGGACCTGGTGTTCGACCTGCGCGTGCTGCCCAACCCGCACTATGTGCGTGAACTGCGGGCGCTCACCGGCCGGGATGCGGGGGTACAGGAGTTCTTGCGCGCCCAGCCGGAAGTCACCGACATGCTGGCGCAGATCGAGGCCTTCCTGGACCGCTGGCTGCCCGCCTATGAGACCGATCAGCGCAGCTACCTCACGGTGGCCGTGGGCTGCACCGGCGGACAACACCGTTCGGTCTACAGCGCCGAGGAGTTGGGGCGCCGCTTCAAGGGCCGTATTCCCACCCTCATCCGGCACCGCGAGCTCGAAGCCCGCGACTCCCTGGACAAGTGAGCCCAACGCCCCGCTCCAGCCCGGCTCCGGGCGACGCCGCCTTGCAGGCGTTCCCACTGTTTCCGCTGGCCACCGTGCTGTTCCCCGATGGCCTGCTTGATCTGCGGATCTTCGAAGCCCGCTATCTGGACATGATCGCGGCCTGCCTGCGCAACGGCACGGCCTTCGGCGTCGTGGCGCTGCGTTCCGGCGGTGAGGTCCGACAGGCGGATCAAGCGGTGGCTTTTGCGCCGCAGGGCTGCGCTGCACGGCTGGTGCAGTGCGACACCGAGCAGACCGGCATGCTGAAGGTGCGATGCGTCGGCTCC
The DNA here is from genome assembly GCA_964470355.1 of uncultured Sphaerotilus sp. Lineage (GTDB taxonomy): Bacteria > Pseudomonadota > Gammaproteobacteria > Burkholderiales > Burkholderiaceae_C > Sphaerotilus. The sequence goes on from CAYYCN010000008.1 coordinate 48,815, forward strand.
TGGCGCTTCGAGCTGCAAGGCTCGGCCTGGCAGACCTCGAATGGCCTGTGGCAGGCCCGGGTGATGCCCATGCCGGACGACACGCCGGTGCCCCCGGCCCGCGATGTGGAAGGTGCCGTCGAGGGCCTGCGGCGCACGCTGCTGGCCCTGATCGACCAGGGCGAAGCACCGGTCTCCGGCGAGCTGCGGTTCGACGACGCAGGCTGGGTGGCCAACCGCTGGACAGAACTGCTGCCCCTTCCTCTGTCCCTGAAGGTTCAGCTCCTGAGTCTGCGCGATCCGGGCGCCCGTCTGGCGCTCGTCTGCGGATTCCTGCGCCGACAGGGCATCATCGAAGGCTGAGCAGCCTCTGCATGGGCGCAGGCAGGGCCAACCCGCCCAAGTCCTCGTCGCTCACCCATTGGCCGGGGCCGAGTGCGGCCGTCAAGTCGGGCCGGGAATCCGCCACCCATTCGAGCCGATGCGGGTGAAACGTCCAGTCCCGGTGGGTCAGCACGTGGACGAACGACGGCAGGACCGCCGCCGGTCCGACCTTCCAGGCCTGACACACCGCCTGCACAGCTTGTGCGCTTTCCAGCAGGGGCAAGGTCCACAAGCCTCCCCAAACCCCACGGGCCGGCCGCTGGGTCAACCACTGCGCGCCACCGCAGCGGACCCAAAGCACGCCGTTGGCCATCTGCTTGCGCGCGGTGCGTCGGGTCTTGAGCGGCAAAGAGGCCGGATCGCCCTGGGCCCGCCCCCGGCAACTCGACGCCACCGGACAGACCTCGCAGCGGGGCTTGCGCGGCGTGCACACCGTCGCCCCCAGGTCCATCAGGCCCTGGGTGTACGCCGGCATGTCGACCCGGTCTCGTGGCACGAGGGACTGGGCCTGCGCGGCCAGCACCCGCTCCTCGCGAGGCAGGGACAGATCGCCGCCAAAAGCCAACCACCTCGCCAGCACCCGCTTGACGTTGCCGTCGAAGATGGACACCCGCTCATCAAAACAGAAAGAGGCGATGGCCGCGGCCGTGGACGGGCCGATGCCCGGCAACGTCTGCAACACCCCGGATGAGGCGGGAAAGCGACCGCCGTGCAGAGCCACGACATCCTGTGCACACCGATGCAAATGTCGCGCACGGCTGTAGTACCCCAGCCCGGCCCAAAGCGCCAGGACCTCGTCCAACGGCGCCGCGGCCAGCGCCACCACGTCGGGGAAGCGGACCAGAAAGCGTTCGTAGTAACCCAGCACGGTACTGACCTGCGTCTGCTGCAGCATCACTTCCGACAGCCAGACCCGATAGGGGTCGCGGGTGCCCTGCCAAGGCAGGCCGTGGCGCCCCGACCGGCGCTGCCAAGTCACCAGAGGCGTGGCCAAGTCCTCCGAGGTTGCCTCGCCGCCGCCCGGGCTACAAGGCGTCGCTGACGCACGGTCACTTCGCTCCGTCACGCCCGACCCTCTGGGCACCACCCCACCGACCTCAGGCCACCGAAGGCCATGGCGGCGCCTCACCGGAGGCCCCCGACGCCACTTCGGCAGGCACGCTCGAAGGGACGGCACTCTCGACCGGCAACGTGGGCACCCGATCGCCACCACCACGGCGACGATCCGCCACGCCATCCCCCCTCTGGGCACTGGCAAAACCCTCATGCTCGGACGCCTGGCGACGCGCCGCCTCGAACAAGGCCTGCAGCCGACCCTCGACCTGAATCAGCCGCACTTCCTGCTGCTCGATCTCCTGCACCCGGGTGTCGAGCTCGTTGGCCGCGCCCTTGATGCGCTCCAACGATTCCAGTCGGCGCTTGTAGGCCTTGCGGCGTTCGCGCAACTGCGCATCGATCTGCGACGAGGCCGTGCGATTCCACAACTCGATCTCGCCTGCCGCCCCCTCAAACACCACCCGAAGGCGTGACAGCAACATGCGGCGGAACTGGTCGAGGAACTGCGGCTGCGCCAGGCGCAGGGCCTGCGTCAAGCCAAGGTACTGCACATAGTTGCGCTCGATGAGCGACAGGTCGTCACGGAAACGCGAGAGCTCGGGGGCACTCGACGGCATCAGGCTGAAACCGAAGTCGGCGTTCAAGCGCGTGAACGAGGCCGCCAGCATGTCGCGGATGTCGCCGCTGCGGCGCTGGGCCTCGTCGAGCATGACCCGCAACTGCTTGAACAACTCGGTGAACTGGCGCTTGGCCCCCAGCTTGAGCATCGAATCGCGGATGGAACGGATCATGTGCTCCACTTGGCCGCGCAGCGGATCGCCCGACAGACTGTCGAGCACCTCGCGCAGCATGCGGGTGTGCACCGAACGCAGGGCCTGCAGTTGAGACGTGCACTGCTCGAACTCCGACGTCTCGGCCGTCACGCGCTGCAAGAGCAACCTGACCTTGCCGCTGCTCTTGCCGCGCAGGCCGCGCAACTCCAGCAACTGTTCGGTCAGGTGCCGGCGCAGATCGTTGATCGACCGCAGCGACTGCTGCTGCACGACCGAAAGCGTCTCGACCGCCATCTGCTCCAGTTCCGTTCGGCGCTGGGGCAACAGCTGCTGGGCCAGCGCCTGCTCCAGCGGCAACAGGCGGCTGTCCACCAGCTGCGATGCATTGCCCGACACCCGGGCCGCCAGCGCTTGACGGGCCGACAAGGGGAACACGCGCGTGCCGGGAATGTCGAGCGTGCGGGCCACCTGGGTGCATTGGCGGCTGATCTGCGCTTCGCTCACTTCGGGACTCGACAGCGGGTCGAACAGGGCATCGATCTTGTTGAGCACCACGTAGCGCGTCAACGCCTGCGAGGCGAGGTGATCGCGCCAGATCTCCATGTCCGACCGCGTCACACCGGTGTCGGCCCCCAGCACGAAGATCACCACGTGGGCACTGGGCAGCAACCCCACCGTCAGCTCAGGCTCCGCGCCAATGGCATTGAGCCCCGGCGTGTCGATGACCACCAGGCCCCGCTTGAGCAACGGATGCGGCGCGTTGATGATGGCGTGGCGCCACAGCGGGATCTCGACCTCGCCGGCCTCGTTGCAGGGCGGATTGTCGACCGCCGTGTCGTCGCTCCAGAAACCAAGGGCTCGGGCCTCTTCCACCGGCACATGGCGGGTGTCCATCACGGCGGTCAGGGCCTGGGCCATGGCCTCGGGATCGCGTACATCCAGCGGGCGGCGCTCCCACACGCGGGGCTGGGCCCGCAGTTCGGCCAGCGACGCCCCTTCCAGGCGCGTCGCAATGGGCAGCAGTGCCAGCGACGGCTCCTCGTCCGGGTCCCAGCCCAACTCGACTGGGCACATCGTGGTGCGACCCGGCGACGCCGGCATGATGCGACGCCCCGAATCGGCAAAAAAGATCGCGTTGATGAGCTCGGACTTGCCGCGCGAAAACTCGGCCACGAACGCCACGACCAGTTTCTCGCCCGCGAGCCGGCGGCGCAAAGCCTCCAACTGATCACCGGTGGCTTCGTCCAGCAGGGCCTGCTCGCGCATGTAGCGGATCACGTCGTGGACGGCCGATTCCAGCGACGTCCGCCACGCCCCCATCGCGTCCAGGCTGCGCACGAATGGCTCCATGGGGCCTTCTTGCGGCGCCATCGAGGCCTCCAGGCCGGTGTCGGTGATGTCGTTTTCGGTCATGGCCTCCCCCGTCCTTTGAAGGGTCGTTTATGCATGGATCGTAGCTCAGGCCAGGGACCTGAAGGGCGCACCCCTCAAGGCTGACACAGGGGCCGCCCTGCGGATCCGTGAAGCTGGGCCGGAAAACCGCGGCTTTCAGCGCCGCTGGCAACGCGCACAGTAATAGCTGGCGCGCTGCCCTTGCACCAGTCGGCGCACCGGGGTGCCGCATCGATGGCAGGGCTGCCCCTCGCGTCCATAGACCCGGGCTTCCAGCTGGAAGGCCCCGTTCACTCCGTGGGCACTCCGGAAATCGCGCAGTGAGGAGCCCCCCAACGCGATGGCCTGCGTCAGCACCTCCCGAATGGCCTGGGCCAAACGCTCGCAGCGCCGCAGACCCAGCGCCCCAGCCGGCGTGCGGGGGTCGACGCCCGCCAGGAACAACGACTCCGAGCAATAGATGTTGCCCACACCGACCACCACGTCCCCGGCCAGCAAAGCCTGCTTGACGGGGGTGCGCCGCCCCTCGAAACACCGATGCAGCAGAGCCCCGGAAAAAGCATCCCCCAGCGGCTCCACGCCCAGCCGGGCCAGCAAGGTCGCCGCGGGCGCCTGCGTCAGCGCGGGCGACCACACCACCGCTCCAAAACGCCGTGGATCCTGCAGCCGCAGGATGCCTCGGTCGGTCAGGCACCAGAAGTGGTCGTGCGGCCCCAAGGCGCCTTCCGGGTCGCCCCCGTCGCTCCACTGCAAGGCCCCGGACATGCCCAGGTGAACCAGCAGCCCACCACGACCCGACGCTTCACCAGGTCGCGCTTGCGGATCCTCCAGACCCAACCACAGGTACTTGCCCCGCCGCATCGGCTCGCCAAAGCGCCCGCCCTGCAGCGTGACGGGGTCCACTCCCAGCGGCCATCGCAGGGGCTTGCCCCAGCGGGTGCGCAGCAAGACGGCACCGCTCAGCGCAGGCGCCAATCCACGTCGGGTGACCTCGACCTCGGGCAATTCAGGCATGCCGGAATTATGGGTGCCGGGTTGAACCCGCGCCCCCCAAGGCCCTCTCATAGAATGAAGTCGACCCAGGAGTCCCGTCGAATGCCCATCACCCCTCGCGCCCGCCTTGCCCTTGCCCTGCAACGGGTGCCCCTGAGCCTGGCGCTGCTGGCATCGGGCACCGTGCTGGCCCAGCCCAACCGTCTGGCCGATGCCCCCCCTCCGGCCACGTCAGCATCGGTTGCCGTTCGCAACTCGGAACTCAACGGAGCGTTGTTCTACCAGCTCTTCCTCGCGGAAACGGAACTCCGCCGGGGCCAGGTCGGCAACGCCCACCAGATCATGCTCGACGCGGCCCGCCGCAGTCGCGACGAGGCGCTCTTCCAGCGGGCGGTCGACATGGCCTTCATGGGCCGCGCGCCGGACCAGGCCCTCAAGGCCATCAAGGCTTGGCGCCAGACGCTGCCCCAGTCCAAGGCGGCCATGGAGTTGCAGTCACAGTTGGTGCTGGCGCTCGATCGCCCCAAGGAATTGAAAGAGCCCTTGCGCGCGCTGATCGAAGCCGCGCCGCAAGCCGAGCGGGCCCACGCCATGGCCCGGGCGGCCCGGTACATCCCGGCCGGCAAGCGAGCCACTGAAGGCGCTCAGGCCCTGGACGAAGCACTCTCGCCCTGGAAAACCGACGCTGGCGCGGCGGACGTCTCGGCGGCGTCGGCCCGCGCCTGGCTGATTGCCGGCCAACCGGCACGTGCCCTGGCCCTGGCGCGTGAAGCCCTGCAGATCCGCCCCGACCAGGAGCACGCGGCCGCCGTCGCGGTGGACCTGCTGGGTCAGGAACCGGAGGCCGCCGCGTTGGTTCAGGCCTATGCCGCACGCCCCACGTCCACACCCTTGATCCGCCTGGGATACGCACGCTGGCTGACCTCGACCCAGCGCTACCCGCAGGCCCTGGACGCCATCGACACCGTCATCCGGGACGAGCCGAAGCTGATCAAGGCGCTGCTGCTCAAGGGCGCCTTGCAACTGGAACTTGATCGCCCGGCCGAAGCCACCCGCACCCTCAAGGACTTCCTGGAAAAGGAAGAAGCCCAGACCCGACGTCCTTCGCCCACCGACACCCCGGACGACGAGACCCCACCCGAAGCCTCGGCTGCACGCTCCGAATCCGACCTGCAGGACCTCAGCCAGGCCCACCTCATGCTCGCCCAGGCCGCTGAAAAGCAGCATGACCCCCTGGGTGCCCAGCGCTGGCTGGAACGGCTGGCGGAGGTTCAGAACTCGCCCAGCCTCACGCTGCGACGCGCCCAGCTGCTGTCCCAACAAGGTCAGGTGTCCGACGCCCTCAAGCTCATGGACAGCCTGCCCGAGACCAGCGATGACGAGTGGCGTCTCAAGATCAGCGGACGGGCCACCGTCTTGCGCGAAGCCCGTCAGTGGCAAGCCGCCTACGACACCCTGGAGCGCGGGCGCCAGCGCCTGCCCAACGACGCCGACCTCATGTACGACCAGGCCCTGCTGGCCGAAAAGCTGCAGCGCCACGCCGACATGGAGCGCCTGTTGCGCCGCGTGATCGAATTGCGCCCGGACCAGCCCCACGCCTACAACGCGCTGGGCTACAGCTACGCCGATCGACACGTGCGCCTGGACGAGGCCCGCACCCTGGTGACCAAGGCCCTCTCGCTGGCCCCAGACGACGCCTTCATCACCGACAGCGCGGGCTGGGTGGAATTCCGCGCCGGCAATCTGGCCGAAGCCGAACGACTGCTGCGCAAAGCCTACGAGCGCCGCGCCGATCCGGAAATCGCCACCCACCTGGGCGAGGTGTTGTGGGCGGCCGGGCGCCGCGACGAAGCGCGCGCCTTGTGGCAAGGCGTCCGCAAACAGGACGCACGCAACGACGTGCTGATGGAAACACTGACCCGCCTGAAGGTCCGCCTGTGACCCCGGCGTTGCGCGCCCAACGCCCTGTGCTTCGCCCAGTCCCCGGGTCTCCGGCGCCACGTCGCCAGGCCTGGGCCTGGTTCGGCGGAACCGTCCTGACCCTGCTGATGGGCGGCTGCGCCACGACGCCGCCTGCAGACGACCTCACCGCCCGGCTCACCGGGCGACTGGGCGTCACCGTTCAGGACGCCCCCGACCGGTCCTTCTCCGCAAACTTCGAGCTGAGAGGCGACGCACGGCAAGGCCGCCTGATCCTGACCAATGCGCTGGGCCTGCAGCTGGGCGAGGCCCTCTGGAGCCCCCTCGGTGCCGAACTGGTCACGAGCGACGGCCGCACCCGCTACGCCTCGGCGCCCGACATGGCGGAGGATCTGATCGGCGAGCGGGTGCCACTCCAGGCCTTGCCCGACTGGCTGAGGGGCCGCCCATGGACCGGCGCGCCCCACACCGAACAATCCGCCCCACTCCAGGGTTTTGCGCAAGAAGGGTGGCTGATCGACCGCGCCAATCTCGCGCAAGGCCACCTCACAGCACAGCGACCGCAACCCGCGCCGGCGATCACGGTGCGCGTGCGCCTGGATCGCCCCTGAAGTTCAGCACCACACCGCCTCCGATGTCCGTCTCTGCCCTCTACGACCTGCCCGCACCGGCCAAGCTGAACCTGTTCCTGCACGTCACCGGCCGGCGGGCGGATGGCTACCATCTGCTGCAATCGGTGTTTCGGCTCATCGATTGGCAGGACACCCTGCACCTGGAACGCACCACCGGATCCCACGGCACACCCGGCCCACTCCAACGCACCGACATCGGCGCCACCCTGCCCGACGACGATTTGAGCCTTCGGGCCGCCCGGGCCCTGCAGCAGGCCAGCGGCACCCCCTGGGGCGTGCACATCACGCTCGAAAAGCGGGTGCCGTGGGGTGCCGGCCTGGGCGGCGGCAGTTCGGACGCCGCCACCACCCTGCTGGGACTGAACCGCCTGTGGGGACTGCACTGGCCCCGGGAACGGCTGCAGGAACTGGCCGTGCGACTGGGGGCGGACGTGCCCTTTTTTATCGGCGGGGACAACGCCTGGGTCGAAGGCATCGGGGAGCGCCTCACCCCTGTGGGCCTGCCCGGGCATCGCTATCTGGTGGTCAAGCCCGACGTCGAAATCCCGACCGCTGCAATTTTTTCTTCAGAACTGTTGACAAGGAATACTCCGAGCACTAAAGTTGCGGTCTTCGCTGCAGAAACAAACAAGTTCTTCGGACGAAACGATCTTCAGGCTTGTGCACAAGCCTACTCAGATCGGGTCACCCAAGCACTTGATCTGCTCGAATCCCGATTCGGCCACAGCCGAATGAGTGGTTCAGGCAGTGCGGTTTTTGCGCGGGTCGATTCGTCGACTCAGGCCGAGCAAGTTCTGGCGACCTTGCCCGCAACCTGGACGGGTCGATATTGCCAGGGACTTGATCGTCATCCGCTCGCGGATTGGATTTGAGTTCCGACCAGTTGCAAGGGAGCCGGAAACGGTTTCCTGTGTAGGGGAGTCGCCAAGTTGGTCAAGGCATCGGATTTTGATTCCGACATGCGAGGGTTCGAGTCCTTCCTCCCCTGCCAAATCCATCGCACAAGCGCCGCGCCGGGCTGACCGGGCGGCGCTTGTTTCTTGGTTTTGTGTGAAATCGATCGGGCGCGCCACATGCTCTCCAACACGGTTCTCTTCACCGGCAACGCCAACCCCGCGCTGGCTCAACAGATCGCCAAGGATCTGGGCACCGAACTGGGCCGCGCCTCCGTCGGCCACTTCTCCGATGGTGAAGTCACCATCGAGATCCAGCAGAACGTCCGCGCCCGCGACGTGTTCGTGATCCAGCCCACCTGCGCGCCCACGAACGAAAACCTGATGGAGC
>CAYYCN010000009.1:0-54681 GCA_964470355.1 uncultured Sphaerotilus sp.
TGGAGCGCGAGCGCATCTCCCTGGGCATCAAGCAGCTCGACACCGATCCGTTCACGACCTACACCTCGCTGAACGATCGTGGTGCCAGCGTGGTCGGCACGGTCAAGACCGTGGACGCTCGTGGCGCCGAAATCCAGCTGAGCGAGGAAGTCACCGGCTACCTGCGCGCTTCGGAAATCTCCCGCGACCGCGTGGAAGACGCCCGCAACGTGCTGAAGGAAGGCGACGAGGTCACCACCCTGATCATCAACGTCGACCGCAAGCTGCGTTCGATCCAGCTGTCGATCAAGGCCAAGGACAGCGCCGAGCAGCAAGAAGCCATGCAGCGTCTGGCCGCCGACAGCCGCGAGCACGCTGGGACCACCAGCCTGGGCGCGCTGCTCAAGGCCAAGCTGGACCAAGGCAACTAATGTGAGCCGTGAAGCCGTGGGCGAGAGCCCACGGCTTTTTCGTGTCTCCAAGCGACTCTTCTGAGACACCGCCGGTCTCCCCGGCGGTCCTGATTGCATGACCCGATCCGATCTCGTGGCCTTGCTGGCCGAACGTTTTGGCCAGTTGACCCATCGCGACGCCGAGTTCGCGGTGAAGACCATGCTGGACGCGATGACCGACGCCTTGGCGCGTGGCCACCGCATCGAGATCCGCGGTTTTGGCAGCTTCTCGATCAATCGACGTCCTCCACGCACGGGCCGCAACCCGCGCTCTGGTGAACAGGTCCTGATCCCCGAGAAGCGGGTTCCGCACTTCAAGCCGGGCAAGGCCCTGCGTGAGGCCGTGGACGGCGCTCACCATCCCGTGGATGCCGACAAGTCCGACGCGACTTGAACTTCTGCGCAGTCGGTAGAATCTTCCGACGATGCGCCTTCTCTCTTGGCTCCTTCGAGCCCTCCTGTTTTTTGTGCTGTTCGCGTTTGCGCTGAACAACCAGCACACGGTCGTGTTGCACTGGTTTTTCGGCCTGGAGTCGCGTGCGCCCATGGTGCTGGTCGTGCTGGGGGCTTTTGCCGCCGGGGCCTTGATGGGGGTGCTCGCCATGCTGCCCAATTGGTGGCGCCAGCGGCGGGTGTTGCCCAAGCCGGAGAAACCGGTGGCCGAGCCGACGCCTGCCGTGGTGGCGGGCGTCCCGACCGAGATCGAACTGACGCATCCCCCCCGCGATGGACTTTGATTTTCAGTGGTTGCTGCTGGCCTTGCCTGTGGCGTTCGCCTTGGGGTGGCTGGCTTCGCGGCTGGAGTCTCGCCAGTGGCGGCGCGAGGTCGAGGCATCGCCCAAGGCCTATTTCAAGGGCTTGAACTTGTTGCTCAACGAGCAGCAGGACAAGGCGATCGACGCCTTCATCGAGGCGGTGCAGCACGACCCCGACAGTTCGGACCTGCATTTTGCGTTGGGCAATCTGTTTCGGCGCCGAGGGGATTACGAGCGGGCGGTGCGCGTGCATCAACACCTGATCGCCCGGGGAGACTTGCCGGCTTCCGACCGTGATCGTGCCCAGCACGCCTTGGCGCAGGACTTTCTCAAGGCCGGCCTGTTCGATCGGGCTGAGGCGGCATACCGGGAGCTGGAGGGCACGGCATTTGCCACCAACGCACGGTTGGCGTTGCTGTCTCTGTACGAGCGTTCGCGCGATTGGAAGGCCGCCCTCGACACGGCTCGGGAGCTGGAAAGCTCGGCTGCTGGATCGTTTGCCGACCGCATGGCGCACTACTGGTGCGAACTGGCCCTGGAGGCCGATGCCCGGGGGCAGGTCGAGGAAGGGGATGCCGCACTGGCCCGCGCACGCGAGGTCGCGCCTCTGGCGGCCCGTCCCCTGGTGTTGGCTGGACAGCGGCTGGCTCGGCGTGCCGACCCTGTCGGGGCCATGGCCGCGTGGTCGGAACTGGCTCGCGTGCAACCGGACGCGTTTTCTGTGGTGGCGGCCGAGTTCGCAACCAGTGCCCAGGTGGCCGGTTCACGCGATGCGGCCGTGGAGCTGCTGGCGCGCTTGGCGCGCAGCCACGGCGCCTCCGATGTCCTGACCGCCTGGATGCGGCTCGTGGACGATCCGGACGCACGTCGCTCGGCGTTGCTGGAAAGCGTGCAACGCCACCCCGCCCTCGGGTCGGCGCAGGCCCTGCTGAACGAGGCCTCTCCCCAGCCAGAGTCGGCCTGCACGCAGGCCATCTCCACGGCGATGTCTCAGGCCCTCAAGCCGCTGCGTCGCTATCGCTGCGCCGCCTGCGGCTTCGAGGCTCAGCACTATTTTTGGCAATGCCCTGGATGCCAGGGGTGGGACACCTACCCGCCCAGGCGCCTGGACGACCACTGATTCCCAAAGACCCGCAGCCGCCTGCGGTTGACACCTCATGTCCTTGCCTTCCGAATCGCAGACTTCCTCCGAGCGTCTTCCCGTCGCGGCCGAAGCCCTTCAGCAGGCCCGTGTGCTGGTGGTGGGGGACGCGATGCTGGACCGCTACTGGTTCGGTGCCGTGGATCGCATTTCGCCCGAAGCCCCGGTGCCCGTGGTCCGGGTGACGCGGGAGGAGGAGCGCCTAGGGGGCGCGGCCAACGTCGCGCTCAACGTGAAAACGCTGGGCGCCCAGTGCACGCTGCTGACGGTGGTGGGCGACGACGAGCCCGCACGCAAGCTGCGCGCCTTGCTGGAAGAGCAGGGGGTGGCCACGGTGCTGGGCAGTGATCCCAAGCTCTACACCATCGTCAAGCTGCGCGTGATTGGGCGTTCGCAGCAACTCATCCGGGTGGACTTCGAGAACCAGCCTGAGAGCGAAGTGCTCGCGCAGATGCTGTCGGACTATGAGCGTGTGCTGCCGGAGTTCGATGCGGTGCTGTTCTCTGACTACGGCAAGGGCGGTCTGACCCACATTCCGCGCATGATCGAACTGGCTCGCGCGGCGGGCAAGCCGGTGTTGGTCGACCCCAAGGGCAGCGACTACAGCCGCTACGCCGGCGCGACCGCGCTCACCCCCAACCGGGCCGAGCTGGCCCAGGTGGTCGGATCCTGGAGCAGCGAAGAAGAACTGCACCGCAAGGCCCACGCCCTGCGCGAGCAACTGGGCCTGCAGGGCCTGGTGCTGACCCGCTCCGAAGAAGGGATGTCGCTGTTCGCGACCGACGCGCAAGGATGTCCCTCCCACGCGCAGGTGCCGGCACAGGCACGCGAGGTGTTTGACGTCACGGGGGCGGGGGACACGGTGATCGCCACGCTGGCCTCCATGCTGGCTTGCGGCTTGAGCCTGGCCGAGGCCGTGCCGCTCGCCAATCGCGCCGGCTCCATCGTCGTGGGCAAGTTCGGCACCGCCAGCTGCAGCTTTGAAGAACTGTTTGCAAAGGAAACGCCATGAGAGTCGTGGTCACCGGCGCAGCCGGCATGATCGGCAGCAACCTGGTGCATGCCCTGCATCGCCTGGGCGCCAAGGAAGTGATCGCCGTCGACGAGCTCACCGACGGGCCGAAGTACCGCAACCTGCTGGGCAGTCCGCTGGCGGACTACTTCGACAAGGACGAGTTCTACACGCGCTTTGCCGCCGGAGAGCTCGGCAAGATCGACGCCATCCTGCACGAGGGTGCCTGCTCCGACACGATGGAGCACAACGGCAAGTTCATGCTGGAGAACAACTACCGCTGCTCCAAGACGCTGCTGGATGCGTGTCTGGCGCAGGGCACGCGGCTGCTGTACGCCAGCTCGGCGGCCACCTACGGGCCGAGCGAGACCTTCCGCGAAGAGCCGGCGTTCGAGCAGCCGCTCAATGTCTACGGCTACTCCAAGCTGCTGTTCGACCAGGTGGTGCGGCGCTATCTGCCCCATCTGACGCAGGGCCAGCAGGTCGTGGGCTTCCGCTACTTCAACGTCTACGGGCCGCGCGAGCAGCACAAGGGGCGCATGGCCAGCGTGGCGTTCCACCACTTCAACCAGTTCCGCCAGACGGGGCACGTGAAGCTGTTCGGCGAGTACAACGGCTACGCTCCGGGCATGCAGAGCCGTGACTTCGTCTTCGTGGACGACGTGGTGGCGGTGAACCTGTGGTTCCTGCAGAACCCCGGTCAGAGCGGCATCTTCAACCTGGGCAGCGGTCGGGCACAGCCGTTCAACGATGTGGCTCACGCGACGGTGAACGCGTGCCGGGCGCTGGAGGGCAAGCCGGCGCTGAGCCTGCGCGAGCAGGTGGAGCACGGCCTGGTGACCTACATCGACTTCCCCGACGCGTTGCGGGGCAAGTACCAGTGCCACACCGAGGCGGACCTGGGCCGGTTGCGCGCCACGGGCTGTGACCACGTTTTCTCGGACGTGGCCTCCGGCGTGGCGAACTACGTGAATTGGCTCGCGGCTCAGCCGGTGTGAATCCCCCGGAGGGGTGGCCCTTGGAAGGGCCTCCGACGGGCGATGCGCACCGGTCGGGCGTCTCCTATCGTCAGGGCTCCATCACTGACGAAGGAAGGAGAATCCCCATGATGAAATCTCTGCGCACCTTGGCCTGTGGCCTGGTCGCGGCGCTGGCGACGTCGCTGGCCATGGCGGGGGTCGAGGTCAACCAAGCCACCCAGGCCGATCTGCAGACCGTCAAGGGCATCGGGCCGGCCATGTCCGGGCGCATGCTCGATGAACGGCAGAAAAACGTGTTCAAGGATTGGGCCGACCTGATCGGCCGGGTGTCGGGCATCGGGCCGGGCAATGCCGCGAAATTCTCCGGTGGAGGGCTCACCGTCAATGGGGCGGCGTTTGACACCGCGGGGGCCACGCCTGTCGCCCCGCTGGCGGCGAGTGGGCGTCCCACTCCGGGGCCGGTTCCGGCACCCGTGACGGCGGCTCCCGCCAAGGTGCCGCCGGTTGCAGCCCACACCACCGCCCGAAGCCGTTGAGCCCGTCTTCCGCGGGCGGAGCCGGGTCGGTCAAGCCTGAGGTTTGAGCACCTGCAGGTCTTCCGCGGGAGAAAAATCCGTGGACGACAGGGACGCCGTGGCCGGCATGGGGCCCGCCACGGCGATCGGGGCCCCGGGCAGGGTGGGGCGGGTCCAGCCAAAAAAAGCCTCGACCTCGCTGCGCCGGGCTTCGGTGTCCCGTTCACCCATGGCCATCAGTGCCCGGGTGTAAGGGGCTTCAAACAGCAGGTAGCTGGCCAGGGCCGAGCCCCCGCCGCCCGGATCCTTGCGGTTCACACCCACGCCTCGCAGCAGCGTGCGAATCGTGGTGGGCAGGCTGTTGAGGTGGTCGGCGGCCAGCACGTCCAGCCGGTCACTGGGGGCGATCACCAGGGCCTGGATGGGACGCAACGGCGTTCGAGCACGTGCTTCGGGGGGCAGCAGGCTGAGCGTGGCGTTGATCCGCTCCAGCCGTTCCACGTCGACCGCCAGGGCATCCAGAAAGATGTTGGACAGGGCGTGCCCGGCGATCTGGGCCACGCTGGGGTACCCATCCGAGGGGATCCGGTGTCCGGGTGATTCGTTCAGCCGGCCGGACCCGATGATGAGGATGCGTTCAGCCCCCAGGTGCACGGCAGGGGAGATGGGGGCGGCCTGTCGCATCGAGCCGTCGCCGAACCACTCGGACTCTCCCTGCATGTCGAGCTCGATCGACGGAAAGACGAAGGGAATCGCCGCGGATGCCAGCAGGTGGCGCACGCTCAGTGCGGTGCGCATGGCCACGCGCTGCGAACGTGTCCAGCTGGGAACCTCATGCAGGCTTTCGTAGAACGTCACGTGCAGACCGGTGGTGTAGCTGGAGGCGGTCACGGCCAGTGCGTGCAGATGCCCGGCCCGCATCAGTTCCGGCAGGCGGTGGAACTGGACCATTCGGTGCAGCAGGCCTTCGAGCGGGCTGTTGTCGAGCAAGGATCGGGGTTTGCTGCGATGCACCCGGGCCAGGGCCCAGCCCACCGACATCATCGTCAACCAGCTGGCGCCGCTGCGGATCACCCCGAGCGAATCGGCCCGGTAGACCTGTTCGGCGCGGAAGTGCTGCCAGACGTTGACCATTTCATCGACCGCGAACTGGAAGCGATCGGACTGGCACGCCAGGGCACTGGCATTGAGGGCTCCAGCCGAAGTCCCGGCAATGACCTGGAAAGGACTGGTGGGCGGAGCCCCGCACTCGCGCGCCATGCGCGCGATGGCCTTGAGCACACCGACCTGGTAGGCGGCTCGAGCGCCGCCTCCGGTCAGCAGCAGGCCGACGGTTCCGGGCGACAGATGCTGGCGGGAAAGGGCATCCATGACCGCCAGTCTAGCTTTGCTCTTCGCGGACGTGTCGGGCGCAAACGAGGGGTGTTGCGCCCCGCAGTCAGCGTTTCCGGTCAGTGGCCGTGGGGGTGGCGCGAATCGTCATCACGGCCACGTCGGCCCCGGCCGCCAGGACGGGACTCTTCGTAGGACGCACCGCGACGGTCGTCGTCATGGGCATCCCGTCGGCCTTCTCCGCGGCGATCGTCGTATCGGTCGGGGTCGCGGCGATCCCGATCCTGTCCCCGAGGCATCACGTGCTCCTGGTACCAGCGGTCTCGCACGAAGTACACCGGAACCCCGCAGGCGCCGTACTCACGGCAGTGGCGCCTCCAGTTGCGCTGGTGGCCCGGCGGGACCCACAGGTAGACCGGTTCCACGTGACGGGGTCTCGGGGCGGGTTGAACCACGATCGGGCGAGCCACGATCACTTCCGGCTGGGGGTACTGTCCGATGTCGATCCGGCCATGCACGCCGGGTTGGCTGATCTGCACCGAGACCCCGACCGAGGTGGCGGCGTGGGCGGACCATGCGCCCGTGACCAGGACCGTGGCAGCGAGCGCTTTCCAGCCGAATTTCACGAGAGAAGACATTCAGGCGAACTCCATGCGGCAACCTTGCCGTGAGCTTTCAACGGCTGCGGTCACGGTGGCGATGACGTCCGGGGTGTTTGTCTGTGTGATGTTTTGTTGCTGGGGCGCGGCGCTTCAGTTGTCTTCGCTGTTGTAGACGAGTTCCACACGGTCTGCGTTCAGCCCGGTGCGCCAGCGCTTGAGTGCCTCGTCGGTGGGGTAGAAGCGGGAGGTGTCTCCCAGGTCCACTTCGCCGATGGCGGTGGGGCGCTCGATGCGCAGGCGGATGGGGATGCCCTGGGTGACCTCTCCCTCTTCCAGTTGCACCTGCCGGGCGGGATGTTCCGCCAGGATGGGGGAGAGGGCCGGGGCCTGTGTGCCCGACAGCGTGATGCGCAGGAACTTGGTGTACCGACAGCGCGCTTCGGCCAGGCTCCACACCCCCTGCACGTTGAAGCGCATGCCGCCGCTGAAGCGGTCGGGCTGGGCCTTGCCGGTGAGGATGACGAGCTCGTCGTCCTTGAAACACTCGGGATGGGCGGTCAGAAGCGTTTCAGCCACGACCGACTCAATGGCTCCGCTCTTGTCGTCGAGCTTGAAGATGGCGACTTTGCCGCGCTGGCCGTTGACCACGCGCAGGTCGCTGATGATGCCGGCCAGGGTCTGGAGATCGCGGCTGTCCGACAGTTCGGCGACGGTCTTGCGGCAAAAGCGCCTCACCTCCGGTTCCACCTGGTCGAACAGGTGGCCCGACAGGTAGTAGCCGATGGCGATCTTCTCGTGGCCCAGGCGGGTCTTCACGTCCCAGGTCTCGGCCGGCACGTGGTCGGGCTCGCGGGTGGACGAGGCGTGGTCGTCGCCGAAGTCGAACAGACCGCCCTGGTTGGCGTTGGCGATCTGGGTGTCGGCGTATTCAAACGCCAGGCCGACGCTGGCCAGCAGTTGGGCGCGCCCGTCGATGCCCATCGGATGCAGGGTGTCGAAGCCGCCGGCCTTGATCAGGGCTTCGACCACCCGCTTGTTGATGCTCTTGCGGTCGACCCGGTTGGCGAAGTCGAAGAGGGAGGTGAACGGCCCAACCCTGTCGCCGTTGGGGCCGGTGCCCTTGCCCTCTCGGGCGGCCACGATGGCCTCGATGGCACCCTGGCCTGTGCCCTTGATGGCAGCCAGCCCGTACAACAGCAGCTTGCGGCCTTCCTTGCCCGGTGCGGGCTGAAACTTGGCGATGCCCACGTTCACATTCGGCGGATCGAAGCGGATGCCGAACTTCAGGGCATCGTCGCGCAATACCTTGAGCTTGTCGGTGTCGTCCTGTTCGATCGTCATGTTGGCCGCGAAGAACTCGGCCGTGTAGTGCACCTTGATCCAGGCGGTGTGATACGCCAGCAGGGAGTAGGCGGCCGCGTGCGACTTGTTGAAGCCGTAGCCCGCGAACTTCTCCATCAGGTCGAAAACCTCGTCGGCCTTGTCCTGGTCGATGCCTTTCTCGGCTGCGCCCTTGCGGAAGATCAGGCGGTGCTCGGCCATCTCCTCGGGCTTTTTCTTGCCCATGGCGCGGCGCAGCATGTCGGCGCCGCCCAGGCTGTAGCCGCCCAGCACCTGGGCGGTCTGCATCACCTGTTCCTGGTAGACCATGATCCCGTAGGTCTCGGACAGCACCGGCTCGACCAGCGGGTGCGGGTACTCGACCACCTCGCGGCCGTGCTTGCGGGCCACGAAGCTGGGGATCAGGTCCATCGGGCCCGGACGGTAAAGCGCGTTCAGGGCGATCAGGTCTTCCAGGCGGCTGGGCTTGGCGTCCTTGAGCATGCGCTGCATGCCGCCGGATTCGAACTGGAACACCGCCTCGGTCAGGCCGTCTGAGAAGAGCTTGTAGACGCGCGTGTCGTCGAGCGGGATGGTCTCGAACTTGAAGTCGGCCTGCTCGGGGTAGCGTGCGACGATGAAGTCCTTGGCCAGCTCCAGGATGGTCAGCGTGGCCAGGCCCAGGAAGTCGAACTTCACCAGGCCGATGGCTTCGACGTCGTCCTTGTCGTACTGGCTGACAGCCGACTCACTGCCGGGCTGCTGATACTGCGGGCAGAAGTCGGTGATCTTGCCCGGCGCGATCAGCACGCCCCCGGCGTGCATGCCGATGTTACGCACCATGCCCTCGACGCGCATGGCGAGCTTGAGCAGCTCGGCGACCTCTTCCTCGTTCTTCTCGCGCTCTTCCAGCTCGGGCGCCTCGTGGCGGGCGTAGATGTACTTGGCCTTGTCGGGATCAAAGTCCGGTGGCAGCTTGGCCAGCGTCACGGTCTTGCCCGGTGGCGCGGGGATCAGCTTGGCGATCGAGTCCACGTGGCCGAAGCCCATGCCCAGCACGCGCCCGATGTCGCGCAGCGCGGCCTTGGCCGCCATGGTGCCGAAGGTGGCGATCTGGCTCACGGCGGGGCGGCCGTAGCGGTCCTTCACGTAGTCGATGACGCGGTCGCGGTTGCCCTGGCAGAAGTCGATGTCGAAGTCGGGCATCGAGACGCGTTCCGGGTTCAGGAAGCGCTCGAACAGCAGGTTGTAGTGCAGCGGGTCGAGGTCGGTGATGGACAGCACGTAGGCCACCAGCGAGCCGGCGCCCGAACCCCGGCCCGGTCCCACCGGACAGCCGTTGGCTTTGGCCCAGCGGATGAAGTCCGACACGATCAGGAAGTAGCCTGGGAAGCCCATCTTGATGATGGTGCCCAGTTCAAACTCCAGCCGCTCGACGTAGCGCGGGCGTTCGGCGTCGCGCTTGGCGGGGTCGGGGAACAGCAGTTCCAGCCGCTCTTCCAGTCCGGCGAAGGAGAGCTGGCGGAAGTAGTCCTCCATCGGCATGGAGCTGCCGTCTTCCAGCGTGGGCGTGGGGAAGTTGGGCAGCTGCGGCTTGCCCAGCACCAGCGTCAGGTTGCAGCGCTGGGCGATTTCCACTGAGTTGGCCAGTGCCGACGGGAGGTCGGCGAAGAGCGCGGACATCTCAGCCTGGGTCTTGAAGTGCTGGTCGCGGCTGAAGCGCTTGATGCGCCGGGGATTGCCCAGCGTCTCGCCTTCGGCCACACACACGCGAGCCTCGTGCGCGTCGAAGTCGTCCGGCTCCAGGAACTGGATCGGATGGGTGGCCACGACGGGCAGGCCCAGCTCGGCGGCCAGCGGCACGGTGGCCACGACGTTGGCTTCCAGGCCGGGCAACTGGGCGCGCTGGAGCTCCAGGTAGAAGCGGTTCGGGAACAGGCCGGAGAGCTTGAGGGCCAGCTCTTTCGCCCGTGCCGTGTCGCCGTTGGCCAGCGCCTGTCCGACGCAGCCCATCAGGCCGCCGGACAGCGCGATCAGTCCACCGCCGAGTTCCTGCAACCATTCCCACTTGATCCAGGCCTGGTTGTTGCGCTGCTGGACGTTGGTGATCCAGGCGCGTGAGAGGATCTCGCTGAGGTTCAGATAGCCCTGCTTGTTCTGCACCAGCAGGAGCAGGCGAGAAGCCGGGCGCACGTCGCCCGCGGTGGCGGGCCCTTCCGGTTCGAGCCAGATGTCGACCCCGAGGACCGGCTTGACGCCCTTCTTGCGTGCGGCACCATAGAACTTCAACGCCCCGAACAGGTTGTTCAGGTCGGTGATGGCCATGGCCACTTGATCGTCCTTGGCTGCTGCGCCCACCGCATCGTCGATCCGCAGGGTGCCGTCGACGACGGAGTATTCGGTGTGGGTGCGCAGGTGGACGAAATTCATCGGGCGATTTTAGTGAGGGCCTTCACTGCTGGGGCCGTGGCGCGACCGGAGGGGCTCCGGCCGCGTCGGTGGCCAGCCTCGCCAGCCTCAGCTCGAACACTGTGCCCCGTTGGCCGGGGCCCGGTCGAGCCAGCAAGCGGCCGCCGTGCCGGCTCGCCACGCGCTGCACGAACAGCAGTCCCAGGCCCACGCCTCGTGCATCGCCTGCCGGCAGGCCTTGGGCGTCTTGTTCGAGTTGGTGGTGTTGCGTGAGGCTCAGGCCCGGGCCTTCGTCGGTGAGGCCCAGGGTCAACAGGCCGTCGTTCACACGGGCGGTCAGTGTGACGCGGCCGCCCCGCGGGCTGTGCCTGATCGCGTTGAATGCCAGGTTGCCCAGCGCCCGCCGCACCAGCGCCCGGTCCAGGCACCAGGGCGGCAGACCGGGCACCACGGCCAGTGCCAGTTGCACGGCCGCGTCCAAGGCCTGGGGCTGGCAGTCTGCCAGCACATCGGCCAGCACCTCGGCCGGGGTCACCTGAACCAGTTGAAGCGGGCCTGTTTCGGCTCGGGACACCCGCACGAATTCGTCGGCCAGCTGCAGGGCCCGGTGGGCTTGGCGTTGCACCTCGGCCAGCAGTTCTGACGGTGTCCAGGCCAGCTTGCCCTGCAAGTGAAGATCGGCCACGAGCATGATGGCGTGCACCGGCGAGCGCAGGTCGTGTGAGACGAAGCCCAGCGTTTCTTCCCGCTGACGCTGCGCCAGCCGAATCGCGGAGATGTCCGTGAAGGTCACCACCCAGCGCTGCCGCTCCAGCAATTCGACCGATGCGAAGTGGAGCAGGTAGTCGCCCAGCCGCTCCAGGTGAGCCTCCATGGCCAGGGTCTCCGGGGTGGAGGGGATGGACGTGCTGGTGCGTGGGGGCGAGAACAAGCCGTCCCAGTCGATCGGACGGGCGGGCTGAAACTCCACCAGCAGTCCAGGCAGGTCCATGCCCTGCATGTGCTCGGCATCGGAGACCTCGAACAGCTGGGCGGCAGGGGCGTTGGCCAGCAGCACCCGGCCGCGTTCGTCGGTGACCACCATTGCGGTGGGCATGCCGGCAAGGGCCTCGGCGAGGAAGTGCCGTGCGCTGAGCACCGTGTCGGCGGCGCTGTGCAGCCGGGCCAGCCGGGAGGCCATTGGATCGCCCAGCCAGCGCCGCCGCTCGGCCACCGGGTGGGGGGCGCGGGGGCCTTCTTCAACCACCAGCCAGCGGATCTCGTCGTCGAGTCGGTCCACCACCCGCTTGAGCTGACGCCAGCTCCAGAACGGGTAGGCCAGCATCGCCGCCACGGCGAACGGGACCGGACTCCACCAGAACCCAGCCCCCAGAGCCAGCAGGCTGGTGGCGGCCGCCAACGGCACGGCCGCCAGGGCCCCCACCCAGGCCCAGCGGCTGCCCAGCCGGTCGAACCCGAACACCAGCAGCAGCGTCAGAACGGCCGCCAGCAGTGCGCCGGGCCCGCCGTCGACGACCCGTAGGGTGTCGCCGCTGCGCAGGGTGTACAAGGTGTTGGCCAGCACCTCGACGCCGGGCATCGCGTGCTGTTGGCGGTTGACGGGGGTGGCCAGGGTGTCGCCCAGGCCGGTCGCCGTCATGCCCACGAGCACCATGCGGCCGCGCAACCGCTCGACCGGCACAGCGCCCCTGAGCACATCCACGTAGGACACCCGTTGCATGTGGCCGGGCGGGCCGGCATAGCGGATGGGGAATCGGTCCTGGCGGATCCAGCCCGTCGTGGGCGTGGCCGCGGTGTCGTTCGCCGTGGCCCGGGACACGGGCAGACCGGCCGCAACCGTCTCTCCACCGGCTTCGAGCAGGGCCAGCGCCATGTGTGGGTAGACCTGTTTGTCCAGTTCCGTGCGCAGAAAGGCATGGCGCAGCACGCCGTCGGCATCCACCGTGGCCTCGGCCACGCCCAGCCGGGTGGCTTGGCCCAGCACAGGGATGGGCAGCAGGGGCTGCACCGGCGCCCCGGGGCCACCGGCCTGCCAGGTCACCGGCAGCACCACGGGTGCGCCTTGGCGCAGCATGCGGGCCAGCAGCAGATCCTGGGCCGGATCCCGATCGGGTTCACTGAGCACCAGATCCAGGCCGATCGCCCGTGGCCGGGCCTCGGCCAGGCGTTCCAGCAGGGTGCTGTGCACCGCTCGTGGCCAGGGCCAGCGGCCGATGGCGGCCACGCTGGCATCGTCGATGGCGACGATCACGATGTCCTGTGGTGGTGGGCGGCGCCACAGCGACAGGGCCAGGTCGTACACCACCCGGTCGGCCGGCCAGCTCCAGCCGGTGAGGGCCAGCAGTGCGGCCAGCAGCGCCAGTGGCAGCAGCGCCGCCTTGGAGCGCATGCGCAGGCGATTCATCGGACGCAGGGCCGTTTGGAGGTTGGGCGGCGGCTCAGTCGGCCACCCGCACAGACCGGCCGTCCGACTGGACGCAGACGCGCTGGCTGTCGCGCAGGCAGTGGGGCAACTGGAATTGCTGCGGCAGGCTGAACGGCCCGACGAATCCGTCGGGGTCCTGGGCCCGGATGCGCACGAAGAACCGGCCGCTGTCCGGCAACTCGAGCTCGAGCGCAGGCGAGCGGGCGCGTTGCGTCAAGAGACCCTGGGTGAAGGCCGGGTCGCGGGCGAATTGCACGTCGAAGGTCTGCCCGGGCAGACCCTCCCAGGCCAAACGGACCCATCGATCCTGCACCTGGGGCGGTGCGGGCGGTTTGGGAATGGCCCGCATTTCGAAGCGTTGGACCGCTCCGAACGGACCTCGGTCCGATGCGTTGCGCTCGCTGGCCAGGCGCCAGAAATACACGCCCGGCTGCAGGCCGTCGAGGTCCAGCGTCACCGCTTCGTGGCCGTGCAGGTCGCGCAGCGGTTGGGTGAAGTCTTCACTGTGGGCCAGTTGCAGCCGGTAGCTGCGGGCCTCGGGGTTGGCGGTCCAGGCCAACTGCACATGCTGGCCGGCGATGACGGTGCGCGGTGGGGGGGCACTGAGCAGCGGGGGCTCGGGCCGGGCCTTCAGCCGGAACCGATGTTCGGCGTTCAGGCCCTGCAGCCCCTGGGCGTCTTCGGCTTGCACCCGCAGCAGGTAGTCGCCGTCGGGCAATCCGGCGATGCGCAATTCGGGGGACTCACTGCGCACGTCGGCCAACAGGGTCGAGAAGCTGCTCTCGGTGGCCACCTGGGCGCGGTAGGCCTTTGCGCCTGCCTGCGGCAACAGGGAGAACCGCACCAGCGGGCGTTCCTGCAGCGCCGGCAGTCCGGAGAGGTCGGGTGCCGCGGGCAGTGCCACGGGGGGCGTCACCTGGCCGCTGCGGCCGACCACCACCCCTTGACCGGCCTGAACCCGCTGACCGGTCCGCCCCGACTGACCGGACGGGCCGCCCCGCCCATCGACGGCCACAGCGCCTTCGAGCACTTCGCCGCGGGTGGTGGCGTCCTGGTCGTCGGCGCGCACCCGGAATTGGGTGCCGCGCACGCCCAGCACCCCCTGCGGTGTGCCCACACGAAAGCCCGGCATGCCTGCCGGCGCTTTCTGTGCCTGCACGTCCACTTGGCCGCGCTGCAGCGTCACACCCGACTGCACTGCGCCGGCTTGGGGCACCCGGTGGGCGGTGTCCACCACCAGGTGACTGCCGGCGCGCAGGTGCAGCACGGTGCCGTCCACCAGACGCACCGTGGCCTGACCGTCGCCGGTGTGCAGCTCGGCGCCGGGGGGCAGCGACTGACCGGCTTTCACCGCCTGGCGGTCCGCACCGTGCACCTCGCCGCTGGCGAGCAACACCTGGCCCGGTGCCGGCCGGGTGGCCATCAGCCGCAGCGGAATGGACAGGGGCTGGCCGGCGGGAATGCGGTTCGCATTGGAGATCCGGTTCGCCTGCGCAATCTCGGGCCAACGCTTGGGATCGACCAGAAACCGTTTGCCCAGGCCGATCAGCGTGTCGCCGGCCGCGGTGGTGTGGGTGAACACCGGATCGGTGGGCACGGTCTTGCCTGCCCAGGCTGGGGACGTCGCCAGCACGAGCGCCGCACCCACGGTGAGCGGGGTCGACCAACGGCGGCCGGCCGATTGGTGAAAGACGAAGGCGGTCATGAGAGGGCCGGCGAAGGCGGATGGGGCGAGGGGCGGGGCACTGCGAGCCGGGCAGGCCATCGACCTGCCCGGCGGCCGAATTCTAGGGCGGCGACCGTCCCCAGCCCGCCACCGGGCGCACAGGGGGTGTCGTTTGTCGGTTGTGTGTTATTTCCGACTTCTGCGCTGGGTCAATGGCCATGGATTTCGAAATCCCTACGGATCGTCGGACACGGAGCGCTTGCCTAGATTCTGGCCCATGAACCCCTCCTTCTTGCGTGTCGTGGGCCCCGCGCTGTGCCTGTGCGGGGCCGGGCTGGCCGCGCTTCCGGTGCAGGCCCAGTCCGTCGTGCTCTACGGACTGATGGATCAGGCGATCGAACACGTGTCCCATGTCGGCCCTGCCGGAAGCGGGCTCACCCGAATGCCGTCCATGACGGGGTCGCTGCCGTCCCGGTGGGGCCTGCGCGGCCGTGAGGATCTGGGCGGCGGGGTCCAGCTCGGGTTCGTCTTGGAGCAGGGGTTGCAGCCCGACGCCGGCGGCCTGTCGCAAGGGGGCCGGATGTTCGGCCGGCAGGCCTTGATCGAGCTCAGCGGCGGCTGGGGCTGGCTGACGCTGGGGCGCCAGTCCACCCAACTGTTCCATGCCCTGCTGGACGCCGACCTGATGGGGCCGGCCCTGTACGGTTCCGGCTCGCTCGACAGCTACCTGCCCAATGCTCGGGTCGACAACGCCCTCGGTTATCGCTGGAGCGGTCAGAACCTGACCGTGGGCGGCACGTTCAGCCTCGGGCGCGATGGTGTCAATGCGGGGCCGAGCCCGGCAGGCACGAATTGCGGTGGCGAAGTCGCGGGTGATGCACGGGCCTGCCGCGAGTGGTCGGCGATGGTCAAGTACAGCCGCCCCACCTGGGGCGTGGCCGCGGCCATCGATGCGCTGAGCGGCGGCCGGGGGGCTTTTGGCGGCCTGACGGCGAGTGACCGCCAGGACAAGCGGGTGACGCTCAATGGCCACGTCCGCATCGACCGCTCGCTGAAGCTGACCGCGGGCGGACTGCGGCGCGACAACGATGGCAGTGCCACCGTCCCGCGCAGCGATCTGTACTTCGTCGGGGTCGCCAAGGAGTGGGGCACATCCTGGGTGACGGAAGTGCAGGGCTTCCGCCTGCGTTACGCCGGTGCTGTCGATCAGGCCACGCTGTGGGCGGCGCGCGGCACCTACCGGCTGTCTTCGCGCAGCGCCGTCTACGCGATGTTGGGGCACATCGACAACGGTGGGTCGCTGGCGCTGTCGGTCAGTGCCGGAGCTGCGGGCAGCTCACCGGCCCTGGGCGGTTCGCAGACGGCGGTGGCTCTGGGGGTTCGGCACGCGTTCTGAGCTCCGCACGGGGGGTGAGGGTCAGCCGCTCGAGGTTCAGCCCGAAGCGAGCGGACCCGCCTTGCGATTGGCATTGGCCAGGAACTGCAGCGCCTCGATGATCAGGTTGGCCACGCGGTGCGGAGGGCTTTCGTACAGGGCTTTCCACGCCAGCGGGACCTGCTCCGAATACGTGCCGTTGACGCCGCCCTGTTCCCAACCAATGCGCACCGCCACCCCGATCAGCACGTCGAGCACCAGGGGCTCGTCGAAGCGGAGACCGGGGTGCGCCTGCAGCACCTCCGACAGGGTGGTCAAGGCTTCGATGTTGAGCTGCCGGTACTCGGGGGCCTGGATGCGGTTGAGCAGTTCGTCGAGCTGCAGCGCAAAGCTGCGCTCTCCGGCCGTGGTGTCGGCGCGCGCCAGCCGGCTGTCGATGCGGTGGCTCATGTTCAGCTGGTCCCCGATGACCAGGCCGGCGCAGTGTTCCAGCAACGCCCAGGTGCGCCGATGGA
This sequence comes from uncultured Sphaerotilus sp., assembly GCA_964470355.1. GTDB lineage: Bacteria > Pseudomonadota > Gammaproteobacteria > Burkholderiales > Burkholderiaceae_C > Sphaerotilus. The sequence continues at coordinate 16,479 of CAYYCN010000009.1, forward strand.
AGCCCTTGGGCACGCGCGAGATGGCACCGGTCATTTCGCGCCAGCCCAGCCATCCGCCGTGTTCGGGAAGCAGGGTCGGGTCGGTGTCTGCCGCGAAACGGCCTTCGAGCAGCAGCGGCTGGCCCCCTGCGGCGTGCAGCGATTGCTGGCTGACCAGGTTGGCGGCCATTTCGGCTTGGCGCGCGAACACCTCCCGCAGGCGCACCAGGATGGCGTGCGGACTGAGCTCCAACAGGTGGGACATGGCTTCGGCTTGGCTCAGGCCGTGCTCGCGGGCGAGCCATGCGGTCAACAGCAGCACCGATTGCCAGGGTCTCAGCGTGAGGACCCCGGCAAAGAGGTCCGGATCGGCCTTGCTCAACAGGCCAAGCAGCACCACGATTTCCTCGATCAGCACGCGCGTGCGGGGGTCGTCGCCGCCGTGGGCATGCAGGCGGGCCTGCAGTTCATGGTTTTCCAGCGGGTGCGATACCACCGAGCCGGCGCTGTAGGAGCGACCCAGGGCCACCCGTTTGCCTCGCACCACGATTTCGGCCACGGCTTCTTCCAGCCCGGTGTCGTGCAGGTCCAGCAGGCCGGCGGCCCGCCGAATCACGCCCCAGAGGCTGCGGCGGCAGGCCCGGGCGTAGATGGCTTCGGTCAGCACCCGCACGCTGTGCCCTTGGGCGACCACGGCCTCGGGGCCGCAGCGTCGCCACAGCACCATCAGCAGCTCGATCTGCTCGTAGGGATTGCGGCTGCGCTCCAGCTGTTGCTTCAGCTGGGTGTCGTCGTGCACCGAGGACAGGGCCGACAGCCGTTCTGCTGTCAGGGACCGGGTGGCGGCCTCTTCCCAATTGAGTGTGGCGTCGGCCCATGCGTTCGGATGGCTGGGGGCGCTGTGCAGGGGCCAGGGCGGAGCGCCCAGGATGCGTCGCTGCGCAGCCTGTGGCATCAGGCGGTCCAGCGCGCCGGTGCGCACCTGGGCCACGCCGCCTTCGCTCAAGGACTTGAGGTAGGCCATGTAGGTGTTGGCCCCGGGCGCGTTCAGCATCGACTGGGTGACGAGCAGCGGCAGCAGGGGTTGGCCCGAGCGTCGCCAGTGGCGGCGCAGGTGTTCGATCTCGATGGCCACTTTCTTGATGGCCAGGCGGTTGTCCAGCGCGAGGTAGAAGCCTTGGTGCGGGCCCTGGGCGGGCAGGCACAGCGAGATTTCCTCGCCGCGCGTGAAGAGTTGGCCGGTGGTCAGGCTGCCCAGGGACTGATGGGGCCGTCCCGTCAGACCTTGCGCGTCCCAGCGGCCGAGTTGGCCCAGCAGGCCCTTGAGGTCTTCCGTGCTGCGGACCTGAACCGTCTGGACGGTGGCCAGGGCCTGGGAGGGCACACCCTGGGCCGACAACCGTGCGTGCACCAGCGCATCTTCTGCGAGGGGGCAGACCAGCACCACCGTTTCCGGGCGTTGCAACGCCTTGCGGCGGTCCAGCGGATCCAGGTCGGCGGCGGAGATGTGACCCTCCTGCAGCAACGCCCCTACGATGAACAGGCTCTGGGCCCACACCAGGGGCACGTTGTCGTTGGGCTGCCGGGACTGGCTGCGGGGTTGTGTGCGTTCGGCGGCCACCGCGTCTTCGGGCACCCAGTAGAGTTCGGGCAACAGGCGCTGGCCGTTGCGCTCCACCATGAGCGCATCCAGCCGGTCGCGCCAGCCGGCGGCCTCCTCGGGGGCGTCGCGCAGCGAGGCGTCGATGAGCAGGTACGTGAAGAACAGGGGCCACTCGGATTCGATGTGCGCGAATCGTTCCAGCTCACCCGGTTCGTAGTGCAGGCGGTTGTGGTCCTCCAGCACGGTCTGGTGGCCGTCCCGCAGAAAGCGTTTGCAGCCGTAGTGGCCTTCGAGCTTGTCGAGCACCGTCTGGCGCGTGCGCTCGACCAGATCCATGTCGCCGATGGCAAAGGCTGGAAAGCCGATGATGGACAGCAGTGCGGCGTCTGTCTCCTTGGACTCGGATTCCCGGGGCAGCAGGGCCTGCAGCGTGCTGCGGGCATAGGCGATGTCGTCGGCGGGCACCAGCACGGCGGGGGCCTTGCCCGGCAGGGGCTCAAATCCGTCGATGGCCTCCAGCGCGGCCTTGGCCATGCCCACGGAGCTGGCGTTCAATTCAGCCTTGCCGTCGTTGCGCTTGTTGCCGCGTTCCCAGATGCCGTAGTCGGGGGTGCACCAAGCCTTGGCCAGGTAGTACACGAGGTTCTGCACGAAGGCCACTTCGGCCGGGTGCTGGATGATCTTCAGACCCCCCCGGCTCATCTGGGCCAGGATCAGCACGAAGATGGCCGTGGCGTCGATCTGCAGGTGACCCCACTCACCGTCGCCCACCACCGGCTCGCCCCGGGCGGTGTCGTACTTGGCGTGCAGTGCGTCCATCGGCGACTGGGTGTGCTTGAATCGCTCGACCTTGTGCGACTGGCGCATCATGGCTGCGAGCAGTCCACGCATCAGCCGGATGACGGCGCTTTCCAGCGGCACGGCTTCCGAGGGATCGACCCGCCGGTAGGCCAGGCCCAGTGCCCAGACGGCCAAGATGCTGTAGACGTTGTCGCGCACCCAGGCGTGGGTGTAGTCGCCGTGCACGGTGACGGCGGTGCTCGCGGGAAGCAGGCCGGAGTTCGGATCCTGGCGTGACAGGATGATGTCCTGGACCTGCCGGGTGTGGTCGTCGAGTTGCTGGCGCCGCAGGGCCTGTTTGCTCAGACCGGCGAGGGGGGCGTGCTGGGGCGGTTCGGCAGCGTTCATGCGGAGTTCAAGGCCCACGCGAAGCGACCCCGGGTGGCGAGATCGTCGGTGAAGGCGGTGCCGCCCGATGGGGCGGCTTATGGCCATGAACTATAGAGACTGTCGGGCCTTCGTGTTCGCGCCGCCGGAATTTCCGCGCCGCCCCGGCCCGCCGCTCACTTCACCCAGGTGTTGAGCTGGATGATGGGCATCAGCACCGCCAGCACGATCAGCATCACGGCCGCACCCATCACGACAATGAGCAGGGGCTCGAGGATCGTGGCCAGGGCCATCGCCCGGCGCTGCACCTCGGCGCCGAGTTGAACGGCGGCCCGGTCGAGCATGCGCGGCAACTCTCCAGTCTGTTCGCCCAGGCGCGAGAACATCGCCAGCAACCCCGGAAAGCGTTTCTTGCCGGCCAGCGCCGAGGCCAGGGGAGCCCCCTCGCGCACCTGCACAAGGGCTTCCATGGCATCGGCCCGCATCGCGGCGTTGGACAGGGTCTCGGCCGCGGCCTGCAGGGCCTTGAGGATGGGGACACCGGAGCCGGCCAGCATCGCCAGCGTGCCCGCAAAGCGCGCCGCGTTGTATCCACGCGCCAGCCGACCGACCAGGGGCAGCCGCAGCCAGCCCGCGTCCAGCCGGATCCGGGTGGAGGGATTGCGCCGCATGAGCAGCAACAGGCCCACCGCGCCCCCCAGGCCCAGCAGCATCAGCCAGCCCCAGCTCCGCACAAAGGCACTGAGGGCCAACATGGCCACCGTGAGGAAAGGCAGGGTCTGCTTGCTGCCCGCGAAGACCTGTGCCACCTGGGGCACCACGTAGGTCACGAGGAAGATCACGATCACGACGGCCACCAGAGACACGATGGCCGGGTAGAGCGACGCGCCCACCAGCTTGGCGGTCAGGGCCTGGCGCTCTTCCAGGTCGTCGGCCAGCCGCTCGAGCACGCGGCCGAGTTGACCGCTTTGTTCTCCGGCGGCCACCACGGCCCGGTAGACCGGGTCGAACTCCCGAGGAGCGCTGGCCAGGGCCTGTGCAAACGGTGAGCCGGCGTTCACTTCGGCGCGCAGGTGCGCCAGCAGTTCCTGCTGCTTGGGGTCCTCGGCTTCGTCGGCCAGGGCGGTCAGGGAGCGTTCCAGCGGCAGTCCCGCGGCGACGAGGCCGGCGAGCTGGCGTGTCCAGATGGCCAGGCCCGTGGCATTGAAGACCTTGCGGCGCAGCAGTGAGCTCCCCGCCTGTCCGCCTCCCGCGCCCGACTCCCCCGCCACGGGTTGAACGTCCAGAGGAACGAGGCTCCGCGCGCGCAGTTGCGAACGCACGGCCTTGGCGTTGTCGGCGTCGAGCAGCCCGGTCTGGGTCTTGCCCGCGGCATCGAGGGCCTCAAAGCGGAAGGCGGGCATGCACGACTCCACACGACGCACGTGGCACAGCCAAGGCGGGGGACAGGCAGGGGACGGTGCGGGCGGTCATCCGCTCAGTCCCGTGTGACACGAAGCAGCTCTTCCAGCGAGGTCTCGCCGGTCGCCAGCAGGCGTTCGCCGTCTTCTCGCATGGTCAGCAGGCCGTTGCGGCGTGCGGCGGCGAGGACTTCAGACTCGGGGGCGTGGCCGTGGATCAGCGAACGCACCTCATCGTTGACCGTCATGAGCTCGTACACGCCGGTGCGACCCTTGTAGCCGGTGTGCCCGCAGGTTTCGCAGCCGACGGGGCGCCAGTGACCGTCGGCGTCCTGGCGGCGGCAATGCGGGCACAGCTTGCGCACCAGGCGCTGGGCCAGCACGCCCAGCAGCGAGCTGGACAGCAGGAACGGCTCGATGCCCATGTCCGTCAGGCGGGTGACGGCGCTGGGGGCGTCGTTGGTGTGCAGCGTGGCCAGCACCAGATGGCCCGTCAGCGAGGCCTGCACGGCGATCTGAGCGGTCTCGAAATCTCGGATTTCCCCGATCATGATCACGTCCGGGTCCTGGCGCAGGATGGCACGCAGGGCCTTGGCGAAGGTGAGGTCGATCTTGCTGTTGACCTGGGTCTGGCCGATGCCGGCGAGTTCGTACTCGACCGGGTCTTCCACGGTCAGCACGTTGGTGGTGCTGGTGTCGACCTGGCCGAGCGCGGCGTACAGCGAGGTGGTCTTGCCCGAACCCGTGGGGCCGGTGACCAGCACGATGCCGTGCGGTTGCGCGATGAGATCGGAAAAGCGCCGGTAGGTCTCGCCCTGCATGCCCAGGCTGGGCAGCGTGAACTTGGCCTCGCCCTTGTCGAGCAGGCGCAGCACGGCCCGTTCGCCATGCACGCCGGGCAGCGTGGAGACCCGCACGTCGATGGCCCGGCCACCGATGCGCAGCGAGATGCGGCCGTCCTGCGGCAGGCGCTTCTCGGAGATGTCGAGCTCGGCCATGATCTTCAGGCGGCTGATCAGCGCGGCGTGCAGCGCCTTGTTGGGCTGCACCACCTCGCGCAGCGTGCCGTCGACACGGAAGCGCACCGCCGACGAGCGCTCGTAGGGCTCGATGTGGATGTCGCTCGCGCCGTCCTTGGCCGCCTGCGTCAGCAGGGCGTTGAGCATGCGGATGATGGGGGCGTCGTTGGCCGCCTCCAGCAGGTCCTCCACGGCGGGCAGGTCCTGCATCATGCGGCTAAGGTCGACGGTGTTCTCGACCTCGCCGATGACGGTGGCAGCGCTGGATTCCCCGCCAGCGTAGGCCTGGGCGATGCGCTGGGCCAGGCGGTCGGCGGCGTCGCGCTCGATGGCGTCGAGCGCAAACTGCCGGGACACTTCCGCCAGCACCGACGACGGCACCGCCCGGGACGTCCACAGGGTCAGCCGGGCACCGTCGTCTTCCAGCAGCACACCATGCGTCTTGGCCCACGTGTAGGGCAGGGGAAAGCGCAGCGCCATGGATCAGCGCTCTTCGTACAGCGGCGAGGGTTGTGGGGTCGACGGCGTCGGGGCCGATCCAGACGACGCGGGGGGGGATTCGGGCACGAGGGTGATCCCCGGCGGAATCGGCGAGGCCAGTGGCGGCGGAGCCCCCCGGGGCGTCGCAGGGCGGGCGGGCAGGATCGGCGCGTCGTTGATTTCCATCGCCGCCGAGGGGCGTGGCTGGGCGGCCTGCTGTGCCGCCCGGATGGCGTCGTAGCGGTCCAGGGTCAGCTGGTTGGCGTCCGCCGGCCCGCGCATGACGACGGGGCGCAGGAACACCATCAGGTTGGTTTTGGTGCGCTTGCGCGAGTCGGAGCGGAACAGGGCACCCAGGTAGGGAATCTTCGACAGTCCTGGCACCCGGTCTTCGCCGTCGCTGTACTCGTCCTTGAGCAGGCCTCCGAGCACCAGCATCTGGCCGTCGTCCACCACGACCGTGGTCTCGATGGCGCTTTTGTCGGTGCGCGGGCCGGCGCTGTTGGAGGTGGTGCTTTCGACGACCGACGAGTTCTCCTGGTAGATCGTCATGCGCACGGTGCCGTTTTCACCGATCTGCGGCTTCACGCGCAAGGTGAGGCCGACGTCTTTGCGCTCCACGGTCTGGAACGGGTTCACCGAACTGTTGCTCGTGCCCGTGGACGTGTAGGTGCCGGTGATGAAGGGCACGTTCTGGCCGATCACGATCTTGGCTTCCTCGTTGTCGAGGGTGACCAGATTGGGTGTGGACAGGATGTTGGCGCCGGTTTCGCTGGCCAGGAAGTTGGCCAGAGCACCCACGGTGTAGCCGCCGGCGATCTTGTTGATCAGGCCAATGTTCAGGCCCGCGCCGAGCGACAGGCTGGAGGCGGCGCCGGTGGCAGCCGCCACAGTCAGGTCGACCAGGTTGGTGCTGGTGCCGGTGGAGTAGTTCGTGCCGGCCACGATGCCGGCCGAGTTGGAATTGTTGGACAGCAGGCCCTGCCACTGGAAGCCCAGCTGGGCGGCCTTGGCCGCGTCCATCTTGACGATCATGGACTCGACGTACACCTGGGCACGGCGGGCATCGAGCTGGTCGATCACGGCGCGCAGCTGCCGGTACATGGGTTCGGGCGCGGTGATGATCAGCGAGTTCGTCGCCGGGTCGGCCTGCACGAATCCGCCGGTGGAGGGACTGGCTGCGGCCGTCACCGGGCTGGTGGATTGTGTGGAGGCGCCCGATGCAGAGGTGCCTGACGTCCCGTTGGAGCCGTTGGCCGTGGGCGCCGGGCTGGCCCCGCCGCCCGTTGCTGCTGCCGCGCCCGATGCGCCTGCTCCGGTGTTCTGGGCGGCGTAGGCCGCTCGCAGCACCGTGGCCAGGCGGGTGGCGTCGGCGTTTTTCAGGTAGACGACGTGGATGTTGCCGCTGTCGCCGGCGCCGTTCGGGCGGTCCAGCTTCTCGATGGTGGAGCGGATTTGAGCGAGCTTGGCCGAGGACGCGGCTCGGACCAGCAGCGCGTTGGTGCGTGAATCGGCCACCACGGATGCCCCACCGCCGGCCGCATTGCCCGCACCCGCCGCCCCGGCGGCCGCCCCGCCGCCATCGGCGAAGCGCTGGACGATCGGTGCCAGATCCGATGCCACGGCGTGCCGGATGGCGATGACCTCGACGTCCGTGCTGCCCGGGGTGTCGAGGGCGGCGATCAGCTTGCCCAGGCGCTGCAGGTTGTCGGCGTAGTCGGTGATGACCAGCGAGTTGCTGCCCGGATTGGCGTTGATGGTGTTGTTGGGCGTGATCAGCGGGCGCAGCACCGCCACGAGGCTGTTGGCGTTTTCATGGCGCAGTTGGAAGACCTGGGTGACGATCTGGTCCCCCTGGCGCTGCGTCTTGCCCACGACCACGGCACCGGTCTGCGTCTTGGCCTCGGCTTCCGGGATGACCTTGAGCAGGCCGGAGGCTTCGATCACGGCAAAACCCAGCCCTCGCAGCGTGGCCATGTAGGTGACCAGGGTTTCGCGCGGGGTCAGCGGTTCTTCGCTGTAGAGCGTCATCGTGCCCTTGACACGCGGATCGACCAGGATCGGGCGCTTGAGGATGGCCGACATGGCGCGTGAGACGGCCTCGATCTCGGCGTTCACGAAGTTGACGGTGACCTTCTGTTCGCTGGGCAGTCCACGCAGCGAGGCGGCTGGTGCGTGCATCGGTGCACCGGCCAGGCCGGTGACCAGGGCGACGCACAGCGCACGCAGCGGAATTCGGTGGGATCGAGACATCTGGGTCATCCGATGGTGAGCAGCGAGCGCGCGCCCCGGCGCCGCCCGATGATGTTGAGCAGGTTGTCGAGCGCCGCCTGGCTGTCCGGGCTGGCGCTGGCTTCGCCGCGCAGACGCATGCCGCTGGCGCTCCAGGATCCTTGGCCCTCCAGTTTGAGGTCTCCATCGACGGTCGACAACCGGACTTGAGCGGTTCCGGCGTTCTGGGCGTCCCCGTGCACTTCGAATCGGTAGGTGCCCAACCGGGGCAGGGTACTCAGACGCGAGGCGAAGTCCCGGAGTTCCACCGTGACGGAGCCGTCCAGGGACATGCGCCCCTGGCTCCAGGTGAAGGTCAGACCTGGGCTCGAGAGTTCCAGGGTGCCTTCGGGCTGCAGGGTGTTCCAGGGAGTGCCCAGACCGGAAAGCAAGGAGGCCGGCCATTGGGCCATGCGCACCACACCGGGGCTGTGGCCGAGCGTGCCCGAATCCGTGCTGGCGAGCCGGGCCGGGGCGTCCGGCCGGGCCAGGCGGGCCTGCCATTGTCCGAATCCGGGGAGCAGGTCGAGTTGCAGGCGGCCGTGGATGCAACAGTCCTGCGCCAGGGCCAGCCGCAGGCCGTTCCACTGGGGGCGCAGGGACCATTGCAGCAGACCCGGCAGGGTGGCCGCGTCACGGCTTCCGCTGCCGCCACTGAGGACCAGGGCGGCCCGCCCCGTCCACACCGTGCCTTCCGGTCGTGCGAGCAGCACACGGCCGTCGGTGGCGTGGTTCACCACCGACGACAGCCAGGCTGCAGGGGCCCATACACACACCGCGACCAATCCGCCGAAGGCGCCACCCCAGGCGGCCCAGCGGCGCGACTGGCGTGCACGGCGATCCCAGGTGTCTTCCGCTGTGACCACACCACGCGCGCGCCGGACAGGCAGCGGCGTGGCGGGAAGACGAAAGCGGTGCAGGCGTTTCATGGTGGAGGCCTGCCGGTTCAGGTCGACACGGACAGGGTCAGCAGCACGCTGCCCTGGTAGGTGTCGCCCTGGCGCTGCAGTTGCATGTCGACCACCCGAGCGCGGGCAGCGCTGCGCACTTCGCCCAGCCAGGACATCAGGGCGGTGGGCGAGACGGGGCCGAGCGTGACCTGGGCTTGTCCGGCGTTGAGGACCAGCTTGGCACCCGGCCCCAGCCGTTCGGTCGCGGCGCGCAGGGCCTGTGCCGCCTGCTCGGGGGTGATCACCGGCAGGGCGCGCAGTTCCTGGGCCTCGCGGGCCAGGGCCTGCATGCGACTCAGGTCACGTGCCATGTCGGCCCGTTGCAGCGGCGCAGAGCCGACGGTCTTCAGGGCCGGGGCGACGGCCCACGACCACAGCAGGAACACGGCCAGCACGGCCCCTGCCGCGCCGATCAGCCGACGCTCACGGGGGGCCAAGGCCCGCCAGCGGGCCTTCCAAGGGGCGAGCTGCGCGGCGATCTGCCCGGACAGGGCCGCAGCGGCCGGCCGTTCACGGGCGGGTCGGGAGGACATTGGGCGCATCATGGGCCTTCGTTGCGGTCGCCGCGACGACCTTCGGCGCGGTCCGGGGGCGGGCCGCCGTTGCGGTCTTCCCGAGGGCCGCGGCGGTCTTGCGGTGTCCGACGTTCGTCTGCCCGGCGCATCACGATCTCCTGCCCTGAGCCTTCCACCCGCCACCCGGCCTTGGACAGGGTGTCGCGCAGGCTCTGGCGTGCGGCGTCGGCGGGGCCCGCGGTGCGCAAGGTCAGGACGCCGGCGGCGTATTGCAGTCCTTCGATCGGGGAGCCTTCGGGCCAGGTGCTGGCCGCTGCCGCCAGGGCGGTTTCGACGTCGGTGTCACCGGCCCGGCCTGCGCGGGCGCGCAGCGATTCGTTTTCCCGCTGCATCTGGCGCGGCGCGTCCAGGATGGCCCGGACCTGCGGGTGGGTGTCTTGCAGCACCCGGGTCTGGGCCTGGCGGAGTTGCTGGAGTTGCTGCCGTTCGTGCCAGGCCCAGACGTTCAGGCCGATCAGCTGAGCCGCGAACAGAGCGGCGACGCCCCAGCGCACCGGACCCCAGTCGGGGGCCAGGAACCGGCGCCAGGCGTCTCGCACCAGCGCCAGGCCCCGATGGCGGGGGGCCAGGTCAAATTGGCGCAGCTGCCAGTCGCTCGTGGAGGCCCGCAGCAGGCGCTGGGCGTCTCCCAGCACGGCCACCGGGTGGTCGGTCCAACGCTGGGCTTCTCCGGCCACGGCCGGATGGGCCGAGACCTGAACCGGTTCTTCCCAGCTTCGCAGCCACGAGGTGAGGCTGTTGCGTCCCGGGGCGCCTCGGGCGGGCCAGACGGCCACCCCTTGGGGGTCGACAACGGTCACCATGACGTCTGCCGGTTCGTCCGCGCCCAGCGTGGATCCCGGGACCGGAGCCAGGTGAACGTGGACCGCCGAACCGAATTCCGAGATCACCGAAGGTGGACCCGCCTCGGAAGACGTTTCGGTGGCGGGAGGCGCCGGTGGGCGCAGCGGGGCGCTTAAGGGCACGACCCGATCGACCGGGCGCCCAGCCCCTTCCAATGTCTGGAGGTGTTGGCTCAGCCAGGCGCGGTCACAGGCCGCGACCCAGGCCCGTTGACCGGCGGTCGTGTGGGGAGCCAGGGCCAGGTGGGTGTCGTCGGCTTCAGCCAGCAGCACTTCTTCCAGCAGCCCGGCGAGGGCCGCCCGCAGTCGGTTGGCCGGGGCCTTGGGCAGCGTGATGGCATGAAAGCTCACGTCCGTGTCGGGCACGACCGCCACCACCGTGGTGGCCTTGGGCAGCAAGGCGGCGGCGCATTCGCCTTCGCTGGACACCCCCCGACCGTCCTGGGTCAGGACATAGCCGAAGGTGTCGGCACCCTCCTGGCCCGCCGCGGACGTGGCCGAGTCGGGGGTCTGGGGGTGCCAGCGCCGTCGGGCGGGTAGCAGGACGAGGAGAACGCTCATGAACGGTTCGATGGAGTGCGTGGCATTGTAAGGAGGGGGCACCACAAAACGGGCCGTCTCAAACCTTTACAAATCAATGCATTGCGGAGGATGTTGCAAGTTCTTCCGGTGAGACGCGCTCCGTGCGCCGGACCTGGATGTCGCGCACGCTGCGGCGCTCGACCAGCGAGCGTTGCACCACGATCATCGGTCCTTGGCGCATGGCGCCGGTGACTTCGAAGTACTGGCTCTTGATGTCCACCCGCTGGTTGGGGACCTGGACGTGGGCGCCCAGCCATTGCCGGGCGTCTTCGGGGCGCCGCAGGTACTGACGCTGGCGCCCCTGTAGCAGGCGCTCGACCCCTGCCAGATCCGAACCTTCCACCACCGCCAGGATGACCTCGCGCGGGGCCGTGTTCAAGTTGATGGGCGTGGGGCGGGGCAGCAGGGTGATCCATGGGCGCAGGCGCTTCAGGTTCTCGGTGTCCAGTCCCAGCCACTCCAGGTGTCGCTCGTCGGGCGGCAGCAGGGGGGGGCGGGTGGCACTGGAGGCATCGTGGCCGGTGGCGGCCAGGGCGGCCGTGATCCGCTCGATCAGCACCTGCGTCCAGGCATCCGCCAGGCCGGCCTGGCGAGCCAGGCGGCGCAGCGTCTCGGCTTCTGCGAGCGACACGGATGAATCGTTGCCCATTAGGTTACGCAGGTTGTAGCGCGACTGGGCGTCCACGATGCGGCCCGACAGGAATGCTTCGGGGGCCTCGTCGGTGTGGTTCTTGTCTGCCGCCAGAAAGGTGGACAGGCGGGCCTCGGCCAGAGGCACGGCCCAGGGCTCTCCGAGGTGGTCTGCCCCGCTGGGCCCCCCGGAGCGAATGTCCTCGCGCAGGATCAGCCGGCTCCAGTCCAGCGCGCCGTCGAGGATGCTCTCGGCCTGGGCCTGGGCGCGCTCCCCCGCTTCCAATTCCACCGCTTGCCATTGCTGCCAGACCATGGACGAGGCCAGGGTGGCCACCAGGGCCACGATGACCATGGCCGTGAGCAGCGCCGCGCCCCGCGAGCGCGCACGGCGGCGGGGTTGTCGCGCCCCGCGAGCGCCCCACGCTGGAAAAGGCCTGGATGTCCGGATCATGGGTGCACCAGCTTCAGGTCCCGGGTGATCGCGCCTTCTGCCGTGCCGCCGGGGGCGAACTGCAGCACAAGGCGGATGCCGTCGGGCAATCGATCCGTGCTTCGGCGGCCGTTGGCATCCGAGGCGTCTCCGCTGGACTGCGCGTTGCGCCAGCCGTTGCTGCTGCCGTCGAAGTAATAAAACTGAAGGGTCGAGAGCCCATCGAGCACGCGCAGGTCCTGGGTTCCGCCGGAGCGGGTCTGGAGGCTGCCGATCCACAGGTCCTGCAGGGCCTGCGTGTCCCGCACGGGGGCCGAGGCCCACCGGTGCAGTCCGTCCGGCTGAAGCGACCAGGTCACCAGCTGCACGCCGTCGGGATGCTGACGGGTGGCGCGAAGGGTCGCGCCGTCAAAGCTCAGTCCGGGAACGATGGCGGTGTTGACCAGCTGGTGCATGTCGGCCTCCCATTGGCCGACCGCGGCCTGCAGGCGTTGGATGCGATCCATGCGCTGATGGACGATGTCGCGGCTCTTGACGACCGCATCGATGCCTCGCCAGGCCAGGCCTGCGATGACGGCCAGGATGGCCAGTGCGACCATCACCTCGATGAGCGTGAAGCCGTTCGGGCGACGGGTCGATGGGTGTGCCGGACACAAGGGGCGAAAGGCGAACATGGCGCGCAGGGCTCAGTATCGCGACAGCACCGTCGACAGGGTCAGCAGAAACTGTTGATCCGGGTCGAGCATGCGCACGTCCACACGCTGGAAATTGGGGTTGGGCGTGGGGCGGACCGTCTGCCGCCCGTGGTAGGTCTGGCCCGCCTGTTCGCAGGTGAACTCGCTGTCGCCGATGGCGGGATATTGCTTTTCCAGGCGCATCCGCGTGAGCTGGTTTTCCGCGCACCACTGGGCCACCAGGGTGTGCTGCAGCCGCTGGGTGTTGGCAATGAGTGCACCGGAGGCCTTCAGTCCGGCGCCCACGCTGACGGCCACGATGGTCAGGGCCACCAGCACCTCGATGAGGGTCAGGCCCTGCTCTCGGCGGCGGGGAGCGGGTCTCATTCCTCTGGGACCTGGATGCGGAACGGAGCCAGTCCGTCCGTGACGAGCGTGACCTGCTGTTGACCCAGGCGGAGTTCGATCCGCTGGGGCCCGATGTAGGGCTCAGGCCCGAGCCGGGCCGAGGACAGCAGGCCGGCGTCACCGGCCATCCGCACGGAGGGGTGCGACTCGGCGGATGCATCGAGCCACTGATCCGGAAGCCCCACGGTTTCCGGCAGGCCCTGGAAACGGAACGCCGGGCCGGTGCCGTCGTCGCGGAAGGGGCCGGGCGTCCAGGTCACGGAGGCCCCTTGAGCGCGGGCGTGTCCCCGGGCCGTTTCGAGCAGGGTCACCAGGCGCTGGGCTTCGCGGGCCAGGCGGGTCTGGTCCCCATCGGGCAGGGACACGGACACGACCGCACTGGCCAGCGCAATGATGGCGACCACCACCATCAATTCGAGCAGCGTGAAGCCCTGCGCCGACCGGTGCCGGTTGCCCCGGGCCAGAACATGGGTCACGCAGTCAGGCCTTGGTGGGCGGTCACTGCCAGGAGCCGACGTCGGCGTTCTTGCCTTCGCCGCCGGACTGCCCGTCCGCGCCATAGCTGAACACGTCGATCTCGCCTTGAACGCCCGGGTTGGCGTACTGGTAGGAGCCGCCCCAGGGGTCGTTGGGCAACTTGTCGAGGTAGGGCTTCCAGTTGGCGGGCACGGGCGAGGTCGTGGGTTTGGCGACGAGGGCCGTGAGCCCTTGCTCGGCGGTCGGATAGCGCTGGTTGTCGAGCTTGTAGAGCTTGAGGGCCTGCATCAGATTGTTGACGTCGGTGCGAGCGGCGGTGACGCGGGCGTCGTCGGCCCGGTCCAGCACATTGGGCACGATCAGGGCCGCCAGCACACCGATGATGACCAGCACCACCATCAGCTCGATCAGGGTGAAGCCGCGCTGGGCGGCGTGTTGCAGGCGTTTCATGTCAAGTTCAGCATAAGAGTCACGGGGTCTGGGCGATCTGCCGCAGCCATCGGTCGATCATAATCGCCCACCATGGCAGCACGTTGGACCGCTTGGTTGGTGTGGGCAGCAGCGGCTGCCTCGATGGTGTTCTGGGGCCTGCGCCTGACGGGGCAGGGTCCGAGCGTGCCCGATCGTGCACGTTGGGTCGACACCCAGCAGGTGGCGAAGGGAGACGTCCTGCGACTTTTTGCCCGATCGGCGTCCTCGGCGGCCGCCGAGCCTGTGGCCGCGATGGCCAGCCGGTTCCGGTTGATGGGCGTGGTGGCGGCGGCCGGTGGGTCCGATGCCGGATGGGCGGTTCTCTCGATCGATGGCAAGCCGGCCCGGGCAGTGCGGATCGGTGGGCGGGTGGACAGCGATCTGGTGGTGCAGCGCGTGGCGCGACGCCGGGTGGAGATCGGTCCGGCCGGCGGAAGTGCCTCGGTGGTGCTGGAGTTGGCAGAACTGCCGGCCGCCAGCCGCGGGGTTCCAGGCACAGCGAGCCCCGCTCCCCATCTCTCCGCGCAGGTGGCGCCAAGCGGTGGCGTGGTGCCTTTGCAGGCGGTACCGGGGGCGGTCCAGGTCGCGCCGATGGCTCCGCCGGTTCCAGCCCCGGGGAGTCCCCCATCCATTCCCCCTGCCGGCAATCCGCCGACGGCGCCTGCTGAAGGGGGCGCGCAGCCCTGAAGGCTCACGCCGCGTTCAGCGGTTCGTCGAGCATCGTGGCTGGGGATGATGGTTCGGGGTTGGGCAACGCGCCGGGCGTCGTGTCTTGGTCCTCCGGGAACTGAACGTCGGTCAGGAGGGTGGCTGCGGCCTGGACCAGAGGCCAACTCAGGGCGATGCCGGTGCCATCAAGTGTTTGCAGCCCGAGGGCGAGCAGCGCCGAGGTGTGGAAGTCGTCCAGGACCCGATCGAGTGCAGGGTGGTCGGTCGAGCGGCAGAACACGCAGTAGTCGGACACCGGTCCGGCGATGCGGCTGGCCAGCATCACGGCGGCACACGCGGGCAGGCCGTCGACCATGATGACGTGGCGCCGCTGAGCGGCCTTGAGCACTGCGCCGGCCATCATCGCGATGTCGTATCCACCCAGCGCGGCCGCGATTTCGGCGGCGTCTTCCAGTTGTGCATGCCGCGACAGCGTGGCCTGGAGGCTGCGCAGGGTCAGTTCGATCGAACGGGTGTCGCGGGGGGGCGGCATCAGTTCCTGGACCGGGCGGTTCGTGAAGCGGGACAGCAGCAGGGCGGCCGAGGCTTCCGCCCCCACGCTGGCGGCGCTCACCCCCAGCACATTGCCTGGCAGGTGTTCGGCAATTTCCATCCCGGCCCTCACGGCCGCTTGCAACTGGTCGAGCGTCATGGCGCTCGACAGGCGTGCGTTGCGGCTGCCATGGGCAATCTTGCGGGCCAGCAGGGCGGGATGTTGCGGCACGGCGGTGGCCAGCCCGGCATCGACCACGGTCAGCGTCATGCCCAACTGGTGCGACAGCGCCGGCAGGGGCAGGCGACCCAGCAGCAGGTCTTCGACCACCGGGGCAGAGCCCGGGGCGGGGCCTTCACACGGGAGGTCCGTGACCAGGCCGTGGTCCGAGGCGAACACCAGGTGCTGTGGGTGCCGGAGCCTGGGCCTCAGCGTGTGCTGGATGAGCCCGATGCGGATTGCGAGCGGCTCCAGGGCCCCCATGCGTCCGCCGGTTTCGGTGTGCCTTTCCAGCCGACGGCGCAACGCCTGCTCCAGGGGAGCGTGCGCCGTGCCGGGCAACAAGGTGGGGTCTGACGTGATCCGCATGATGTGAGGCGCCCATTGTGCGCACACCTGGCAGGCCGTTGCACGCCTGGAGGTCGCCCGCGGCGGCCTTTCATGCGGAAAGTCCGGTGCTTCAGCGCAAGAACAACTGGTAAACCGGGTTGTGGGTTTCTTCGGTGTGGGGGAGCCCCAACGATTCGAGGAAGGCCTTGAATGCCCCCCGGTCGGCCCGTGGCACCTGGATGCCCACCAGGATGCGGCCGTAGTCGGCTCCCTGGTTGCGATAGTGGAACAGGCTGATGTTCCAGTTCGGATGCAGGCTGGTGAGGAAACGCATCAGCGCTCCCGGGCGCTCCGGGAACGTGAAGCGCAGCAGCCGCTCGTCGTGGGCCAGGGCGGAGTGGCCCCCCACCATGTGGCGCACGTGCTCCTTGGCGAGGTCGTTGTCGCTCAGGTCCAGGGCGCTGAAACCGTGGGTTTCGAACAGCTTGGCGATCTCGCCTGACTCCCCGCGCTGCTTGGTGGCGATGCCCACGAAAATGTGGGCCTGCGTCGCGTCGGAGATGCGGTAGTTGAATTCGGTGATCGCCCGGGGGCCCAGCAGCTCGCAGAAACGGCGGAACGATCCCCGCTCCTCGGGGATGGTGACGGCGAACAAGGCCTCGCGTTCCTCACCCATCTCCGCACGCTCGGCCACGAAGCGCAGGCGATCGAAGTTCATGTTCGCGCCACAGGTGATGGCGACAAAAGTCTTGCCGGTGCAACCTGTGCGTTCGACGTATTGTTTGATGGCTGCCACCGCCAAGCCGCCGGCGGGTTCGATGATCGAGCGGGTGTCCTGGAACACGTCCTTGATGGCCGCGCACACCGCATCGGTGTCCACGCGCATGAAGTCGTCGGCCAGGGCGCGGGTGACGCGGAAGGTTTCCGCCCCGACCTGCTTCACCGCGGTGCCGTCGGAAAACAGGCCGACGTCGGGCAGGCGGATGCGCTTGCCCGACGCCACCGAACGGATCATGGCGTCGGAGTCGGTCATCTGGACCCCGATGACCTTGATCTCGGGTCGTACCGCCTTGAGGTAGGCCGCCACGCCGGAGATCAGTCCACCTCCGCCGATGGCCACGAACACCGCGTCGATGGGGCCCTGATGTTGACGCAGGATCTCCATGGCGATCGTGCCCTGGCCCGCGATCACCAGCGGATCGTCGAACGGGTGAACGAAGGTCAGGCCCTCGTGGGCCGTGAGTTCCATGGCGTGCTCATAGGCGTCGGAATAGCTTTCCCCGAACAGCACAACTTCGCCGCCCAGTGCACGCACGGCATCGATCTTCACCTGAGGGGTGGTCAGGGGCATCACGATGCGTGCGGTGCAGCCCAGACGTCGAGCACCGAGCGCCACCCCTTGCGCGTGATTGCCGGCCGAGGCGCAGATCACCCCGCGGGCCAGTTCCTCCGGCTTGAGGTGGGCCATCTTGTTGTAGGCCCCTCGCAGCTTGAAGCTGAAGACCGGCTGGTTGTCCTCGCGCTTGAGCAGCACCTGGTTGTCCAGCCGTGCGGACAGTTGGCGGGCCGGTTCCAGCTCGGTCTCCCGGGCCACGTCGTAGACCTTGGCCGTGAGAATCCTGGGCAGGTACTTGCGCAGGATGGTTTCACGGGTTTTGGCAAGGGCGGCGCGTGGACGCGGCGGGCGCGGGGTGGACATGGCGGAAAAGGGCCTCAGGCGAGCGTGTGGACGACAAGCGCCAGATCATACGGGCGCGGTAGGGGCGAAAAAAAACCCGAGGGGTGACCCTCGGGCTGAATCCACCTGTAGAGGAGGGTGGAGGAGACAACTGGTGCAGTCACAGGGATATCCCTGGTGTATGCGTGGCTCCATTGTAGGGAGTTCCATCTTGCAATGCAATCGGATTCATGCATGGAAAGCGAGGGGTCGTGTGTTGACCATAATCAGAGACTTCACAGTCCCTCTCACTTTGTCTGGATTGACCCGTATGGAATGCACCATCAACTGGATGCCGGCCTCCGGCATGGCTTTTTCCGCCGAAACCGGCAGTGGCCACCTGATCACCATGGATGGTGCACCGGAGGGTGGGGGGCGCAACCTTGCGCCTCGGCCGATGGAGACCCTCCTGGCCGGAGCGGGGGCGTGCACCGCCTATGACGTGGTGTTGATCCTCAAGCGGGGGCGTCACCCGGTGGAGGGTTGCCGGGTCCACCTGAACGCCGATCGTGCGGACACGGATCCCAAGGTGTTCACGCGCATCGTTATGAAGTTTGTCGTCTCGGGGCGGGCGCTGCCCCTGGCTGCGGTGCAGCGCGCGGTGCAGATGTCCTACGACAAGTACTGCTCCGCCACAGCCATGTTGGCCAAGACGGCCGAATTGGTGGTCGAGGTGGAACTGGTCGATACCTCTGCTGTGGCGTGACGGCCAGGGTTTCAGAGGTGGTGCGCGGTGGTGGTCATGACTTTGGCCGCTGCCCGCATGAGGTTCCGGATCGGGGACGGCAGGGAGATGCCACCGGCCTGCTGGGCTTCGACGGCGTGGCGAGCCTCGTCCTGCCGCATTTGCTCGACGATGGCCCGGGACGCGGTGTCGGCGGCAGGTAACCGTTCCAGATGAGACAGGAGGTGGGCTTCGACCTGCCGTTCGGTCTCTGCGACAAATCCCAGGCTGACGCGGTCGCCCAGCGCGCCGGACACCAGGCCGATGCCGAAGGCGCCGGCGTACCAAAGGGGGGCGAGCACGCTGGGGCGATCGCCGAGTTCCTTCAGTCGCCCGAGCGTCCATGCCAAGTGATCCTGTTCGTCCAGGGATGCTTCTTCCAGGTGGTGCCTCAGCGCCGGATCACGGGCCATGAGGGCCTGGGCCTGATAGAGCGCCTGAGCGCAGATCTCCCCGACGTGGTTGACCCTCATCAGTGCGCCGGACAGCTGTGGGTCGGAGCAGGACAGGGCGTCTTCGCCATGGGGGGGCTCGGCGCCGGGGGTGGGGCGTGGGCGGCGGCTTTGTGACACGCACGACACGGTTTTCAAGGCGTTGTCGGCGCACGACAGGAGTCGATCCAGCGGACTCAGGGAAATCTCGGGCATGTCTGGAATAGGGTGCAAAGGCTGTTGAATCTCCTGGGAGACGATCGGAAAATCACCGTGCAAACCCTGATTCTTCGCGTTGTTCACGGGCAACATGGTGCCATCATTCCGCCATGCTTCCTTGGTAATCTTCTCCCCGCTCTGGTGCAATAGCTCCGCCTCCCGCTGAGGGGGTGGTTGTACCAAACAGCCCTTCAGTGGGTGTCCGGAATTCCGGGTGTCCCACGTAACCTAGGAGAAAGTTGCAATGAAGAAGTCTCTGATCGTTCTGGCTGCGCTGGGCGCATTCGCTGGCGTCGCTTCGGCCCAGTCTTCCGTGACCCTGTTCGGTAAGGTGGACGTGGGTGCACGTTACGTGAAGAACGGTGACAACAGCCTGAAGAGCCTGTCGACCGACGGCCTGGCTTCGAGCCGCCTGGGTTTCCGCGGCGTGGAAGATCTGGGTTCCGGCCTGAAGGCTGGTTTCCACCTGGAGTCGGCTCTGTCGGCTGACACCGGCACCTCCAACGCCACCCGTTTCTGGCACCGTCGCTCCACCGTCAGCCTGATGGGTGGTTTCGGTGAAGTCCGTCTGGGTCGTGACCTGACCCCGACCTACACTGGCTACGCCGACTTCGACACGTTCAACACCAACGGTGTGGCTGATGTGAACCAGCTGCCCCGCGTCGCCACCGGCGTGGACACCAAGGTCCGTTCGGACAACGCCGTCAGCTACCTGACCCCGAACACCCTGGGTGGCTTCTACGGTCAGCTGACCGTGGCCCCGGGCGAAGGTGCTGCTGGCAAGAAGTATCTGGCTGGTCGCGCTGGTTTCGCCAACGGCCCGCTGAATGTTTCGCTGTCGTACGGCCAAACCGAATACACCGCTGGTGGAGACAAGTTCAAGGTCGGCACCCTGGGCGCTTCGTATGACCTGAAGGTCGTCAAGCTGATGGGCTTCGTCCAGCAGAACAAGGATGCCGCTGGCGTCAAGCAAAACGTGGCTCACGCTGGCGTGCACGTGCCGGTCGGCGCCGCTGGCAAGTTCCGCGTGGGCGTGACCCGTGCGGACCTGAAGGACAGCTCCAACGACGGTACCCTGGTGGGCGTGGGCTACATCCACGACCTGTCCAAGCGCACCCAGCTGTACACCACCTACGCCCAGATTAAGAACAGCGGCGCTGCGACCTTCCGCGTGGCTGGTGACGGTCCCGCCATCACCGGTGGCGCCAAGTCGCGTGGCTTCGAGTTCGGCGTTGCCCACTCGTTCTGATCTCTGAGTTGGACCGGTCGGCCGCTTCGGCTGTCGACCTCCCGACAAACAAGACCGCCCTTCGGGGCGGTTTTTTTTATGGCTTTACGGTACCGAGGTACAGGGCTTCTTCAGGGGCGGTTTTCGCGTGTGGAGGCTGGAGGGCTGGCCTGTGGTGTCGAGGAGACCGTTCCAGGTTTGGGCAGATACAACGGGCCCTTTTGGCCGCAAGCACTCAGCAGCGCTGTTGTGACGAGCAGTCCGCGGATGAGGAGGGCTCTCTTCCTGAGGTGGGCGGTGACGGGACGTGGCTCAGGCGATCCGTGGGCGGGTGCGGTGTCAATCATGGTGGCACGGGGTTCGCTTTTCATTCACAAGTCCTTGTTGGGCAGCGGCGGGTCACCTGACCGTAAACTCATTCCGCGATGGCGGTTGCGGTGGTTTCAGGGCTGCTGAGCTCGCCGCGGATTGTCCACATCCCTCTTGAATCGAAGCACGAACCATGACGACTGCAGACACTGTTCCCTCCGGAAACTCGAGGCCCGACGCGACGGGCTCCGCATCGCTGGGCGAGTCCGAGTATCGCCAATTGGCGAGTGCGGTTCTGGATCGCATCGAGCGCGTGGTGGATGGCTGGCTGGAAGCGGATGTCATCGACATCGACACGCACCGGACCGGCGGATTGCTGGAACTGGCCTTGCCCCAGGGGAGCAAGATCATCCTCAACCTGCAGCCGCCGCTGCAGGAGTTGTGGATGGCGGCGCAAGGGGGGGGGTTCCATTACCGCTGGCAGGACGGCCGCTGGGTCGACGGGCGCTCCGGTGAAGAGTTCTTCTCGGCGTTTTCTCATCACCTCACCCGTCAAGCGGGGATCTCCCTGGCCGTGACCGCAGAGGGTTGACTCCCTCAGCGGCTGGGTTCTGCGGCAGGGGGTGGCGGGGCCGCTTCCCCGTCGTCCTTGAACAGGTCCAGGATCGTCTGGCGCTCGTCTTCCGAGGTTTTCTTGGTCTGGTTGGGCAACCGTGCTTCCAGACCAAGCGACCTCACAGCGGCGCCAGCGGAGTCTTCGGTGTAATACCACTCGCCCCCGATGTTGGTCACGCCTTCGGGGGGGGGATATTCCTGGGTCTTCACGCCACGCAGGGCCTGACTCATGTAGTCGATCCAGATCGGCAGTGCCAAGCCGCCGCCGGTCTCGCGGTCGCCCAGCTTGCGGGGCTGGTCGTAGCCCATCCACACCACGGCCACGAGGCTGGGCTGGTATCCGGCAAACCAGGCGTCCATGGCATCGTTGGTGGTGCCGGTCTTGCCGAACACATCCGACCGGTGCAAGGCTTTGGATGCCTGGGCTGCTGTGCCGCTGCGTGTGACTTCTTGAAGCAGGCTGCTCATCAGGAAAGCGTTGCGTGAGGGAATGGCCCGCTGGGATTCATCCAGCTCCGGGGTGAGGGCCTGCGACAGCAACTGGCCGCGGCTGTCGGCCACCTTCAGGATCAGGCCGGGGTTGACACGGAAGCCGCCATTGGCGAACACGGCATAGCCTGAAGCCACCTGCAGCGGGGTCACGGAACCGGCGCCCAAGGCCATCGTGAGATAGGGGGGGTGGCGTTGGGCCTCGAAGCCGAAATGGGTGACCCATTCCTGGGCATATTCGGGCTTGATGGCCTGCAGCACCCGGATGGACACCATGTTCTTGGAACGCGCCAGGCCGCGGCGCAGGGACATGGGGCCGTCGAAGTGTCCGTCGTAGTTCTTGGGCTCCCACGGCTGGCTGCCGGTGGTGCCCGCGTCGAAGAACAGGGGGGCGTCGTTGACCACGGTCGCTGGGCCGAAGTGCTTTTCCAGTGCCGCTGAATAGATGAAGGGCTTGAAGCTGGATCCCGGTTGGCGCCAAGCCTGCGTGACATGGTTGTACTTGGACTGGCTGTAGTCGAACCCACCGATCATGGCTCGGATGAGCCCGGTCTTCGGGTCCAGGGCCACGAGGGCGCCCTGGACTTCGGGGCGGTTCACGATCGACCACTCGTTCTTGCCGCTGTCCAGGACCCGGATCACGGCACCTGGGCGCATGGGGGTCTTGAAACGGGAGGGGTCACGCAGCATGGCGGCTGCGCTCCGGAGTCCATTGCCGCTGAGGGTGATGATCTGTCCGTCCTGGAGCATGGCCCGGACTTCCTGAGGCTTGGCCGACAGAACGACGGCGGCGCGCAAGTCGTCGTAGTCTGGGTGTTCTTCCAGCGTTTCGGCGATCTTGACGTCGAAGTTCTTGTCGTCCTCGGGCAGCTTGATGTAGGCCTCGGGGCCACGATAGTTTTGCCGACGCTCGAAGTTCAGGATGCCTCGGCGCAGGGCCTTGTAGGCGGCGGCCTGGTCGCGCGAATCAACCGACAGCGTGACCCGCAGGCCGCGGGTGTAGGTGTCTTCCCCGTATTGGGCGAAGATCATTTGGCGGGCCACTTCGGCAATGTCGCGTGAGTAGGCCGCGTGCGGGTTGGTGGCGGCCCCTTGGCGGTACTTCAGCGGCGTGCTCTTGGCCACCTGATGTTCCGCGGCCGTGATCACGCCGGTTTCCAGCATGCGATCCAGGATGTGCTGCTGGCGGCGCTCTGCGCGGGTGGGATTCACGATGGGGTTGTATGCCGACGGGGCCTTGGGCAGGCCCGCCAGCATGGCGGCTTCGCCCGCG
Source organism: uncultured Sphaerotilus sp. (assembly GCA_964470355.1). Classification (GTDB taxonomy): domain Bacteria; phylum Pseudomonadota; class Gammaproteobacteria; order Burkholderiales; family Burkholderiaceae_C; genus Sphaerotilus. Next base: position 39,195 of record CAYYCN010000009.1, read on the forward strand.
GAGATGTCTTGCAGGGGTTTGCCGAAGTAGACCTCGCTGGCGGCAGCAAACCCGTAGGCGCGCTGACCCAGGTAGATCTGATTCATGTACACCTCCAGGATCTTGGGCTTGCTCAGCGCCCGTTCGATCTTGAGGGCCAGCAGGATCTCGTAGATCTTGCGTGCAAACGTCTTTTCGCTGGGCAGATAGAAGTTGCGCGCCAGCTGCATGGTGATGGTCGAGGCGCCTTGGCTTTTGGCTTCGCGGAAGTTCTCCAGACCGGCGCGCAGCACCCCGACGTAGTCGACCCCGTTGTGCTCGTAGAAGCGCGAGTCTTCGATGGCCAGCACGGCGCCTTGCATGACCTTCGGAATTTCGTCGATCGAGCGGTACGTGCGGCGCTCGTCACCGAATTCCCCGAGCAGCTTTCCGTCCGCCGAATAGATGTGCATGGGCAGCTTCGGACGGTAGTCGGTCACTGCATTCACTTCGGGCAGGTTCGGGTACGCCATGGCCAGCGCGATGCCCAGCAGACAGGCGCCGATCACGAGCAGGGCGAGTCCTCCCCCCACGGTCCAGGCCAGAAACTTCAGCGCGAAGGCGAGAGGCCCAGGTTTTCGGCGAAAGACTTGGGTGGGCTGATCGTCTGAAGTGTCGGCTTGCATGAGGTCGTTTTTGGAGCTTGGGCGATTATAGAAAGCACGCATACTGGCCCAAGGTCCGATGAGAGGGCCCGGATGGGGGAGGTGCGGGCGGCTGCCCTTGCCTTGTCCGGTTCGAGTCCTCGCGTGTCATTTGCAACAAGGTGCGCTTTGCTGAACTGGAAAATTCGGCTGTCCTCAATGCCTTTGTTGATAGCATTGAAGTGACTTATTAACAGCTTCGGGGGCGACCCGAAGACATGGGGAACGGTGTGGGCTTTCTTGACAACTTGCTGGGGCGCAAGGCCGCGGCCCTGATCGGGCTGGACATCAGCTCGTCGAGCGTCAAGCTGGTCGAGCTCGGCCAGTCGCCCGGCGGCGACTACATCGTCGAGCGAGTGGCGACCGAGCCGTTCGGTAAGGGCTGGATCGCCGAAGGACAGATCGAGAAGTTTGACGAGGTGGCCGATGCGGTTCGCCGGGTGGTCAACCGCAGCGGCACGAAGACCCGCAATGTCGCGATGGCGATGCCCCAGTCGTCCGTGATCACCAAGAAGATCGTGCTGCCGGGCGGCTTGCGCGAGGAAGAGCTGGAGCTTCAGGTCGAGGCCGAGGCCAACCAGTACATCCCGTTCTCGCTGGATGAGGTGGCCCTCGACTACTGCGTGATCGGACCGAGCGCCGAGTCTGCCGGCGACGTGGAGGTGCTGATCGCCGCATCGCGCAAGGACCGCGTCCAGGACCGGCAGGGCTTGGCCGAGGCGGCCGGGCTCAAGCCGGTGGTGCTCGACATCGAATCCAACATGTCGCGCCTGGCGATCACGCGCCTCATTGCCCAGCTGCCCAACGAGGGGCGTGACGCTCTGGTGGCGCTGTTCGAGATCGGGGCCGACAACACCAGCCTGAAGGTGCTGCGCGACGACGAGATCCTGTATGACCGCGACCAGACGTTCGGGGGTTCGCAGCTGACCCAACTCATCGCGCGGCAATATGGCCTGTCATTTGAGGAGGCCGAGGTCAAGAAGATCAACAGCGACCTGCCCGATGACTACGAAAGCAGCCTGCTGGCGCCTTTCGTGGACACGCTGGCTCAGGAAATCGGCCGGGCCTTGCAGTATTTCTTCACCAGCACTCCGCACCACAAGGTGCACTACGTCATGCTGGCCGGTGGCACCGCCACGCTTCCGGGGCTCAAGGACCGCGTGACGCATGTCACCGGGTTTGCGTCCCAGGTCGTCAATCCCTTCGACGGCATGAAGATGGGGTCCTCGATCCGCGAAGGCAAGCTCCAGCGCGAGGCGGCGTCCTACCTGACGGCCTGCGGCCTGGCGATGCGGAGGTTCCTGCAATGATTCTCATCAACCTCCTCCCGCATCGGGAAGAGCGTCGCAAACAGCGCAAGCAGGCGTTTTTTGCCGGTTTGGGGCTGGCCCTGGTGACGGGTCTTCTGGTGGGCGTGGGCTGGTACCTCGTCATTGGCGAGATGCAGAGTGCGCAGGAAGCGCGCAACGCGTTCCTGCGCTCGGAAATCCAGAGCCTGGAAAACCAGATCAAGGACATCGCCTCGCTCAAGGGGGAGATCGAGTCCCTGAAGGCGCGGCAGAAGGTGGTCGAGGATTTCCAGATCGATCGCAACATGCCGGTCCACCTGCTCAACGAGTTGGTGAAGCAGACCCCCGAAGGGGTGTACTTCACCTCGTTGCGCCAGGATGGCCAAGCCGTGACGCTGAGCGGCCTGGCGCAGACCAACGAGCGGGTGTCCGAGTTGCTTCGCAACACCGCCTACGGCTCCACCTGGCTGGAACAGCCGGAGCTGGTGGAAATCAAGTCCGCGTCGGTGTCGACCAGCGGGCGCGAGGCCAAGCGCTTGTTCGAGTTCTCGATGCGTCTGAAGCTCAAGCGGCCGCAAGACCAGCAGCCCGCGGCGTCGGTCGCGGCCGCATCGGCGGCTCCGGTGCCGGCCTCTCAACCCTGAGCACGACACGATCATGAGCCGACCTTTGTCGATCGAGCTGGAAGCGCTGCAGGAGCAGATCCAGTCGCAGTTCCGGGGCCTCAATCCCAACGAGCCCGGCCAGTGGCCGCTGTTGCCCAAGGCGCTCGCCTGGACGGGGGCGGCCTTGTTCGCCCTGTTTCTCGCCTGGTTTCTGCTGGTGTCGGATGCGACGGTCCAACTGGAGGATGAGCGAGCCCGGGAGGAAACCCTCAAGGCGGAGTACCGCTCGAAGCTCTCCCAGGCCATCAACCTTGATGAATTGCGCAAGCAGAAGGTTCAGGTCGAGGAATTCGTGACCCAGCTGGAGCGCCAACTGCCCGGCAAGGCCGAAATGGACGCCCTGTTGTCGGACATCAACCAGGCGGGTCTGGGCCGTGGGCTGCAGTTCGAGCTGTTCCGACCGGGACAGGTCATCATGCGGGACTTCTATGCCGAGTTGCCGATCTCGCTGCGTGTCACCGGCCGGTACCACGACATCGGGTCTTTCACCGCGGACGTGGCCAACCTGTCGCGCATCGTCACGCTGCACAACCTGACCGTCACGAACGCCTCGCAAGTGAGTGGAGCGGCGGCGCAGATGCCGGCGGGCCTGCTGGCCATGGAAGCCACGGCGCGCACGTATCGATATCTGGATCCGGCCGAGGTCGAAGAAGGCCGCAAGGCCCAGGCCAAGGCCAAGCAGCCGGGAGGGGCCAAACCGTGAGCGGAGTCGTGAACGACGTGGGCTCCGCCGTGGGCCGTGTCCCTCGCCCCCTGGGCGGCGTGCGGTGGGTGTCGGGCCTGCTGCTGGTGTTGGCGCTGTCGGCCTGTTCCGATGCCAACGAGGAGTTGCAGGTCTGGATGGATCAGCAGCGCCAGGACGTGAAGCCCCAGGTGTCGCCCCTGGTGCCGCCAAGCAAGTTCCAGCCTCAGCCTTATGTGGCGGAGTCGATGATCGATCCGTTCAGTGGCCAGAAGCTGGCCGTGGCCATCAAGCAGGAAACGCGCGAACCCAGCTCGTTGCTGGCGGCCGAATTGAACCGTCGGCGCGAGCCGCTGGAAGCCTATCCGCTGGATGCCCTGCACATGGTGGGCAGTGTCGTGAAGGCCGGGCGTCCCCACGCGCTCGTGCGTGCGGACAACATGCTCTATCAGGTCAAGGTGGGCGAGTACCTGGGTCAGAACTACGGTCGAGTCATCCGCATCACCGAAACGGAAGTGACGGTGCGTGAAGTCGTTCAGGACGCCGTGGGTGACTGGGTCGAGCGCCCGGCCACGCTGTCCCTTCAAGAGCAGGCTCAGGAGAAGGGGCGATGAAGCATCCCAAGGAGAACAAGATCATGGACTTGAGGCGCACGCAATGGGCCGCCCTGCTGGCCTGCGCATTGGCTCCGGCCGCCGCCTGGGCCGAAACCGCTGTTCAAGTCGTGACCGGTGCCCAGCAGAGCAATGGCGAGGTCATCCGCATCGAGTTGAGCGAGCCGCTGACCGATTTGCCCAAGGGTTTTGCCATGCAGTCGCCGGCCCGCATCGCGCTGGACCTGCCGGGGGTGGTCAACGGCACGGACCGCAGTCTGCATGAGCTCAACCTGGCCAACGTCCGATCGGCCGTCGTCGCCCAGTCCGGTGAGCGCACGCGCCTGGTGCTGAATCTGCGTCAGTTCACGACCTACCGCACGGAGATCCAGGGCAAGACCCTGATCGTGCGCGTCGATCCGGCCCAGAGCGCTTCGGTGCCCGCACCCGCCACCCCGGTGGCCGTCGTGAATCCCCCCGCGATCCCCCCGGCGGTCACGCAGCCTGCCACGCGTTTTGCCGACAGTCGCAATCGCCAGAGCGAGGCCCTGCGTGGGATCGATTTCCGCCGCGGCGGTGACAACGCCGGTCGCGTGGTGGTCAGCCTGCCGAGCAACCAGGTGGGCGTCGACATCCGACAACAGGGCCAGAGCCTGGTTGTGGACTTTCTGAGGTCCCGGTTGCCCGATGCGCTGCGGCGCAAGCTGGACGTGGCCGACTTTGGCACGCCTGTGCAAAGTGTGAGCACGACCCAGGCGGGCGATCATGTCCGCATGGTGGTGACGCCCAAGGGTGACTGGGAGCACAGCGCCTATCAGACCGACGACCAGTTTGTCCTGGAGGTGCGTCCGGTCAAGCGCGATCCCCAGAAGCTCACGGGCGGTCCGGGGTTTTCGGGCGAGAAGCTCACACTGAACTTCCAGAGCATCGAGGTGCGCTCGCTGCTGCAGGTGATCGCGGACTTCACCAACTTCAACATCGTCACCAGCGACTCGGTTCAGGGCAATGTCACCCTGCGTCTGAAAGACGTGCCGTGGGATCAGGCGCTGGACATCATCATGCAGGCCAAGGGCCTGGGGGTGCGCAAGACCGGCAATGTGCTGTGGGTGGCACCCAAGGACGAACTGGCGGCCAAGGAAAAGGCGGAGCTGGAGTCCCAGGCCGCTTTGGTGGCGCTGGAGCCTCTGCGCTCGCAAGCCTTCCAGCTCAACTATGCCAAGGCCGAGGATGTGGCCCGGGCCATCGGAGGGGGTGGGGGTGCGGCCAGTGCGGGAGGGTCCAATGGGGCTTCATCCGGCGGGGGGCGGATCCTGTCGAGCCGGGGCAGCGTGTTTGCTGAGGCCCGGACCAACCAGTTGTTCGTCAACGACGTGCCGGGCAAGCTCGAAGAAATCACCCAATTGCTGGGCAAGATCGACGTGCCGGTACGGCAGGTGATGATCGAAGCGCGCATCGTCGAGGCCGAGGACACCTGGGGTCGTGCCCTGGGCGTGAAGTTGGGCTCGTCGGACCTGCGCGGGCTCAACGGCGGCACCACGGGCTGGGGCGTGGGGGGCAACAACCAGGTGGCCATCGGCGGCAACTACAGCTCGCTGGGTTACCAGACGCTGCAAACCAGCACGGCATCGGCCCTGACCGACACCCAGTTCGTATCCCTTCCGGCCAACGTCAGCGGATCGGCTTTCGGTGGTGCCAGCGCCGCGACGTTTGCGTTGTCGCTGTTCGGTGCCGCCTCCAACCGGTTCCTGAACCTCGAGCTCTCGGCCTTGGAGTCGGATGGCCGCGGCAAGCTGATTTCCAGTCCCCGCGTGATCACGGCCGACCAAAAGAGCGCGCTGATCGAGCAGGGGACCGAGTTGCCTTATCAATCGGCCACCTCCAGCGGCGCCACGGCGGTGTCGTTCCGCAAGGCCAACCTCAAGCTCGAGGTCACGCCGCAGATCACGCCGGAAGGCGGGATCATCATGGACGTGGACGTGAACAAGGACAGCGTGGGCCAGTCCACCTCTTCGGGTTACGCCATCAACACCAAGCATGTGAAGACACAGGTGCTGGTCGAGAACGGTGGCACGGTCGTCATCGGTGGCATCTTCGAGACCTCCGAGAACGAGTCCATGAACAAGGTGCCCTTGCTGGGCGACATCCCCGTGGTGGGGGCCTTGTTCCGAAACAAGGTGCGCTCGACCAGCAAGACCGAATTGCTGGTGTTCCTGACACCCAAGGTGATCACCGATCGCAATGCGGTGTCGGTGCGTTGAGTCGATCTCCGGAGTCTTGCAAGTCATGCGCATCGCATCGTTCATGAGCATCTTTCGCTGGATGGTGGCCGTCAGCCTGCTGGCCGGTTTGGTTTCTTGCGGCGGTGGTGGCGGAAGCTCCGGGGATTCCGTTTTCGGGTCTGGCGGAAGTGGCTCGTCGGGATCGGATTCCGGTTCCAGCACGTCCTCAGATGCGGCCTATGCAGTCGCTGTGGAGGTGCAGCGCTCCAGCAGCGCCACGACATCCATCAGCAGCACCGAGTCTGTTCAGGCCGTGGCCACGGTCACGACCAAGGCGGGCGCACCTGTGGCTGGGGTGATCGTGACGTTTGCCGAGTCGACCGGGTTGCTGACGTTTTCGCCCTCTTCCGCAACGGCCCTCACGGATTCAGCGGGCAAGGCCTCCGTGGATGTCACCGGGGCGTCTGTGAGCTCGACCGGCGCGACCTCCATTTCCGCCGCGGCCACCGTGAGTGGATCCGACTACTCGGGGGCCCGAGCCATCCAGGTGACGACCGGATCGGTGGCCACAGTGACCCCCAAGGCCATCAACTTCAAATCGGTGGTTCCCTCTGGCACGGCGATCGTCATCAAGGGCGCTGGGGGCAATGGCCGGACCGAGTCCGCGATTCTGACGTTTGAGGTGGTGGACGAGAACAACAGTCCCATCAAGGGTGCGGTGGTGAACTTCTCGGTCACTCCAGCCAGCTTGGTCACGTTGAACACCACGACCGCGACCAGCAACAGCGCGGGTCTTGTGACGACGACGGTGCAGTCCGGCTCGTCACCTGGGTCGGTCGTGGTCACTGCCGTCGCCGCAGCCAACAGCAGCGCTTCGGCTCCCTCCGACACGCTTCTTGTGAGCACGGGCGTCGCGGTGGCTGGCGGTTTCGAGATCGTGGCCAAGAAGTACAACCTCGATGGGCAGTTGACAGGAGACTCAACCACGCTGACAGCGTATGTGGTCGACGCGAACGGTAACCCCGTCGCGGATGGCCAGGCGGTCTCCTTCACGACGGACTACGGAGCCGTGGCTTCTTCCACACTGGGCGGCTGCACCACTTCAAACGGAACCTGTACGGTCGATTTCCGTGTGCAGAACCCCCGAGGGGACGGTTTGGCCACTGTGGTTGCGACCCTCAACAATGGAACGACCACTCTGAGCGACGCGCTGTTCATCAACATGGCCGGTGCCACAGGGGGGGCATACACGGCATTCCTGGATGCGGCGGGGGCACAGACGGCGAGCACGCTGACTTTGTCGGGCACGTGCAAGCAGGCGTTCGAGTTGTGGTTGGGCGATGCCGACAAACTCCGCGCTCCATCTGTCGGCACGACCATCGTGGCAGGATCGTCCAGCAATGGCATTACGCCTTCGATCACGTCCGGGTCTCCGGTTGCGGATCAGTTGGCGAGTGGATTCCCGCCCGTCGGATTCACGGTCAAGATCGAAGTGTCGACGTCCGAGGCCGCTCCTGTTTGTGTGGCGGCGGGAGCCGGTACGGCCTCCGGGTTTGCCAACCTGATCTACAAGTCCTCTGGGGGCGTTTCGCACTCGCAACGGTTCCGGATCGTGTATCCGACCAACTGAAGCGGATTTCTGTCCGAGGGGGTTCAGGGCCTGACTTCAATCAGGCCCTGCGTTTTTTGAGCGTCCCGCTTCGCAGGCTCTCGCCAGCGGCAGGAGTTGGCTCCTGTACATTTCGCGCCATGCTCACAGCGCCCGATTCTTCTGTTGCCGGTCTGTCTCAAACGATCTCTCTCGTCGCCATGCCCGGCGCCGGTAAATCCACGGCGGGTCGCCACTTGGCGCACCTGCTCAAGGTGCCGTTCGTGGATGCGGACATCGAGATCGAGAAGCGCCTGGGTTGCAGCATCCGCTCGTTTTTCGAGCAGCATGGGGAAACGGCCTTTCGTGACATCGAGGCCGAGACCATCGCGGACCTGGTCAAGCGGCCTCCGCACATCCTGGCCACCGGTGGCGGGGCGGTGTTGCGGCCCGTGAACCGCGAGGCCCTCAAGGCCCACACGGTGGTGCTGTACCTGCGCGCCACACCAGAGGAGTTGTTTCGACGGCTGCGTCATGACACGCAGCGTCCGTTGCTCCAGGTGGCGGACCCCCTGAGGAAGTTGCGCGAGTTGTACCGCGACCGGGATCCTTTGTACCGGGAGGCGGCCCACTACACGGTTGAGAGCGGCCGCCCGTCCGTCAGCCACATGGTCAACATGATCCTGAGCCAGTTGGAACTGGCCGGACTGGTGGATCCCAGCCTCGTGGCGTCGTCCGTGCGCCGTTGACCGCGCCCCGGAGGGGGTGGCTCGGTACACTTCCGGACATGAACACCTTCCCCACCGACACCGTGCGCGTGGCGCTCGGCGAACGCAGCTACGACATCCTCATCGGCACCGGACTGCTGGACAACCCCTCCACCTGGAGCGGGTTGCCGAAGGCCTCGGCCGCGCTCATCGTGACCAACGAGACGGTGGCTCCGCTCTATGCGCAACGGGTGCTTCGGGCGTTGGAGCCCTTGTACGCAAAGGTGAGGGTGCTGTCCCTGCCCGACGGCGAGTCGTACAAGGACCAGGCCACGCTCACCCTGATCTATGACGAACTGCTGGGGCAGGCCTGCGATCGCAAGACCGTCCTGTTTGCCTTGGGGGGCGGGGTGGTGGGCGACATGACCGGCTTTGCCGCCGCCTGCTACATGCGCGGGGTGCCCTTTGTGCAGATCCCGACGACCCTTTTGTCCCAGGTGGACTCGTCGGTGGGCGGAAAGACCGCGATCAACCACCCTCTGGGCAAGAACATGATCGGGGCGTTCTACCAGCCCCAGCGTGTCATCTGTGACCTCGACACGCTCGACACCCTGTCGGCGCGCGAGCTGTCTGCCGGACTGGCGGAGGTGATCAAGTACGGTCCGATTGCCGACGCGGGGTTCCTCGACTGGATCGAGGCCCATCTGGAAGCCCTGATGGCCCGGGATAAGACAGCCCTGGCCCATGCCGTGCGCCGTTCGTGTGAGATCAAGGCCGAGGTCGTGGGCGCTGACGAGCGCGAAGGGGGCTTGCGGGCCATCTTGAATTTTGGGCACACGTTTGGCCATGCGATCGAAGCCGGGCTGGGTTACGGCGAGTGGCTGCACGGGGAGGGCGTGGGTTGCGGCATGGTGATGGCGGCAGAACTCTCGGTTCGACTGGGACTGATGCCGACCGCCTTTCGCGACCGGCTGGAGCGCATTTGCGTGCGCGCCGGCTTGCCGGTGCGCGCGCCAGCGCTGGGTGTGCCGCGCTATCTGGAACTGATGCGGGTGGATAAAAAAGCCGAAGGGGGAGAAATCCGCTTTGTCGTCATTGATCGCCTGGGTTCGGCCCGCATGCAAGGCGCACCGGAAACCTTGGTGGCCGAGGTGATCGAGTCGTTCTCCGCGCCGTCGGGTGCGACGTCTGTGGCATGAGACGCTGGGCGAAAGGCGCGCAAGGGGAGGCGACGGGCTTGGCGCCCTGTGCCTGTGATCCTGCGCACAGCCGGGGGCGCCGCCACGTGGAGCCCTCGGCGCCCACTCGGAACGATTTCCAGCGAGATCGGGACCGGATCGTGCACAGCACGGCCTTTCGTCGGTTGGTCTACAAGACCCAGGTGTTTCTGAACCACGAGGGGGACCTGTTCCGCACACGGCTGACCCATTCGCTTGAGGTGGCGCAATTGGGCCGGGCCATCGCGCGTTCGCTGGGACTGCATGAGGATCTGGTGGAGGCGGTCGCGCTGGCCCATGACCTGGGACACACACCGTTCGGGCATGCGGGGCAGGACGCTCTTGCCGAATGCATGAAACCCTGGGGGGGGTTTGAGCACAACCTGCAAAGCCTGCGGGTCATCGACGTGCTGGAGTGTCGATACCCTGCGTTCGATGGACTGAACCTGACCTTTGAAACCCGGGAGGGTGTGCTTAAGCACTGTCCGCTTCGGGTGGCGAGATGGATTGAAACCCACGAGCCCGGCGGCATCGGGCGGCGGTTCCTGGACCGCACGCAGCCCAGTCTGGAGGCCCAGCTCGCCAACTTGGCCGATGAAATCGCCTACAACGCCCACGACGTGGACGACGGTGTGCGATCGGGGCTGATCACGATCGAGCAGTTGCGCACGGTGCCGCTGTTTGCCCGGTTTCACGACGAAGCGCTGTCGGAGCACCCGGGTCTGGAGAAGATGAAGCGCAGTCGCCTGCTCGCCGAAGTGCTGCGCCGCATGTTGTCCGAGCAGGTCTACGACGTGATCGGCGAGACGGGACGGCGCTTGCGCGCTGAGGCGCCGGGATCTGCCGACGAGGCCCGGGCCTGCGGGGTTCTGGTCCATTTCTCGGATGACATGCAAAGGGCCAGCCGTGAGCTCAAGCGTTTTCTCTTCCAGCACCTGTACCGTCATCCGCAGGTCATGGACGTGACCTACCGGGCTCGCCAGGTCATTGCGGATTTGTTCGAGGCCTATGTCGAGTGCCCGCGGGAAATGCCCGAGGAATATGCCGAGGCTCCGCTGCGTCATCGATCGGTTGCGGACTACATCGCCGGCATGACCGACCGCTTTGCAGTCAAGGAACATGCGCGCTTGACGGGCCGGAGCCTGTTTCCCGCAGGGTGACCGAAAATGAAAAAGCGCCGCATGGGCGGCGCGAGGTGACGGGGACGAGGCCGGGCGGTCAGGCGCGTGCGCGAGCGCGACGGCGAGCCGCAGCACCCAACACGCCCAGTCCAACCAGCATCATGGCGTAGGTTTCGGGCTCAGGCACGGCGGCAGCCGTGGTGGTCTCGAAGTACATGACGTCTCCCGAGCTGCCGAGGTAGCTGTAGCTCGTGCCGTTGATGGAGCCGGTGGGGGATCCGTTCAGGGCGGACAGGGTGAGTCCGCTGAGGGTGCCGTTCTGGAACGTCGTCCATTGCCCGTAACCTGCAAATGAGGTGTAGGCGCCGGTCGGCAGGTAGTAGTGGTCCAGGGTGCCGTCATCGGCCACGGCCAACAGGTAGTTGTTGTTCATGTCGGTGTAGCCGTTGACGGTCTTCAGACCGATGCCGGTGGCCACCGCGGCACCGTTCAGGGCACCTCCGCCCGAGAAGGCCGTGTAGGCGGGGCTGGATGTGACTGCGCCGGTGGTCCAGTTGTTGTTGGAGACCACATGGCCCCCGCTCACGTACCAGTTGGTCGAGGCATCGTCCACGCCGAGCAGTGCCGCACTGCCTGAAGCGACCGGAACCGAGCCGGCGAGGTAGCCACCGCCGTTGGCGCCGTACCAGGCCACGGAGCCGTTGGACTGTGCAAAGCCGAGGTAGAAGTTGTCGGTGCCGACGTAGGTGCCGAGGTTGCTGGTGACCGTGCCGCTGAGGGGGCCACCGCCGGTCAGGGCGTCCGTCGAGTTCACGACGGCACCGAACGAGCCGGTGAGTTCGCTGTACCAGACCACCTCGGCCTGAGAGGCCTGGGAGGCCAGCAGCGTGACGGCGGCGACGGCGACGTGGCGCCATTGGGGAAAAGTCGGCTTCATGGGGAGTTCCTTGCTTTGCGTGTGATCCAAGGTCCGATCCAGCGATCGCGTCGAGGCATGCCGCACGGCAATGAAGCTTCCCTGCGCAACGTCATGAGCACTCGCTGGTCGAACACAATCGTCCGCGGATGCGGACACTCAGCGAATACGATTTGATTTGCGCTTGGCGGAAGGGACTGTGCCGGTCGGCCAGGCTTTCGGGACGTGTGTCCCCCGGGAACGTGTGGGGAGTCCCCGTGATCACGGGGGGTCTTGGGCCGTGCCGGTGTTTGATGAGGGGGCCGGGCCGTGGCCCGGGGGAAGCAGGTACGACTTGCGCCAGCGGGCGGGGGGCTCGCCCGTCCAGCGGGCAAAGGCTCGGGTGAAGGCGGCCTGGTCGGTGTATCCCAGGCGAATGGCCACGTCCACAATGGTGTTGGCCGGGTCTTGAAGCAAGGATTCGCCCAGGTCCCGGCGCGTTTCGTCAAGCAGTTGCTGGAAGCTCGTTTGCCGGGTGGCCAACTCTCGCTGCAGCGAGCGTGTGGAGATGTTCAGGCGGGCGGCGCACCGGGAGATGGACGGGGATCCCTTGGGCATCAGGCCGGCGATCACCTCCTGGACGTGAGCGATGTAGCGGTCTTGGCTCAGCAGGTTCTGCAACGCGGTGCGGGCTTGCAACTCCAGCAGTTCCTGCAGGGATTCGTCGTGTTGCCGGATGCGCAGCAGCATCGCCGAGATGGGCAGGTCCATGCTGCCCCCCTCGGGCTGGTCAAACTCCACCGGGCAGCCGAAAAATGCTTCATAGGGCGCCACGTTGGCGGGGCGGGTGTGGATGAAGCCCACGCGACGCGGATTCAGCCCCGGGCGGTCCGTGATCAGCCGAATGTAGGACAGCAGGCCACCGATCAGCAGTTCATCGCTCAATTGGCTCGTGTGGCAGCGGCCCACACGCCACTGCAGGTGGATGCGGGTCGGACTGATCCGGTGTCGGCTGGCGTTGAGGTTGTGCAGCAGCCGTTCGTACTTGAACAGATGCCATACGGCTTCTCCCAGGGTGCCGCTGTGCTGGGTCAGGTAGGCCAGAACCCCGCCGTATTTCGGCGCAGCGAGTCCGCAGACCGCCAGTCCGAGGGCTGGCTCCGGAAAGCTTCGCTGCAGCCGATCCAGCATCTGCAGCCAAGCGGAGCCGGACACCTGAGACAGGCCAGTCAGATCCGATGGGCGGGGCGTGCCCAGCACCGTCGGGCCGTCCAGGCCGCGCTGTTCCACGAAGTCGAACACCATCTGGACGATGGAGGAAGAGAGGCTGGCGTGCATTCGGCGGGAGGTGTCTTCGGTGTTCGCTGGCGCATTTGATCAAAAACGCGGCGGTTCAAGCAAGACACCGCCGTGGGCCTTCCCAAGAATGCACATCGGTACGTGTGATCACCGAGGCGTTGAGATGTGGCAATCAGGTGCAGGGCCGGAAGGGCCTTTGGGGAGCAGGGCGGTCGGCGACGGGCGGGCGTTGCCGTGCTCGATCGTGGAGGGTGAGCGTCGCGGCAAGGTGAAGTGGTTTCACGACCGCAAGGGCTATGGATTCATCGTGGCCGAGGGCATGAGTCAGGACGTGCTGGTGCACCAGACCGAAATCCGGATGGAGGGGTTTCGCAACCTGCGGCCGGGCATGAGCGTGCGTTTCCGCCTGGTCCACCGCGAGCGCGGGCCGGTGGCGGAAGATGTCCGCATCGAATGAGGTCTGGAGCAGCGCGCCGGGTGACGCTTGAGGGGTCACCCGGTGTGGGGGATTTCAGGCTTCGGTGGGCAGGAATCCTTCGGTCGACAGGTAGCGCTCGCCCGTGTCGTAGGCAAAACCCAGCACCCGGGCACCTGCGCCCAGCTCTGGCAACTTCTGGGCAATGGCGGCCATCGTGGCCCCGCTGGAAATGCCCACCAGCAGGCCTTCCTCGCGCGCGCTGCGTCGAGCCATGTCCTTGGCGGCCTCGCCGTCGACCTGGATCACGCCGTCGAGCAGCTGGGTGTTCAGGTTGCCCGGAATGAAGCCGGCACCAATGCCCTGGATGGGGTGCGGCGAAGGCTTGCCACCGCTGATGACCGGGGAGGCGGCGGGTTCTACGGCAAACACCTTCAGCTGAGGCCAGGCCGCCTTCAGGACCTGGGCGCAGCCGCTGATGTGGCCCCCGGTGCCCACCCCGGTGATCAGGGCATCCAGGCCTTCGGGGAAGTCGGCCAGGATTTCCTGGGCGGTCGTGCGCACGTGCACCTCGACGTTGGCGGGATTCTCGAACTGTTGCGGCATCCAGGCGCCCGGGGTGGATCCCACCAGTTCCTGGGCCTTTTCAATGGCCCCCTTCATGCCTTTTTCCCGTGGGGTCAGCACGAACTTGGCGCCGTAGGCCAGCATCAGGCGACGACGCTCCAGGCTCATGCTCTCGGGCATCACCAGCACCAGCGGATAGCCCTTCACGGCCGCCACCATCGCCAGTCCCACGCCCGTGTTGCCGGAGGTGGGCTCGATGATGGTGCCGCCGGCCTGCAGCGCGCCGCTGGCCTCGGCCGCCTCGACCATGGACAGGGCAATGCGGTCCTTGATCGATCCGCCCGGATTGCCGCGTTCAGACTTGATCCACACCTGCGCATCGGCGCCGAAGAGGCGTTGCATGCGAATGTGCGGGGTGCCGCCGATGGTGGCCAGAATGTTGTCGGCTTTCATGTCCGGGTCTCCAGTGGGTACGATGTGAGGATTCTGTCCCAACGGGGCCGTCCGCGCGCAGGCGCCACGATCCGCCCCACCCAGATGAACCATGGCCCGGCTTCCTCGACTCGCCCTGGCAGGCTTGCCGCACCACGTGATCCAGCGCGGGCATAACCTTCAGCCGGTCTTCATGGATGCCGACGATCGCCAGGCGTATCTCGATGCCCTGCGGGAGACGAGTGCGGTGCTCCAGGTCCTGGTCCATGGATATGTCCTGATGCCGGACCATGTGCATCTGCTGGTGACCCCTCCGCGGTCCGAGGCCCTGGGTCAGCTCATGCAGGGTGTCGGGCGTCGCTACGTGGCGGGTTTCAATCGGCGGCATGGCCGCAGGGGCACCTTGTGGGAGGGGCGATACCGGGCGACGGTGGTCGATCCCGGGGCACACCTCATGCTTTGTCTTTGCGCCATCGAGCAGAACCCGGTCCGTTCCGGTCTGGTGGCGCAGGCGGTGGATTGGCCTTGGTCGAGTGCGGGACACCACGTGGGCCGACATCGCGATCTTGTCATCACCGAGCCCCAGGCGTACTGGGGACTGGGCAACACGCCCTTCGAGCGCGAATTGCGCTGGAAACAGATGCTGGAAGATCCCCTGCCCGAGGGCCTTGTGGACCGCATCGTCGAGAGTGCCACCAAAGGGTGGGCGCTGGGCTCGGAGGCTTTTTTGCAGAAGGTGGGGGCACAGACCCTGCGTCCTGTGCAGCCGAGGCCCCGCGGGCGGCCCCGGCGTGCACCGCAAAGGTGTGGGGAGGGGGTGTGATGGTGCGAACTGGTGCGCTGAGCGATTGATCTGTCCCCAATTAATTTGATGGCGCTATTGTGATCAATTTATTTGTGGTCTGACCCTATTTAATTGCGATTGAGGTGAGGCGCAATGTGCGATAAATTTGCGCAGTTTTCCTCATGTCATTCGTAGGAGTGCGCCATGACCCAGGCCGCCTCGGGACCCGCGTCCCAGCAAGAAATCCAGGCCCTCGCCGTCCAAGGTCTGTACGACCCCACCCAGGAACATGACGCTTGCGGCGTCGGCTTCGTGGCCCACATCAAGGGCGAGAAGGCGCATTCCATCGTCG